>CALKWT010000234.1 GCA_938003885.1 uncultured Balneolaceae bacterium | reverse complement strand
GGATAAGTCGAATACTTCCTCCAATGGAAAATAACTTTCCGAGTGAGCGAACAAGGTCATCCTGAAGTTCCCGCTCCTTGAAATCGCCGTCAAAATAGTTATACCATTTTCGGAACGGCCGGAACGCATTTTCAGGTTCGAAGGGCCGTCTGAATTCACTCTCCATGCACGCCTCGCTGCAGCACCCTTCCAATTTTGCTGCGCCCTCTTCTGAACAAACAAACAGCCTGTTGCACTCCATATTGGCACAGTTTATGTAGCTGTCTGCTGGTTTGCCGGTAATTTCACATCGTGCAATCGGCTGTAGGTCCCCTTCGTTGACGGGCACTACCA
Organism: uncultured Balneolaceae bacterium; assembly: GCA_938003885.1. Taxonomy (GTDB): domain Bacteria; phylum Bacteroidota; class Rhodothermia; order Balneolales; family Balneolaceae; genus Rhodohalobacter. The sequence goes on along the minus strand of CALKWT010000234.1, from coordinate 4,600 downwards.
GGCGGTCATCAAATACAAAACATTTCCCTTTGAAATGTACGCCGCCCTCTTCTTTTCCATACGTCAAGATGCCCCCTTCGAGCTGATGGACATCTTGCCACCCTTTCTTTTTCATCAGAACGGAAAATTTTTCGCAGCGGATACCGCCTGTACAGTACATCAGCACCTTTTTCTCTTTCGGGATCTCTTTCTCGGCCTCTTCGAGCCACTGCGGGAACTCATAAAAATTGGTGACATCGGGCTTGATGGCGCCTTCGAAGTGTCCGATTCGAGATTCATAGTTATTGCGCACATCGATCATTACATAATCCTCTTCCTCCTCCATTACCCTGCGCCACTCCGCCGGCGAAAGATAGTGGCCACCCTCCCTGGGATCGAGCCCATCGATATGGATAGAGACGATTTCATCCCTCACTTTGCAGATCAGCTTCCGAAAAGGGACAGAGTCGTGAGGATCGGTTTTGAACTGGGTATTTTCAAAACCCGGCAGGCTTCTCAGATACTTTTTATAGCTCTCCATCTGTTCGGGAGTGCCTCCCAGCGTTCCATTGATCCCCTCTTCATTGATGTAGACCCGCCCCTTCACATCGAGTTCACGGAGAAACTTTTTATGGCGTTTGCAAAACTTTTCAGGATTGCGGATTGGATGAAAATAGTAGTAGAGGATGACTTCGTATTTCATATGGGGTGCAACGTTGTCTGTTTTCCCGGCGGGGCTGATTCGGCCCTCCCTTTGCGGGATGAACGGCCTCCTCCCTCTTATCTAGCCGGGTGATGGATTTCTTTACCGGGTATCTGTTCCAGTGTTCGATATAGACCGAACGAATCCGTAAGTTACGGCGATTTTTAAAAAAAATGAACACCCCTGCCGGGCCTGATAGCAGAACTGTGCAGATTGTCAGGCCGGATTACCTAACCGGGGTCATGAATAGTGAGCGAATGGATGGCAGTGATAACTCTGCGATATGATGGTTGAGAATGTATAGAGTGACGAAATGTATCGCATGCGTAATGGCGGCATCCCTGGCCATCACGCTGTGGGCCGGAGGCCTGTCGGCGCAATCCACCGGCGTGGTTTCCCATGAGACCCTGCTTCATATTGAGAGCGCTCTCCAGTCAGGGGAAATTACCCCGGAAGAGGCGATCCTTCAAAAGCTTTACGCCGGTTTTCAGCCGGAAAAGGTAGAGGCGCGGTTTGCAGATGACTCCGGCGCACCGATCAAGTGCATGACCCCTTATCTGGTGGAGTTTGAGCAGATCCGCGATGAGCTTCCCTTGCAAACCCTCCGGATGGGCGAGGCTCTGATAGAGCAGGCCGTTCCCGTACATTCGGAAAGTGAATATGTCCACCTTTCACCGTCCGGAAACTTCGCTCTTTACTATCAGACGACAGGGGATAATGCAGTTCCGGAGGAGGACAGCAACGGAAGTGGGATCCCCGACTATATCGAGAGGGCAGCGGCCATGGCAGACTCCTCCTGGCGCTACCAGGTGGAAACGATCGGGTTTCATGATTTTGTGCTGGATGAGCCCTATGTCATCCGTTTTCAGAGGACCGGTTTTTACGGTTATACCCGGCAAACCGGCGGAACCACTGAAATTGTAATTCACAACACATTTAACGGCTTTCCGGAAAACAATCATCGTGAGGGAAACCGCTACGGTTCCCTCTATGTCACCATCGCCCATGAAATCAAGCATGCTATTCAATATGCGGCCAATCGATGGGAGGGGGATGCCGGAAGAAGTGACTGGATGGAGATGGATGCCGTCATGATGGAGGAGGTGGTACACCCCGATGTGGATGATTAATACAACTACTTGATGTCTTACGACAGAGACAATGGAGATTGGAACCGGAACAGGGTCAATTCTAATTCGATATTTGGCAGCCCTCACCGGGCTGTGCCTGGTTCTTATTTTCATATAACCTGGATGCTCTATTTTTATGAAATGTATGGGATTGAATTCTGGCGTGATGTCTGGGATCGGATCGGAGAAGACTGGGAGAAGCAACAGATGTCCGATGAAGACACCCGGAAGGCCTACATCTCCTTTTTAGAAGCGGTGGATCAGCAGTTGCAGTCAGAGTTTACCACATTGGCGTCTGCCCACCTTCTCAATCACGCCTGGCACGCGTCGGCCGGCCCGCTCAAGTCGGGATTCTCTTTAGGGTTTGAAGATAGCGACAACTATCCCAATCCCAGCTTCAGGGGCACTCTGCCCGCTGTGCCCGACAGTGTGATTTCAGAAATTCTCTCCGCCAAAGGGGCCCGTTATTACCGGGTGGAGCCGCAGGGAGCCCTGCTGGGCCAGCCCGGAGTCCGGCTGGAATCGAACCGGCCGGGAGCCAATCTGGCTCTGATCGGATTTTTCTATGGAGGGTATACAGACATCCTGCAGCTGTCGGATCCGGATGCGCAAGGCGGTATTCTGCAGAGTACCTGGAACTGGCCGGAACTCTCGGAGGTGATCGTGGTTGTGGTTAACAACCATCATAGCCAGCAGATCTCCTACAACCTCTATATAGATTCAGCTGTACCGGATGAGGATATGATCTCCGACAACTTTCCTAATCCTTTTAGCGGGGAAACACAGATCAACTTTTCTGTGAATCACAGGAAACATGTAAAAGTAGAAGTTTATGATACGATCGGACGAAAGATTCAGACGTTGACAGACCAGGAGTATGGTGCAGGTTTCCACAGTGTAAACTTTGACGGGAGCGGACTCGCCTCCGGCATCTATTTTTATCGGATCATTACGGATGAGGCGGTGATAACCAATAAGATGCTGCTGCTTCGCTAAAACCGGAAAGATTTAGAATCGTTTTTCATTCATCCTCTGCAATCCCTATATCCCCGCTACCATCTAAGGGGATATAGTTTTAAATTATCAGGTCCAATCGGATTTTAAGGAGGGTATTCAAGCACGCTTGTCAGTAATCCTGAGTCGTGTTCACCCTTATTACCTTAACCAGTTCATACTCTTTACTCCAAACCTATTTACATCCAAACACCATGACCGAAAAGAAGGCTCTCCACACACAACGGGAACAGATCGACGCGATTGATGATCAGATCCTGGATCTTCTCAACGAACGAAAGAAAGTGGTACAGGATGTGATCAAGCGGAAGGTGGAAAATCAGCTGCCGGTTTTTGCAGCTCGCCGCGAGGATGAAAAAACGAAAGCGTTCCGCAAGAAGGCGGAAGCGAAGGGGCTGGATCCCGACTGGGCGGAAGATTTTCTGCGGATGGTGATGGCGGCCTCCCGTGCAGCACAGTCTGAGGAGAATTTTCCAAGATCGACTCCCGATCCAAAGCACATTCTGTTTGTGGGCGGGGAAGGGGGAATGGGCAGGCTTTACAGGCGTTTTACAGAGAGCGCCGGCCATATAGCCTACAGTATTGATAAAGGAAACTGGCATGAACTGGAGGAGATGGCTCCAAAACTGGACCTGGTGGTGATTACCGTTCCCATCAACGTGACTGAAGATGTGATTGAAAGGATCGCTCCCAGGCTGCGGAAGAAGACCATACTGGCTGACTTTACAAGCAACAAATCTCTCCCTCTGGAGGTGATGCTCCGCGAGTTCCCCGGTCCGGTAGTAGGTATGCACCCGATGCATGGTCCCGAAGTCCCGAATCTCTCCAAGCAGCTGATGGTGATGTGTGAGGGGAGGGATTCTGAAAAAGCGGAGTGGTTTAAAGAGCAGTGCAGGCTCTGGGGTATGCGAATTGTGGAAGCTGACCCGGCCAAACATGATCATGTGATGACTCTCGTTCAGGGGCTGCGCCATTTTGTTGCCCTGTTGGACGGGTCGTTCATGAAAGAGTACGATCTGATTCCCACAGAGATGCTTGAATATTCGAGCCCGATCTACCGTGCCGAACTGATGATGACAGGCCGGATTTTCGCCCAGGATGCAGAACTCTATGCAGATATTGTCTTTGCCAACAAAGAGAGAAGGGATCTGCTGATGAAATTCTATGAACACCAGGGAGGGTTGATGGAGATGGTGAAAAATGACGATAAAAAAGGGTTTATCAAGGAGTTCGAAGCGGTGACTGATTTCTTCGGAAGTTTTGCTTCGCAGGCGCTGGTGGAGAGCGGTTACCTTATCAACCGGCTGGCCGATCGTTTCTCCTGATCAATCCGAAGGCCTCTGTTGAAAAGGGCGGCGCAGGGTTCACACCTGGCCTGTCGGTGTCGAGGTGCCGGGACCCGGAAGTCATCCAGCGTAAACATGGCAGGCTGCTGAACATTTAAAGCAAAGCTACTATCCGGTACAACAGCCAGAGGGGGAGTTTTTTTGAGAGGGTGGTGTCACCCGAGCTAAATTTTTGCGATACACTCAACGCCTACCCACCACTCCATGGTGAAACTTTTCACCAGGCAGACAGTTATAGAATCTCTTCGGAAATCAGAAAAACCTTGTGGTGAGTCCATTGCTTCGACCCCGGATACGCACGGTGGCCATTCTGATGGCGGCCCTCTTTTTTTTCATATCGTGCCAGCAGGCCTGGCAGCTTGTGCGCGAGCAGTTGCAAATGACCCGGGCCACGGACGCACCCTCCCGAACCGCCACAGAAGGTGTTC
>CALKWT010000233.1 GCA_938003885.1 uncultured Balneolaceae bacterium | reverse complement strand
ATGCCAGTGCCGGTTCGATTCCGGCCCGAGGTACTCTAAACCCTTGCAGTTCAATAATTTATAGAATTGCGGGGTTTTTTTGTTTTAGAGCTGGATCAGGGGCAACTTTCCATCTCTGTTCGCTGGATGATCCTCGGTCCGGGCAAACTCACCGATCCAGTAAAACCGGATCCAGATAGGAACGGATGCGCTTATTCCACACTTCATAACCCCTTTCATTGAGATGCAGTCTGTCACTTAGAAAGAGTTCATCATTCGGGGTTCCTTCAGAAGTGAGAAACAGATCTTTTGTGGGGATAAAAATCACATTTTCATGCTGATCAGCAAGCTTGGCTATCAAGTTGTTTGCGGCCAGATTCTCGGGCCAGACGATCCAGCGGGCGTTTGTTGGTGTTACCTCCACAATGAATAGATTCAAATCAGGTTGATACCCTTTCATCTTCAGGATGAACTCTTCAAATTGAGCCGCGACCTGCCGGGGCGTGATATCGTGCTCTTCACTTCCAGTTATATCATTCGCTACAAAGAGCACCATGGCCTGGAATGTATGGGGCTTTATATACCGGTCGGCATAATAGAGAAGATCCGCCATTCTGGAACCGCCGAACCCGCGCTGGATGACAGCGTGGGGCGCCATATCCCTTTCAAGGGTTTCCCACATCCTGATACTGGAACTGCCTGTAAAGAAAATGGACTCCGGGGAATAGGTATTTTGCCGATCCAGCTCCTCAAACGCCCGCATACTCTCTTCAAAATCCGTTACTGGCTGGGCTTTTAAAGGATGGGCGAGCGTGAAGGGGAGTGTGGAGCAGATGAGAAGAGTGAGTACGATGAAGCGGCTTCTGGTCATGATTATTAAACGATAAGGGTCGTTAAAAAAGGTACTGAATAGTTGTAAGTTTGCCGGCCATCGGCCGGCAGGGAGTTCTCGATAACAGCTTTAAATATAGGTCATTGGATCTTTTTTCAAAACTATAAACGTCAGCCTGACTGAAATTTGCCTCAATATGGACACCTGTTTCGGTAGGGGGGACACCCAATCTCTTCCGAGGTGGTCGGTTTCATCAAGAGAACGTTCGGCACATCTGGCGGGCTCTGTTCCCGGGGGTGTCAGCCCGCTTATTAAACCCTCCATTCTGCTTTCCGAATGCATAGGTTGAGATAAACATCAATCCAAATTTGGTGATGGTGGTCAGCCTGAGAGATCCATCTGCATCTTTCTTAAATAATGCTGTGTAGTTTTGCAGGAGTTTTATTACAATGAGAGGATCAATTACTACATAATTAAATTCATTTTATTTATGAAAGTTCTCTTATTGTCTCCACTGTTGATTGTACTCTTATTAACCTTTGGATGTTCACACACTGAGGGGAGTTTGAACAATCGGAGTGTAGATGCTGAGACAAAGAGCAGTTTTCGGGCCATGACATTTAATATCCGGAATGATAATGCATCGGATGGCGAAAATGCGTGGCCTCACAGAAAGGAGATGGTAGCGGGAATGATCCGGTTTCACGGGGTGGATATCGTAGGAGTTCAGGAAGCCTTGTCACGTCAGCTGGAAGATCTGGATCTGCTCCTTCCGGAATTCTCCCGGATCGGAGTAGGCAGGGATGCAGATGGTGGGGGAGAGTATAGCGCCATTCTTTACAGGAAGAGCCGGTTCGAAGTTCTGGATCAGGGTACATTCTGGCTCTCTCAGACGCCCGATCAGGCAGGCAGCGCAGGGTGGGATGCTGTCCTTCCCAGAATTGCAACCTATGGGCGATTTGAAGATAAGAACACCGGGAAAAAATTCACTCTGTTAAATACTCATTTTGATCATATTGGCGAGATTGCCAGAATCAAGAGTTCCGAGCTGATCCTCAGTACGCTTGGCGAATTGGCGGGTCCGGACCCCGTCATTGCTATGGGAGACCTAAATACCACAGATCAGGATGAACCCTATGAGCATATGACTCAGACTGAACTTGCCGATGGCAGAAGGTTACTCGACGGCTTTTACCATTCTGAAGAGCCCCATCATGGGCCCTCTACGACCTGGACAGGATTTAAAAGCATAGTACCTGGCCGGCGGATCGACTTTATCTTTGCCAGTGACGACGTCAGGCAGTTGAGGCACGGGATCTTATCAGACAGCATGGGTGGCCGGTTTCCCTCCGATCATCTTCCTGTAGTCACAGACATCCTCCTTCCATAACATAAAATAGCACGCTCAGGTGCGATACCCGTTGGGATTTTTCTGTTGCCAGTTCCACGCATCCCGGCACATGTCCGCGAGACTCTTCTCCGCCCGCCAATTCAGCTCCTTTTCAGCCTTTGCTGGATCTGCGAAACAGGCAGCAGCATCCCCCGGACGCCTTTCTGTAATTTCGTAGGGGATGTTCACGCCGGTGACTCTTTCGAAGGTCTTCACGATCTCTAAGACACTGTAACCTTTTCCGGTGCCCAGGTTATAGACTTCAAACCCTGCCTTTCCACCAAAACGATCCAGAGCTTTCATATGTCCCCGTGCCAGATCAGAGACATGGATGTAGTCTCTGACACCCGTGCCATCCTCCGTGGGGTAGTCATCCCCAAAGATGTAGAGCCTGGGCAGCTTTCCCACCGCCACCTGGGTGACGTAGGGCATCAGGTTATTGGGTATCCCGCTGGGATCTTCGCCGATTCTGCCGCTCGGGTGTGCGCCCACCGGATTAAAATAGCGGAGCATGATCGCGTGTAGACGGGGCCGGGCTGCGCAGAGGTCGCGGAATATCTCTTCCAGATAGAGCTTGGTCCTGCCATAGGGATTCACGGCCTTGAGCCCGGAGTTCTCCTTGAGGGGGGATTCGGATGGGTCGCCGTACACTGTTGCGGAAGAGCTGAAGATAATGTTCGTCACATTGTATTCAAGCATCGCCTCACACAGGTTTAGCGTTCCTGAAATGTTGTTTTTGTAATAA
>CALKWT010000232.1 GCA_938003885.1 uncultured Balneolaceae bacterium | reverse complement strand
ACCCGCTTCAACCAGTCGGTTATCCGGTTTTACCCGGGGATTTCAGTTGAAGCTGCACTTTTTTTTGCCACCTGTCTGCCTGTGCATTTTCATCACCGGCCAGCCAGCCTTGCCGTACCGAACAGGTGGGAATATTTACAGAGTTTTTAATGTTTCCGGTTTTCAGGTTGATTCCAATTTCGTACTGGGTTGAACCATCCTGACTGCCTGATCCCGACTGCGTTCTGTAGGTCGAACATGTGTCGAATTCAGAGAGGCTGTAAACTGCAGATTCAGTTTTCTTTGTTTCAGGGTCCGCATGCACCCAGAAAAGCAAGTTCTTTTTCTTGTCAATTCCGAGTGCAAAACCGGTTCTGAAATTCTCCTTCTCATCTATTGAAGCCTGATGCTTAGATGAAATTTCTTTAAGTAATTGGGTCAAACGGCGATCTTTTCGCGAGACAGACAGTTGATAAAAAAAGATAGGTAACATGAACAGGATAAGAATACCTACCCCACTCACAATAGAGTTTACATCGATTTCCATAATCTTTCTCTGAGTTTATAATATGAACAGGATACACTCCCTGCCTTCTGCCCGTATTTTTGACAGACCATGGGCAAGGTGTGCGATTAAATTGAATTCAGTGAAGTGCCATCTATCACAACCGTAACAGACGCAGAGATAGGTTTAGAGAAAAGAATGGAAAGGGTAGAGTAACTTGCGAATAGAGAGTCCGGGGTCGATAAATTTGGATGCTACAAGATATCTCCCATTCTGAGGAGTCAGTTTGCCATCCTCCCGGTTGCTGAATTTGAAAGCTTTCTTTTCTGTATGGAGATCAGCTGCGGTCTCTGGTGCAATCTTAGAGAGATAGGCAAGCTTGCTGTAATCCACTGAAAGTACAGAGCCCGGGAATGTATCGGCCGCTTTTGCGTTCTCCTGGGGGAAGTAGACAGAGACGACACCCGGTGCCGGAGCTAAGAAACTTGCAAATAACATCGCCAGGCAGCCTAATGGCAGCCAAAATGGCTTTGATATTTTTGCAAAATTATTCATCACTCTATAATACGATTATTTCATGAGATTTGTGTAATGGAGCCTCCTGCCCGGGAGAACGGATTCTGTCAGATCATGGTTTGATTATCGGCATGGGAAGGAAGGAGTTATGTAAAAAGATAACACAGCGATACCTCGCCTCGAATCTCCAAAGGAGGTTTCCAGTTCACCTTAGCGCGGTGATCTCAATTTCATAGAGTTCAGGCCACAACTTGCCGGTCACAAAAAGGCGCTGACGTTCAGCATCGTAGGCAATGCCGTTCAAGACATTAAGGCGTCCGTTCCGTTCGGCGTGCCGGACCAGGCGGCTCAGATCAATACGGCCTGTTACTACGCCATCCTCCGGATTGATCAAAACGATCTGATTCGAAAACAGAACGTTTGCATACAGGGTGCCATGGATCATTTCCAGCTCATTCAGATGCTTGACAGCGACTCCGTTGTCGGTGACTGTCACTGTTCTAATCACCTGAAACGTATCTGGATCGAGAAAGCGAAGCACTTCCGATCCGTCGCTCATCACAAGGGAACGTTCCGTATGGGCAATTCCCCATCCTTCCCCTTCGTAAAGAAACGTTCGGAGAGGCTCAAAAGTGCTCAAATCGTAGACAAATCCAATTCCTGAATTGAGCGTAAGCTGAATAAGTTTGTCGTTCCAGAGGGTGAGGCCTTCTCCAAAATAGCTGGGGCCGAGTGGAGTGCGCTTCAGGACCTTACCGGAGGCCAGGTCCACTTTTCGGAGTTCCGACTGCCCTCTTCGTCCGGTACTTTCATACAGGAATCCATCATGATAAAGCAGACCCTGAGTAAATGCGGTGGTGTCGTGGGGGTAGGTATTAATAAGAGTCCAACCGTACCAGGTGAAAGACGAACTGTCGGGGTCACTCTGTGCGCGTACCGGCTGGGCAGCAATGGCCGCTGATACGAGGAGTAAATAAAGGCAACCAGGCATTAGAGGTTTCATCGTTGTTCGGCTACTGGCAGATGGTGGATTTTCGAATCAGAAAGAGTTCCCGCAAACGAGAAAGATATTATTTCTCCCCTTGATACACCAGCAGAGGAGTTGCGGCCCCTGGTTTTTAGAAGAAATACCGCTCCATGGTTTGCAGTTAGGCACGGCTCTGCCCGGGAAATAAGATATAAATGTGGGGCTGTCTGCATACATAGCCTGAAGTCGCGAATGCAGATATCCCGAAAGCTTTGAATTGCTCCTCAGGGTTCCGGCGGGAGGAGATAGGCTGGTGAAGGCAGTGGCTTCGGCCTCTACAGGGCGGGTTCCATTTCACCTGCCGGTGATAGTGCATCTGATAAGTGCCATCGGCACTGTACAAGGTTCAAGCTCAGGATGCGGCGCTGAAACTGTACCTGAAATTGAGTCGGAAAGAGCGCGATGACCAGTGGTAATTGCTGATGGTGTAGCTGTGGGGGTCGATTATTTCACGGTCACTGATCCGTGAATTAAACAGATCCCGTACACTCAGGGAGATCGTTGCCCGTCTTTCCAGAAACTCTTTGGCAATGGCACCACCAAAAAAGAGGCTGCTGCTTTGCCGTCCCTGGGTTGTTTCTCTGGGCCCGCGGTAGAACATGTTTGCCTGCACATTCCACCCATCCAAAAATCGCCATCTCAGCCGGGAGCGGGTTGTAAAAGAGCGGGAGTCGCTCTCGTACCGGACCTCTTCATACTCTCCTTCTCTGGCCGACTGGTAGAGATTCAAACTGGCAGAGAGCTGTAGATTCTCTACGATTTCCTGATCCCCGGAGAACTCAATTCCCCACGACTCTTCTTCTGCAAGGTTGATAGGCCGGGTAGTGGTGATGCCTGCATTGTCAATTTCAGATACCCGTTCAATCACATCTGTTCGGTACCGATAATAGACACTGGCCAGTACAGATCCGCCCTCCCAGTGTCTGAGATAACCTGCTTCATAGGAGTTTCCGAATTCGGGCTTCAGTTCCGGGTTCCCCACACGTCTGTTTCGGGCGTCAGAGATTTCTGTGAAAGGGAGCAGCATTCTGGACCAGGGGCGAGAAATTCTGCGGCTGTAGCTTACCTGGAGCGAGTTAAACTCATTGATGGAGTACGACAAAAACAGACTGGGAAAAAGATTCAGATAATTTTGGCTGCTCCCTGCCCCTGCTTCCTTGAGCTCTGTCTCTATGACGGTATTTTCCGCACGGAGCCCAAGCTGGTAAGTAAACTTTCCAAAACCGGCCGCAACAGATGAATAGAGGGCATTAACATTTTCCATATAGGTGAAGTTGTCGCTGATGGCGACCTCCTCCGGAGCCTCTTGCCAGGCGTCATTGACAAACTCTTCTGCCCTGTAACTGTTATCCATCCAGTCATAATTGACGCGCAGGCCCGCCTCAAAACGGCCACTTTCACCCAGCGGGCGCCGGTAATCGGTATCAAACCGGACTTCCCTGTATACCTCCTCGCCAAATGTGCGCTGATTCAGGAACTCGGGGCGGGTGTCCAGTGTAACGGACTCCAGAAGGTTGCTGTTCGCATCTTCACTACCGAATTCGACATTGAAATCGGAGGTAAGCCGATGGTCCGAACCATCAAATCGGTTTTCATACTGCAGGCGGATATCGTAATCAGATTGCCGCTCTTCCTGAAGGTCGTTTCTGTTGATCTCCCGGAAAACATCCCAGTGGGCGGGAGCCTCACGAACCACCTCCGAACTGGCCGGATCAAAATCGGTGTAGAAAACATCCCTGTCTTCATCCTCTGCCTCGATATTCACTCGCGTGGAGAGCGTAAGAATCTGGCGTGGTGTGATGAAATAATCTGCTCCCAGATTGATGGAGAACTCCCTTTCGGTATCCATCGACTCGCTCCGTTCATTGTACGCATAGGTGGTATCTGCACTGAAACTTTGAAAAGTACTGCCTGTTCGTGGATTCCTTTCATATTCCAGGTCTATATTCATAAACCAGTTGATGTTGTTGCGGTGGTAGTTGAGGTTGGCACCTATGCCATGATCCTGAGGGTAGCCGGTATTGGCATGGAGGGTTCCGTTAAAGCCCAGCTGCACATCATCGACAAGAATGATGTTGATGATACCGGCTGTGCCCTCTGCAGCATATCTTGCCGACGGGTTTGTAATGATCTCCACCTCCTGAATCAGATTTGCAGGAATGCTGCCGAGAGCGTCAGACCCTGACCGGACCAGATTGGAAGGGCGCCCATTTATCAGAATCTGCACACCCTGATTGCCCCTCAGGCTCACATTTCCCTCAAAGTCGGTCGTAATAGATGGGACGTTATCAAGCACATCCAGCGCAGACCCTCCGGCACTGGTCAGGTCCTGCCCCACGTTAAACGTTCTGCTGTCAAAATTCATCGTCATATAAGAGCGCTCCCCCTCCACCAGGAGTTCTCCAAGAGTAGCTTCGGTGGGTTGCAGAACAATCGTGCCAAGGTCCAGTGTCTGATCGGCTGAAAGAGTTACTGTGCGGGTGACGGTTTCATAGGAAACAAAGGAGATCTGGAGTGTGTAGGTGCCCGCTTCATATTCAAGTAAGAAACTGCCATCCATTTCTGTGACGGTACCCGCCTCTATCTCTTCTGAATCAGGCAGGTGAAGGATGATCGTGGCATTTGGTACCCCCAACTCCTCCTGATCGACGACAGTTCCGGTCAGGATTCCATTTGCCGGCTCCATTTCCAGAGCCTGGTTCTGCACTATCGGGCGGGCATCTGCAGTGGCCATCAGGAAGTGGGCAAGAAGGAAAAGGCCAACGGCGGTTTTCAGGGCATAAAACATAATATCACGGTTGTTCTGAACATTTCTTGTCCATTAAATACCGAATAATAGAAAAGTTTGTTGCCCGCTAAACGCAGAAAACCGCTCTTAAGGCACATTTTAACAGATTTTAATATCATCAGGATGCCCTACTTTGGACGTGAACCTGCCATCGCCACCTTGTCCCGGGTTCAGCTCATCTCCATGGGGGGCTTGGAATGATGAGGTAAAAAAATGTGTTGTGAGGTACAACAGTGCAGAATGGAGGTGGCAAACTGTGCAGGGTCAAAGATAGATGTCGCCCGGCGAATGGAAACAGCAACACTCTTTACCCGGGCAGGAATAGCGCGTTTGAAGATGCCCGTTATGAAAAGTATTTACGCTTGTAAAGTGTGGGCGCTGAGGGATTCGAACCCCCGACCCCCTCGGTGTAAACGAGGTGCTCTAAACCAACTGAGCTAAGCGCCCTCTTTCAGAGAGCAGTAAATATAAGAACAAAATCGATTGGAAAAAATAAATTTCTCGACGAAGTTACTTTTATTGCCAGCCAGGCCTGAATTCTTATGAAAATCTACTTAATTTTTAAAATGCAGCCATGATTACCAGAGACGTAGTTTTTATTGACGGTGTGCGGACTCCTTTTTTGAGAGCGCAAAGTGATTTTAAAACGTTGACTGCCTATGATCTCGCAAGGTTTGCTCTGGGTGGACTGATCAGCAAGTCGATGCTGGAGGGGGATCAGATCGGCCACCTCTATTTTGGCAATGTGATGCAGGATGTCAATACCCACAACATTGCCAGAGAGGCAGGGCTGGCTGCCGGCATACCCGGATCTGTTCCAGCCACCACGGTCTCCATGGCGTGTATCTCATCCAACATGGCCATCACCTCAGCTGTAGAGGCCATCCGGTGTGGTCGGATAGAGAGTGCCATAGCAGGCGGGGTTGAGGTATTGAGTGATCTGCCCATCCGGTACAAAAAGCCGTTACGGCAGAAACTTGTTGAAACCCGGAAGTATCGTAAGCCTGCCGACTGGCTGTCGATTTTCAAAGGCCTGAAATTTTCAGATCTCCTTCCGGAGGTTCCTTCTATTTCTGAGTTTTCGACAGGAGATACCATGGGGGTAAGCTGTGATAAGATGGCGGCCAAATATGGGGTGACCCGTCAGGAACAGGATGCCTATGCACTTCGATCCCACATGAGCGCCTTCAAAGCTGCCGCGGAGGGGATGTTTGAGGAGGAAATCATCCCGGTTTATCTGCAGGAGAGTGGTGAAGTCATTTCGGAAGATAATGGGGTGAGGGGGGACACCACGATGGAGAGCCTGGCTGCATTGAAACCTGCATTTATTCGGCCTCACGGCACATTAACAGCAGGAAACTCTTCCTTTTTAACCGATGGGGCCTCTGCATCGCTGATTATGGGCAAGAAGTTCGCGCTTGTCAACGGGTTCAAGCCAAAGGCCTATATCCGCAGTTATAGTTATACTGCCAGGAAGCCGGATGACGAGCTGCTGATCGGACCGGCATTTGCCATCCCGAAAGCGCTGGATGAACTGGGGATCACGCTGGATGATATTGACGTTTTTGAGTTTCATGAAGCTTTTGCGGGCCAGGTACTGACGGTTCTGAAGGCACTGGCCGACCAAACGTTTGCAAAAGAGAGGCTGAACCGGGAGTCTGCTGTTGGGGCCATTCCTATTGAAAAATTAAATACCCTGGGCGGCTCACTCTCATTGGGACATCCCTTCGGTGCAACAGGAGTGAGGCTGCTGACGACTGCAGCGAACCGGCTGGTCCGGGAAAAGAGCCGGTATGCACTCATTGCAGCGTGTGCGGCGGGTGGACAGGGGCACGCTATGGTCATCGAGCGGTACGAAGAGGAGTCTCCGAAGCGAGAAAGCACAGAAGCAGAAAGTGAAAAACCTCTGAGGGAAGGGGGCGTACTGAACGTGACGGTAGTAAAAGGTGCAAATCCCGCAGAGATGGCCGTACCGGCTGAAAAGGGTGACAGCCGTGAGGCTGTGAGTCAGAGCAGTCATATCGAGGATCAGAAGAGTGTGAAGAGTATGGAAGGTGTGAAGGAGCAGGAAGGAGGTACGATATGAACCGTCAAGAAGTGCTGAAGCGAAAACATGTCGGGGGAGTGGAGGTCCTGCTGCTGGATGCGCCGGGTGAAAAAGTAAATAAATTGACGGAGGGCCTTATTCAGGAGTTCTCCGACACACTGGATCAGTTAGAAGCCGATGAAACGATTCAGGGGGTGCTGATAATCAGCGGGAAAGAGCGGAATTTTATCGCAGGTGCCGATATCGCGATGTTCCAGAAACGCGAGACGATTGAAGAGTTTACAGAGCTCAGCCGATTGGGCCAGCAGATCCTGAATCGTATAGAAAACCTGAATAAACCGGTAGTGTGCGGGATCCACGGATCTTGCATGGGGGGAGGAACAGAACTTGCCCTGGCGTGTGACTACCGGATCGTCACCGATGATCCCGCCACCAAAATCGCTCTGCCGGAAGTGCGGCTCGGCCTCCTTCCCGGAATGGGTGGAACTCAACGCCTGCCGGCATTGATCGGCATCCAGAAATCGCTGGCCTATATGCTTACCGGAAAAAATATGTACAGTTACCAGGCGGGAAAGAGTGGATTTGCAGACGAAGTGGTTCATAAATACATATTGGAAAAAGCGGGGATCGACGCGGTGCGGCGTCTTTCCGCTGAGCATAACAACCACTCATCTGTGAGGAAGAAGCGCCGTTCGAACGGTAAAGATCTGGTTGAAAAGCTTGTGGAAGGAAATGCGGCAGGACGTAAATTCATTTTCAAACAGGCCCGCAAGCAGGCCGAAAAAGAGTCGGGAGGGAATTATCCGGCGCCGTTGAAAATCATTGAAAGTGTGGAGTACGGTTTCCTTCACGGTTTTGAAAAAGGGCTGATAAGAGAGGCAGAGCTTTTTGGGCAGCTGGCGGTGACGCCGGAATCCCGCGCACTGGTTCAGCTGTTTTTTGATGTAAACCGTGCTAAAAAGAACCCCCTGGCTGACGAGGTTCGTTCGGTTTCCCGTATGGCCGTTATCGGTGCAGGATTGATGGGATCGGGAATCAGCGAGGTGAGCGTTGATAACGGCTTCGATGTCTGGCTGAAAGATCAGACGATGGAGCAGGTTTTAAAGGGGATAGGCCGGGTCAAAGAAGGATTGAGGAGAAAGGTTGAGAAGAGAGTGATCAGTGAGTTTGAAAAAGATGAAAAGTCCGGCCGCCTGCACCCGTTGACGGGCAACCAGGACCTTTCTAAAGTCGACCTGGTGATCGAGGCCGTTTTTGAAGATCTGGATCTGAAGAGAAACATTGTCAATGAAGTGGAGGCGTCCTCTGCAGGTGATACAATTTTTGCTACCAATACCTCCTCCTTTCCCATCTCAAGAATCGCAGAAGGGTCGAGCCGGCCGGAAAACATAATCGGCATGCACTACTTCTCACCAGTACAGAAAATGCCGTTACTGGAGATAATAAAAACTCCGGAAACCGCCCGTTGGGTCACCGCTACAGCCTTTGATGTGGGGGTAAGGCAGGGAAAAACAGTCATTGTTGTGAATGACGGGCCCGGCTTCTATACCACCCGGATTCTATCTCCTTACCTGAATGAAGCCATTCTGTTGTTGGAAGAGGGTGCTTTTGTGGAGCAGATTGATCAGGCGATCAGAGAGTTTGGATTTCCGGTCGGACCCGTCGCCCTTTTCGATGAGGTAGGGATCGATGTCGGGGCGCACGTTGCCAATACGATGCGAGAGATCTAGTTCGCCGAGCTGAAAACCCTCGGGGAACTGACGAAGATCGCCTGGGAATTTG
>CALKWT010000231.1 GCA_938003885.1 uncultured Balneolaceae bacterium | reverse complement strand
TCGACCAAGAAAGGGACCGATGAACTGCAGCGTCTTCTGAAGAAGGAGGGAATCAAAGCGGCCAGCATCCATGGAGACCGCTCTCAGGATGAAAGGAACAGAGCCCTCTCCTCCTTTAAGAATGGGGAGATTCCCGTGATTGTGGCCACCGATGTCCTCGCACGGGGGATCGATATTAAAGGGGTCTCCATCATTATCAACTACGATGTACCCAACAATTCTGATGACTATATCCATCGGATCGGACGAACCGGACGCTATGATAAGAGCGGGATTGCGATCACCTTTGTGACACGCCGCGACAGCCGCGCTTTCCGTGAAATTGAGGCGATCAAGGGCAACAAGATCACCAGCCTTCAGGTTCCGGAATCGTTCAGGCATCACAAGGATTTCTCCTGGGCGAACCACTTTAAAGGGTTGTCCGAGAGGGGTGGTAAACAGGCAGAGAAAAGAGATTCCAAAAGTTCAGACTCTGCAACAAAATCCAGATCTTCAGCTGATTCCCGCTCTTCAACCAGATCTTCAAAAAGTAAGAAAAGTCATTCTAAATCCTCACAGGAGAAGAAGGCGTCCCATTCTGGCGCATCGCATGGCCGGAAAGGATCCCGGGCCGAAGAGCAGCCTGAAGCGACCAAAGAAACTTCCGCCGGAAGAAGCTCTAAAGGCCGGGGCAAAAAGGAGAAAGCCGCTCCCGAACCGATCCCGACGGCAGTGGTAGAGGAGAAGATTGTCTTGCCTCCTGTGGTTGAAAAGGCGGTTAGCAGAAACAAACGCGCGAGAAAGCCAGCCAAAGGATTCTGGGGGATTGTCAAGAGCCTGATACCCAAATTCTAAACGATTCCGTTTCATGTCCTATTTGAAATCGATCCTGATCTGGTTAGCTATTATTTTCCTGATCCTGATCTGGCTGCCGCTCATGGCTCTTTTTGCGCTGTTTGAGAGGGAGCCGGCACGCTATCGAACAGGCAGGCTCTTTCGCAAGCTCGGCCGGGCCATTTCCCGGGTCAACCCGAATTGGGTGATCCACATGGAGTATGATGAAACCCTGAACGATCGCGAGCCCTATGTGGTCGTTGCCAACCACCTCTCCAATGCCGATATCCCGCTGATCTCTAATCTTCCCTGGGAGATGAAGTGGGTCGCTAAGAAAGAACTCTTTAGCATTCCGGTCGTAGGCTGGATGATGAGACTGGCCAGGGATATCTCTGTCGACCGGAAAAACAGCTCTCAAAGTATTACCGTCTTCAAAACTTGTGTATCGATGCTGGATCAAAAGGTCTCTGTGATGTTTTTTCCGGAAGGGACCCGTTCTCGCACAGGCAAACTGAACCGGTTCACCAAAGGGGCGTTCGACCTGGCGATCCGGACGAAGACGCCCATCCTGCCGATCGTGATCGATGGTACCCAGAACTGCCTCCCAAAAACTTCCTGGGTTTTCGAAAGAAGTGATGATATTCGTTTGAAGACGCTGGAACCAGTTTCGGTCGATGGATATGGCAAGAAAGATGCTGACCGCCTGATGAATGATGTCCGTCAGATGATGATCCGGCAACTTTCCGAATGGAGAGGGGTTCCTGAAAACGAAGTGGACGGCATGGCCCGCCGTATAGACGGAGTCGCATAGAGACGGCGCGCATGGCACCCCCATTTTAAAAGAGAGGGCAGGCCCCTTCTGCAGAGAACTTCCAGAACAGAGAACGGTCCGGTTCAGTGTGAGCTGATGCTCTGGCAGGTTCGCACGCCTGGTCAGCGATACCCTTTCATAAGATACGTCGGACGGAGCCGCTTAAAACTCATCTGGCTGATGGTAGCGGGGCTGTTCAACAGGTGGTTCCTCTTTAGGCAATTCCGGACTCTTTTTAGGTGTCATCACCCTCCAGGCAGGAAAGATCATCAGAAGGGAGAGCACAAATCCGGCCACAGGATAGAGAAGTTCTTCGGTTCCCATCAGCAGGTACGTCTGAGAATACCGCAGTAGGGTGAGCAGGATGATGAAAATAAAAAGTCCGGTGATCTTATGTAATTTTCCGTAGGAGAGAGTAAACAGCGCCCCCAGAAAGGTGCTGAGCCCGGCGACAGCAACCAGGACGATCGGCCAGATGATTCCGGGATAGCCGGAATAGGAGAACATCAGTATTTCCTCGTTTTCCAACACAGCAATAATGACCCTGGCCAGTGAATCGATACTCAGAACAACGCTGAGGCCGATAAAGGCACCCAAAACACTTTTTTTCATATGAAACTCCGTTTTTTAGATAACTGTTGGATCCTGCCCTGATTCTATAATACGTTAATCCAGGAACATCTGTTCCGTTAAATTAGAACTGCCGATTCCGGGGCCAGCCGTGTCACTTCCCGGAGCCTGTATATTCTCCCATCTTTCTTCTTCCGCTGCCAACAAATGCATCGAATCTTTCGTATTTTGCCCGCTGTTTAGAATTCAATTTCAACCCACTAAGAAGTTTTACATTTATGCATGATAATGAGTTTTTGAGCCCTACCGGTGAGATCAAGTTAACGGACAAGGAGCTGTTCGAATCACCAGAGCTGCAGAAAATGGCCGAAGAAGTCATCAAGGAACAAAATATTGAACTGGGGCCTGCACAGGTAGGCTACCTGCTGGTCTATCCGAACATCTCCAAGCAGAGGGCAGCCAAGTGCATGAAAGCTACCCGTGAGGTGAAATACTATTCAGGGAATGACTACCTGATCCAGGTCTCCGGTGAACTGTGGGATATGCTGGATGACGATACGCGTAAAATGCTCCTCTATCATGAACTGCTTCATATCGACCCGGTATTCAAGGCGAAGAATCAAGAGTGGAAAATGCAGATCCGCCGGCCCGATTTTGCGGATTACTACGAAATCAACGACAAGTATGGCAATGAGTGGTATAAAACCATTCAGGCGACTGTCTCCTCCCTGTACGATCTGGATCCCAAGCAGGAGAGCAAAGTTTCGGTATAACAACGTTTAGGAAAAAGGCCGGGGGAGAGCTGCCGGCCTTTAAAACTCCCTGACGGCTTTTAAATCCCTTGCTACCCGGGGGGGAGGAGAGCCAAGCATAAGGCCGTTCCGGCCCTCTCCGGAGTGAGGGTGAGCGTTCTGACAATCTTCCGGGGGCGATGAATCCTTTCCGGAGGTAATTAAAAAGTATCTGAATTGAGCAAAACGATCGATATCGCAGTCATTGGAGGAGGAGCTGCCGGTTTCTTCACAGCAATTAATGCAGCCCGGCTGCAGCCCGGCCTCCGAATCGTGATCTTCGAAAAGGGGAGGGAGGTGTTATCCAAGCTGCGAATATCGGGGGGCGGACGTTGCAATGTCACCCATCACTGTTTCGAGCCGGAACAGCTCGCCGCATCCTACCCGAGAGGAAGCCGGATGCTCCGATGGAATTTCGAAGCGTTTCAGCCGGAGGATACGATCGAATGGTTTCGGGAGAGAGGCGTGAAGCTGAAAGCGGAGGAGGATGGGCGGATGTTTCCGGTCACGGATTCTTCAGAAACGATCGTGAACTGCCTGACCCGGGAAGCAGAGAAATTCAGAGTGAACGTACGCACCTGTACGGCTGTAAAATCGGTAGAGCCGACATCACAAGGGAGTTTCTTAGTTCATCTGAAAGGGGAGAAAGCGGTCAGGGCGTCCAGGGTGGTCATCGCCGCCGGAGGATTCAGCCGGGAGGCCTCCTATGGCTGGATCAAGCAGCTGGGGCACACGATCCGGACACCGGTACCCTCCCTTTTTACATTCAATTTCAGAGATAAAATTTTTGCAGATCTCGCCGGTATCTCCATAGAGGACGCGGCGGTATCGATCAGCGGACTGAACTATGCAGAGCGGGGGCCGGTTCTTATTACTCACTGGGGTCTGAGCGGCCCCGCCATTCTGAAACTCTCTTCGTTTGCAGCGAGGGATCTCCATCAGATGGAGTACCGCTTTGAGATCGAAGTGAACTGGCTGGGGAAAAGAGATGAACAGTCGGTACGCCTGCAGCTCATCTCATTCCGGGAGGAACATCCCCGGCAGAAGATGCAGAAACAGAACCTGTTTCCCTTCCCATCCCGGCTCTGGATTCGATTTCTGGAACTGGCGGGAATCGATCCCGGCCAGAGGTGGGCAGACCTTTCCAATAAAGAGATTCACAACCTGCTGCAGCAGCTGCTTCGGGGAACCTATTCAATTCAGGGAAAGTCTACCTACAAAGAGGAGTTTGTCACCTGTGGCGGTGTCGATCTGGGAGAAGTGAATCCGGGGACCCTCGAGAGTAGAATCATTCCCGGGCTCTATTTTACCGGGGAGATCCTGGACATTGACGGCATCACGGGAGGGTTCAACTTTCAGGCGGCGTGGACAAACTCCTGGCTGGCCGCTCACGATCTGGCAGCGGCTTTCTAAACGTTGCGCTCAGAACCGGCTAATCATAAATACAGCGGACAGGACGACCAAACGCTTTGTTGCTGGCATAGGTCGAACTTCCTCCTGCATCGAAGGTCAGCGACTCCCCCCGATCTTCGCTGTACTGGTCACTTGACCAGTAGCGGCCGTGGACACCCCGGTTGGTCAGGGATCCGTCGTAGGAGTGCAGCTCTCCTGCGGCATGCAGTCTTAGCTGAGAGTTGAATGCGTCGGTACGGTTTCCCTGTTGAAGGCCGCCTCTTTCTTGCGTTGCATGGAGAAAATTGCCAAGCTCGATGAGGGTCGGCAGGCGCCATCTGTTACCCAGAAGCTGGCGACAGGGGTCATTTTCAGGTTTCCACTCAGAATCTTCCCGGATGCCGGAGTGTTCCCAGGCCGGGAAAAGATCTGTGCCTGAATGGTAATACCCCTGCTTGTGGTTAAACTGAAAATACCAACCTGATACTGCCGCACGGTCATCCACTGAATTCCGGGGAGAATCGATCGCTCCCAGATTCCTGCCCAGCCACGTTTTATCTCCCCCTTCGCCAGGCCAGTTTGCCTGGATGGTAGGGTATCTTCTCTCTTCAAAGAATTCGGATGAGCTTGGTGTAATTCCCTTTACATAACCGTGGGAGGCAGATTCGGGTGAATCGTCCGGGCTGATAAAAACAGAACAGGAGGTGATGAAAACCATCACCGACAGGATGGATAAAAGTCGGTTATACCTTCTCATAAAACATGAATATTGAATTAGCCCTCAAGATAGGCAGTTCACACTTTAAATAATAACCAATATCACCGGGTCGCAGAACCGGCAAACGCAGTTGAGTAGAGGATATATAAAATAGAAGATCCCTGCAATCTACATCACAGGGATCTTCGAACTTCTTATGCACCGGTCCGGGAAGTGGTGGTGTCAATCCATCACCACGGTGTCTTCCTTGTAATCACCGGTTTTATCTTCGGAATTTGAGCTGTTTTTAGGAGGTTCCGGAACTTTGAAAAATTTAGCGGGATCCTGCACTGGTTCTTCTTCCAGGATCATATCCAGAAGCGGCTCCATTCTGTCGATATACTCCACCTGAAGATTTCCGATGACCTCTTTCTCAATCTCCTCCATATCCTTCTCATTCTTCTTGGGGAGGATCACCTTGTCGATTCCGGCACGCTTTGCGGCCAGTACTTTCTCTTTGATTCCGCCCACGGGCAGGACCAGGCCGCGCAAGGTGATTTCACCGGTCATCGCCACGGTTCCCTTCACTTTTCTCTGAGTAAAGATGGAGGCCACGGAAGAGAGCAGCGCGATACCCGCAGAAGGGCCATCTTTCGGAACAGCTCCCTGTGGCACGTGGATGTGCAGATCCCAGTGTTTAAAAGCTTCGGCCGGAATATTGAGCTCTTCATACCTGGCACTCAGATAGCTGATCGCCAGCATGGCAGACTCCTTCATCACATCTCCAAGTTGCCCGGTGATATGCAGCTTTCCGGTACCGCGGGATACACTCGCTTCGATAAAGAGAATATCTCCGCCGTAAGGAGTCCAGGCCAGGCCTGTTGCTACTCCGGGCACGGTGGTCCGCTCGGCCACATCCGAGAAGAATTTACGTTTGCCTAGAATCTCCTCGATATCGCCCACACCGATTTTCATCTTCTCCACATCGCCGCGAGCCACTTTTGCAGCTACATTCCGGCAGACGGAGCCGATCTCCCGTTCCAGATTACGCACACCCGACTCCCGGGTATACTCGTCGACAATTTTTTCAATTGCCTGCTGTGAGATCCGGATCTGTTCACTTGTCAGGCCGTTCTCTTCAATCTGTTTCGGTATCAGGTATTTCTTCGCAATCTGCACCTTCTCTTCCATGGTATACCCGCTGATGTGGATGATCTCCATCCGGTCGCGCAGCGGTGGAGGGATGGTCTCCAGGCGGTTGGCCGTTGCAATAAACATCACCTTGGAGAGGTCGTACTCCAGCTCCAGATAGTTATCGGTAAACGTGTCGTTCTGCTCAGGGTCGAGAACTTCGAGCAGTGCGGATGTAGGATCCCCTCTGAAATCCGAGCCCACTTTGTCGATCTCATCCAGCATAATCACCGGATTTCCTTTTCCTGCTTTCTTCATGGAGCGCAGGATACGGCCGGGCAACGCACCGATATAGGTACGCCTGTGTCCTCGTATTTCCGCTTCGTCATGAATCCCGCCCAGGCTGAATCGTTCAAACTCCCGGTTCAATGCCCGTGCAATGGACTTACCAAGGGAGGTTTTACCCACACCCGGAGGGCCGTAGAAGAGTAGAATAGGAGCTTTCATATCGCTCTTGAGCTTCAGAACAGCCAGGTATTCGATAATTCGCTTCTTCACCTTTTCAAGGCCGTAGTGATCCTGATCCAGGATTTTCTGAGCCCGGTTCAGATCGATCTTGTCTTCACTGTACTCGCCCCACGGCAGATCCAGGATCCACTCTACATAACTGTGGATAATCCCGTAGTTCGGGGAGGAACTGGGGGTCATTTCCAGCCGCTGAATCTCTTTTTCCGCCGCTTCGATCACATTTTCAGGTACCCCTTCTTTGGCTTTGAGCCGCTCCCGCAGCTTCTCAATATCCTGCTGCTCGTTATCTTCCCCGAGAGCCTCCTGAATCGCCTTCATCTGCTGACGCAGGTAGAAATCCCGCTGTTGATCGTCAATATCGGTTTTTACCTTCGACCGGATCTCTTCACTCAGACTCAGCACTTGCAGCTCCTTGTTCAGGTGTTCCATCACTTTGTCGAGACGGTCCGAGAAGTTAGATATTTCAAGAAGCTCCTGCTTTTCTGCCAGTTTAATTTGCAGATTGGAGGAGATAAAGTTCAGCAGAAAGGTCGGGCTGGATATATTGTTGATCGCAATGGCAGCTTCCGACGGAATATTCGGTGAAAGATTCACAATTTTTGTAGCCGTATCTTTCACAGACCGGATCGCTGCATCCAGTTCCACATCGGTGATGTTCATCTCCTGGGCAACGGGTGAGACTGCCGCACGGAAGAAGGGCTCTTCCTGAAGCATCACATCGGTCTTAAAAATACTCTTGCCCTGGATGACGATACTTTTACTCCCGTCGGGCATCTTGATAAGTTTTAAAATCTGTGCAACCGTACCATACTCATAGAGATCATCCGCACCGGGATTCTCGATGGACTCAGCTTTCTGTGCAACCACTCCGATCGTCTTATCTGAGTCGTACGCCTCTTTGACCAGTGCCAGAGACCTGTCGCGTCCCACCGTGATCGGAACGACCACACCCGGGAACAGCACAGTATTTTTTAGAGGCAAAATAGGCAGATTGTCCGGAACCTCAGATTCCGATAGTCTCCGCTCTTCCTCTTCACTCATTAATGGAATGGCCTGTTCGAAATCATCAAAACCATCGCTTTGCGCAAAAAGGCCAGTTCGAAATTTAAACCGCTGATCAAACATAGTGGAATTATTAAATGAATTTTTATCGTTTGCTCTCTATAGTCGCAAATCGCAAGCCAGAAATCAGAAAATATTCATAACGTCAGAATGAGTGCACCGAATCTGCCAAATTGGGGTGACACTGAGATATTCTGACACATGGGCAGATAATTAGTTCCGACAGGCTGGCAATTTCGTGCGGATGAGTCAGAGTCGTCAGTTCAGATAGATGGACAGCCCGCCCATAGCCCCGGCAAAGAGATGGGAGCCGGAGCCGCGTGTACGCAGCAGAACGGCTGTCGCATTCAGTTCAAACCAGCGGGTCATCAGACGAGCTCCGCCGCTGTAATAGCCTGGCTGATCCTGGCCAAACCCGGTCCCTGCATGGATCGACAGAGGGGAGAAGGGGCGCACCTCAATGGTACTGTTTACCCCAAAACCCGAAGTTGAGAAGGCCTGATCCTGGAAGGTGTAGTGTGCAGAGCCCGACAGAGAGATCACATTGTACAGGAAATCGATGCCCAGATGGGCGGCCGAGGGGAGAAATACACTTTTGGGTTCATCGACACCCAACTCTACCTGATCCTCCATCCGGTGGAGGCCGAGGGGTTCGAGGAAGTGGATATACTCGGCAGGGGCTCCGTAGAAGGTGCGGTCGGCCACCTCCGGCTCCTCCTGAAGAATTGTTACCGTGGGATCCAGATTGGCGCCGAATGTCTCTCCGGTGTAGAAGAGTGCCCCGATATCGGTCAGGGAGAAATTAAAACGGAGCGCCTTACGTGTGGCTTCCTTCCCACGATTC
>CALKWT010000230.1 GCA_938003885.1 uncultured Balneolaceae bacterium | reverse complement strand
AGTATCTCCAACAGCGGGGTAGAGAGCTCCGGAAAGCTAGTGGACGCTATGAACCGCTCTGAGGTGAAACCAGGTCTTTTTATTTCCGCCTCGGCAGTCGGAATTTATGGCGACAGGGGAGAGGAGAAGATCACCGAGGCGACCCCGCCGGCAGATGAGTTTTTGGCCGGGGTCTGCAAGGCATGGGAGAGTGAAGCGAACCGCGCCACCACATCGGGAATCCGTGTGGCCATTCCAAGGCTGGGAATCGTATTGGAAAAAGAGGGAGGCATGCTTTCAAAAATGTTGCCCGCCTTTCGGTTTTTTGCTGGCGGGCCGGTCGGCAGCGGCGATCAGTATATTCCGTGGATTCATATGGAAGATCTCTGCAGAGCCATTCTTCATCCCCTGAATGATCCCGAATTTTCGGGAGTCTACAACACCTCATCTCCTTCACCCGAAACGATGGGTGAGCTGGCAAGAACAATGGGCAGCGTATTGAACAGACCTTCGTTCTTTAAAGTGTCGGAGTTTCTGGTGCGACTCGTTCTGGGTGAGGCTGCTGACCCGGTAACCGACAGCCTTCGTGTCTATCCGGCCAGGCTCACAGAAGCCGGTTTTAAATTTCGTTATGATGATCTGGAACTGGCCCTTGCCGATATTTTATAGATCTGCAGCGCCTGACTTTCCTGAACTTTCAGGAGAGCAGACGCTGCTCATCTCAGCTCATTACCAGAGCCCGTTATTCTGAGGCCTCGCGCCGGGAGAAATTAATCGTCCAGCAGACCAGGCCATCCCGGGTCTGTGCAATAATCTCTGTCTTGCCGTTGTTGAGAAAGTCCCCGATGTATGGATAGTTCATCCCCGCTGTGGGCAGGTCTGAAAGCCTCTCTCCGCTCAGCAGGTCCCATGCGTAGAGGCGGCCGAAATCTGCCAGGGCTACCAGGTCGCTCCGGCCATCCCCGTTCAGATCTGTGATCAAAGGAGAGAAAGCAGCCGATCCGGGCTGTCCCATCGCATGCACCGATAGCGGGGTTCCGTCCCTGTGGTGTAGAAAGATCGATCCGCTGGATGTCTGAAGAGCGATCACATCGCCCCGGGTAAGCCCTTCTGTCCCCCGCAGCTGTAGATCTGACTGGAACCGCGGAGCTGACAAGAGACTGGTGTTGGCCACAGGAACTGATTCCAGGATCAGGGGGTCCCTGGAGACAATGGTGGAGAGGGATTCCAAAAATAGTGGTGTGCTTCCTACAGCGTAGAGCTTGCCGTCCATCCCTGATCCGATGATATGATTGCCTGCGATGGCGGGAGAGCCGCTCATCTGCACTGGCAGAAACTTGGGGTATCCGGGATTGAGGATTCCGTTAACAGCCCATGAATGAAGCGTATTTTCTGCAAATGCGATCACTGACCGGACATTGTTTACCGAACCGATAACCGGCCTGTCCTGGATCGGGGTATTGGTGCTCTGCGGCCAGCCCCTCAGCGGGCGCCCTTGATTATTAAGCACGTGCAGCTGCCGGTCGGCCGTTGCAAAAATCATTTCACCCATGCCATTGCTTGTGAGATCTTCGACCAGCAGAGGGGTGGTGATCAGCTCATTCATAATGACCGGAAAGCTGGGAAGGGGATCGCCGTTCGTATTCCAGGCGTAGATCTTGTTGCCTGCTGCCTGCATGATGACCAGGCTGTTATTTCCGTACCAATCGTAGAGTACAGGGCTCCCGACGGGAGTATCTTCACCTGTAGTTACCTGAAATATTGAAGTACCGTCAGCGGCCAGTACGTACACTCTGCCGTTGTCCGTGGCAAATACCACTTCATTGCTTCCGGTACCTGTCAAATCTCCGGTTACCGGAAAACCTGTCAACTCTGTCTCAGCAAGAGAGAAAAGCCACTGTTCCGTATAGGGCTGTTCTGTTCTGTTCCCTGTGATATTCCGGAGAGAGACATTCAACTTGCCGGCAGGTGGATCGTACGAAGTGGTCAGGACAATCTGTTCAAATGGATTCAGCAGGGGATGGGTATAATTTTGCGGATGGAGCCAGGGTTGAAGGTAATGCTCAAACGCCTCCGCGTCGGCATATAAGAACGTTGTCAAATTGGCGGGATGTGACGCTCTGATATTCCGGTAACCGTCATTATAGTAGACTACCCGCCTTCTGGCTGTATCACCGCCGATACTCTCGGCAAGGCCTTTACGGGGGGCAAGTGCAATCGCCTCCTGGTAAACAGTGAGATAGAAGCCGGGGGCCGAAAAGAGCTGGCTCCCAAAAAGTTTTGCAGCAATCAGACTGTTAAAAGAATAGGTCACAGCATCTTTCTCTACAAGATCCTCTTCGTAGAGCTGATCCAGCAGGGCAATGACCGCAGAGCTGTCCCGGATGCTTTTCAGGTAAAGGTATTCGCTCTCGCTGGAGGGGCCAGACCGGGTAAAGGTGACAAAGGCTGTTTCAGGCAGAAGTTGCCCGCGAACTCTTTCTGTGAACGCTTCGTTTTCCAGGAGGAATTGATCTGTTTCACTGACAACCATCAAGGTATCGGAAAACGGTTCTGGGGTTTGAACGTCTGCCCGGTAGAGAAAAAATGAAGAGGCATTCACCGGGATATAGCGGTCCAGGTGGAAAGAGGCGGGTTCGGTTGTAAAAATCTTAAGAAAATCGGAAGACTCTGCCTCGATGTTGACAGAACCGTCCATATTCCAGTTTCCCCCTTCCATATCTCCCTCCATACGGAGGGGCAGGATACCGGCACCATGGAATAGATCATCCAGAGAAGGATAGAGGTTGATCAGTGCATTTTGACGAACAAATGTTCCGGCAGCTCCCAGATTCATAATCCATTCGGCAGAAGAGTCGTAACCGGCGAGATCGAGCCTGTTTGCAGGGTCATCTGAAGCACGTATCATCTCTTCAAGGGCGATACTGGATTCGGAAATAGCAGTCCACTCGTCTGTAGAAAATGTGTAGAGTGTACGGTCTGCGATAAACATCTTTTCGATGGTGAAGCCTTTGAATACATAGCGGTTCTGTTCAAAATTCCGCTGGTAATCAGCCAGGATTCCTGATACTTCCTCTCGTCCCGCAGAGGTGATCCAAACGGGTTGCCAATCACTGGCAGTATCCGGATAGAGCAGAAAAGCGTAGACATCCACGTCATCAAGAAATTCCGTACCCAGGGACGTAATCAGTTGTATGGCGGACGGTGAGATGTCATCCATCAGCGGAATAAATGGCCTCATCAGAAAGTCATTAACCGAGGTGCCCGTTTCGGGTATCATTAAAGCCAGAGATTTTTCAGGCAGATATTCATCCCAGTTACTGGGGAAAGAGTGGTTACATCCAGCTGCCAGGATAAGACAAACAGAGACCTTCAGAAGAAGATACGCAGCTTTAATCGGTTGAAAACGCAATGATAGTGAGATAATATGTTTGTTACGGAGAAGTTATAACCATAGCTTAACAGCTCTGCTGCCCCTTTGTTTCAGAGACAACCCTGTGGTAAGGTAAAAAATTTTAGCTTTATGAGCTTTTTAAATCCGATATTTCTAATTGCAGTAGTAACGGCTGCCATCCCGTTGTTCATCTATCTGCTCAATATCCGGAAGCCTGAGAGAGTGCGGTTCAGCTCCCTCTCTTTTTTTGATCTCTTGAAAACAACCGCCATCAGAAGGATCAGGATTAAACGGTGGTTACTGCTGGCCCTCCGGATGACGGCGATGATCCTTCTGGCTGTCGCCCTGGCCAGGCCCTTTCTGCCACCTGGCATCGGATGGTTTTCCCAAAGTGAACCCAAAATTATCGGGCTGCTGATTGATAATAGCCCGGGGATGGCTCAGGTAGATCAGCACGGCCCTTACTTCGAACAGGCCATTGCCGTGGCACAATCTGTTGTGGAGATGAGTGACCACGACAGCAGATTTGTGATCGAAGTCACAAACGGAGATTTTCTGAATCTGCCACCCGTCTCCAGAGTTGCGGCACTCAGGCACCTCTCTGCGCTGCAGCCGGTCAATGGAGGGAACTATACTCTGTCAAAAATAAACCGGCTGAGGGAAGCTCTCACCCGGGAGGAAGAGGTGAATAAAATAATCTATCTGATAACTGACGGGCAGGAGTCGCAATTTCACCAGCTGGCAGAAGAAGAGCCGACGGCAGAGCCCGAACCCAATATCTACCTTCAGGCTTTCACGGTGGGGGATACCGGTGTGATGAACCTGGGTATCTCTTCTGTAGAATTGGAGTATGCACCGTCCGGTTCGGGGACCGATTACCAGATCCGGGCTAGAGTGGAAAATTTCGGGACCCGTCCTGCGGCCAATGCCTATCTCACCTTTTTTCTGGAGGACGAAATGATCGCCCGGCAGATGGTGACGATGCCGGCCGGAGAGTATAGCGATGTAGTTTTTGATATTCCTGCCAGGGAGAGTGAATGGATACGGATGATGTTTGAAATAGAAGGAGATGAGCTCTCCTTTGACAACCGTCATTACACCGTGCTTCGGCAACCCTCCGAACGAGACGTTCTGGTCATCGGAGAAGGCAGGGGGGACTCTGCATTCCCCTCTCTGCTGCAACCTCTGCTAGCGGCCGCATCGGAAGAGACCAAACGATTTAAAGCCACATTTGTAAATCTGGAAGAGCTCAACACGGTTGAACTGACGGATTATAATGCCATCATCTTTGACGGGCTCCGGGAGATCCCCGACTATCTCGTTCAATCAGCTACAGACCATGTACAGAACGGCGCAGGACTCTTTATGATCCCTGCGGCCGACGGTAATATGAATAGTTATAACCGCTTTTTACAACAGGCAGGTGCTGGCCAATACGCTGGAATGTACGGAAGTTACGGCTCCTTTGATCCTGTCGACAGGGTAGCGGAACCCCTGCGGGGGAATCCCGTTCTGGATGAAATCTTCGCCGAGGAGGAGCAGTCGGAGATCAGGATCAATGTGCCGGAGATCTATTACTACTACCTGATCGATCCCGATTCGCGGGCAGTTCCGATTCTGGCCAACCGGTCTGGAAATATCGTTTTTGCCGAAACACAACTTGGAAACGGAAAGCTGGTCTATTCAGCAATAGGGATCGATCCGGGATGGTCAGACTTCTCTGCCAAACCATTTTTTGCTCCTTTCTTTTTCCGGATAACCGACTATCTGATGCTTGGGGAAGGGGCGCAGCTGCAAACTCATACTCTCGGGCAGGAGTTCAGGTTGGAAGCCGTAAGCCCGGGGCAGGAGCTCTTTATCAAGTATGGGGATGAGGCCATTCTCCCTGAAATTTCGGCAGGGTACAGCGGCAGCGTACTCCGCTATGAGGCGAAAGAGTGGCAGCCGGGCTGGTTTTCTTTGGAAGAGAGTAGCGGAACGGAAATATTTGTGGGGGGAATCAATCAACATACAATGGAATCGGAGGTCGGTTCGTTATCAGCTGGAGAACTCAGTATCCTCCTCCGGAATTTTTTTAAAAATGCAGAAGTGATCGAGTCGGAAGGAACGTGGGGTGGTGATCAGCAGGAGTTCCGTACAGCTGCATTTGGAAAGGAGATCTGGTACTGGTTTATTATTACAGCTTTTATTTTATTGCTTACAGAGTCACTTATTTCACGTCATTACAAAGCGGAATCCATTGGATGAGTTTTTCAGCTGACATACATAATATTTTTGTGCTTACGCTCGCCCTTTTTACGCTGGGTGCCATGATGCTCGCGACGTATACTGTTGCCAATGCAGTGAGATTGAGAAATATACGGATCAGCTGGAAATCGGGGAAACTGGGGGGGTATCCGCTATTTTCCACCCTCTTTCTGATATTTTCTGCCGGAATGGCGACATTGATGTATACTCATCAGATCAGTCCGTTTTTTCCGATCATGGCTTGTTATGTCTGGCTGGGATTCTGTTGGTTTGTCTCAAGTTATTTCACTTCCAAATCGTACATTACCGATCACGGCATCGTGAAGAACATCAACGACCCCTCCCAAACCATTGCCTGGCATCAGATCAGTGATTATGTTGAAAAACCGGCCGCCAAAGGCTCGGAGTTTGTTTTTATTTACCAATCTGCCCCGCAGCGAACGAATCAAAAACGCCTGATCCGGCTCGAACTGTTTGTTCCCGATAAAAAAACTGATAAGTTTAACAAGATTATTGACCTTAAAATCGGCAAGACCATGACTCCTGTTGTAGACACATCTTTTGATTTTAAAGCGTTCGATTAACATTGACTACTTAATAAAACAGGTAAATTTGCTACAAGATATACGTACACAGACACTCGAGAAAGAGAGAGCTTTACTGGTAGGTCTATTCGGCCCCGATACACCCAGATGGCTGGCAAAGGAACATCTGGAGGAACTGAAATTGCTTAGTGAAACTGCTGGTGCAATAGCTGTAGGAAAAATATTGCAGAACAGGCCCCACCCCGATCCTGCAACTTATATCGGGACGGGGAAAGTGCGTGAACTGAAGGGAATTGTAGCCGAGAAGAAGGTCGATATTCTGATATTTGATGATGAACTGTCTCCAACACAACTGCGAAATATTGAAAATGTAGTAAAGATCAAAGTGCTTGACCGGAGCGGTCTCATCCTTGATATTTTTGCAACAAGGGCGCAGACTGCAGCCGCTAAAACGCAGGTTGAGCTGGCACAGCTGCAATACCTCCTGCCCCGTCTGACACGTTTCTGGACTCACCTTTCCAGACAGGAAGGGGGGATCGGGACGAAAGGGCCGGGAGAAACCCAGATTGAGACCGACAGAAGATTGATCGGCAAAAGAATCTCTATACTAAAACAGAGGCTCGAAAAGCTGGACGTGCAGCGGGAGACCCAGCGAAAAAGGCGGAAGGGCCTGACCAGGGTCGCACTGATCGGATATACCAACGCGGGCAAGTCCACCTTGATGAATGAGATGACCGAAAGCTGGGTGCTGACAGAAGATAAACTGTTCGCTACTCTGGATGCAACGGTGCGAAAACTGTCTCTTAAAAATCATGATGTTCTGCTCTCCGATACCGTTGGCTTCATTCGGAAGTTGCCCCACCATCTGATCGAGAGTTTTAAATCGACGCTGGATGAAGTGCGGGATGCAGATATTCTGCTCCATGTTGTGGATGCTTCCGGAAGAATGATTGAAGAGTATATCGATGTGGTTGACTCCACTCTTAAAGATCTGAATATCGGGGATTACAAAAAAATTCTGGTATTTAACAAGATCGACCTGATGGAGCCCGATGCCCTGGTTGAACTAAAGAAAAGTTATCCGGGTGCGATCTTTGTATCTGCCTATCGTTCAATCGGCATCACAAAGCTTCAGGACAGACTGGAAAGTCTGATA
The DNA here is from genome assembly GCA_938003885.1 of uncultured Balneolaceae bacterium. Lineage (GTDB taxonomy): Bacteria > Bacteroidota > Rhodothermia > Balneolales > Balneolaceae > Rhodohalobacter. The sequence continues at coordinate 20,274 of CALKWT010000230.1, read as the reverse complement.
GAAGAGGATTACGTTTCAATGAATTATGAGATCCCTCTGAGTCATTACAAGGCTGTGGCGTTTTTACATAACGTTGCCATTATAGATTCAGAACAATTTGAGGATAACTCCGTAATCATTAAAGGGAGCGCGTCCAGGAAAGATAAAGACAGGTTCGAGTCGATTCTTGAGAACCTGGAAACCACAGTGGAGAGGTAGCATGCATATTAAGAATCTTATCAATACCGATTTTATACCATTGGTTCCTTCGGATACGGTATCTGCGGCCATCTCTAAGATCGAGGCGTGGCAGGCGTACAATATCCCTGTGATCGAACCCGCCACAAAAAAAGTGGTCGGGACGATACATTACGGGGATCTGCCTGAAGATCTGAACGAAGAGACAGTTCTGACCGATATACGTTGGCAGCCAGCAGTCACCAGGTTTGAAACCGAACATCTTTTTGAGGCAGCCAGGTTTATGATTCAGCATCAGAAAAAGCTGTTGACGGTTACTGATGAAAATGAATCATTCACAGGGGTTATTGAGAGGAAAAGAATCTTTGAAGCCCTCTCCGACATGCTCAATATCACTTCTTCCGGATCAGTCATTACAGTCATGATGCGACAGGTGGACTTCACACTGGCTAAAATTATCCATCTGATCGAATCCGAGGGGGCTAAAATTCTCGGTCTGACCACAGAGTTTTTAAACGATCAGGGCGCATTCGTTAACATCTCCATTAAATTAAACCTGACCGATACTTCTGCGGTTATCTCATCTCTGAACAGGTACGGCTACGTTGCAAATAGTGAAACACGGGATGATTTTCTCCATGAAGATCTATCCAATCGTGCGAGTGAGCTCTTACGCTATCTCGAGCTTTAATTTATTAGGAAATAGTGCTTCTTTATTTGGGAACAAAAGAGCCTGAGTTGATATATTTCACTACTTTATAGAAAACGCTCAACATGAATCAGAAATACATGGGCCGTATATACAAAATTATTGGTTTTGCAGCTATTCTGCTGTTCATCCACCTCCCAGTATATGGGCAGTCAAACTATCCTTCGTACGAAGCCGGATTTCAGGCCGGGCTGGATCTTTTTAATAAGGGACTTTATGAGGCTGCTATTCCCCTGCTTGATGAGTCGTCTCGTCAGTCGGAGAATCAGCTCGTGGCAGAAACAGCATCCTACTTCCTGGCCCGGGCTCTTTACTATACCGACGATGAGAGGGCCGATGATGCGATTGACCGTTTTGTGCAAGTCTATCCGGAAAGCAACCGTTCAGCCAGATTGCTGCGGGATATTGCAGAAAGACAGATTGAGCAGGGGCTTCTGGACGAGGCGATCGGCAGAATGGACACGGCGCTGAAGTATCCACAATCCTATAATGACAGGGCCGAACTCTACTTCAGGCTGGGGGAAGTCTCTGTGGAGAATCAGGATTATGATCTGGCCAGAGCCTATTATCTTGCCCTTTCAGATGAGCACCGACGCAGTGTCTGGTCACCGCAGGCACTGTTTGCAAGGGGCAGGCTTTTCCTTGAAGAGGAGCGCTACAGTGATGCAACCGATGCATTTGAGCTGTTGCGGGAGCGACATCCGCAAAATCCGATGACCCGGCGCATCGGCACCGCACTGGGGGAATCCTACTATCAGCAAAGAAAATTTTACGAGGCGATTGATGCCTTCAATGAGGCCCTTCCACATCTGGACGAAGAGAACAGGACCAAAACCTACTATCTGATCGCAGAAAGTTATAACGCCCTGAACAACTATGCAGAGGCTACCCAATATTACCGCGAATATCTCCGCAGAATCGACAATGAGGAAGATGCCAGGATTGCACACTACGGACTGGGTTGGGTCTTCCACAAGCAGGAGATTTACCACTGGGCATCCCGCTCATTTGCAGATGCTTCTGCCGGAGATGATGAGATTGCACGCAAAGCACTCTACTATCAGGCGGTAAACCTCAAAATGTTTGGCAACTACCGCGAAGCACTGGACATTTTCCGTGAATTTGGACAGAGATTTCCTGAATGGGAAGGGGAGTTTTTTGAAGTTGCCCATTTTGAATGGGCAGTGGCAGCCTTTGAGTTTGGATATTATGATGAGGCGATTGAAGTACTTATGCCCCTCGCCAGGGAGTATGAGCGTCTGGAACGTCCTGCCGAGACACTTACCTTTTTAGGAGAGGTCTTCTATGCCAACAATGAGTTTACACAGGCCATTCAGAGTTTTGATCTGGCGGGACAAATTGCTGATCTGGATCCTGCTCTGAAACGCCAGGCCCGCTTTCAGAGAGCCTGGGTCATGTATTTTAATCAGGCATACGAGCAGGCACAGCCAGATTTCAGGAGTGTGTATGATGAAGCTCCCGGCACGGAACTGGGTCAGGAGGCGCTCTTCTGGAGTGCCGATGCCAACTATCAGATCGGCCGATATGATCGGGCTGCGGTCGAGTTCTCGCAGTTTGTCAACAACTATCCCGATCACGAGATGGTGGGTGCCGCCAAATACAGCCTCGGCTGGACTTTCTTTTTAATGGGCGACTTTGAAAATGCCACCGGGTCGCTGATCGACTTCCTGAACAACTACGAACCGCCCTCTATCGCTCTCTATCCCTATGATGTGGATACCAAGCTGAGAATCGGGGATGCTTTTTTTGCACAGGGAAAATATAACGAAGCCCTCGAGTACTACATGGATACGGTGGGTGCTGAGCCAGGCGGAGACTACGCCATGTATCAGGTTGCCAACAGCTACTACCGGATGAACCGAAACTTCGAGGCTGTCACTCAATTCCGGCGGCTTTTACGAATCTACCCCTACAGCCGCCTTCGTGAGCAGGCTCAGTACAATATTGCCTACGTCTATCTGAATACCGGAAATTACGATCAGGCGATCGAGGAGTTTACCACCGTCATCCAGCGCTATCCCGGCACCGAATGGGCTGCACGCTCCCAGTACAACATCGGCGACTCCTATTATAACGCGGGGCAGTATGATGAAGCGATCGCCGCTTACCAGAAGGTATTGGATGAGTATCCGAGAAGTAACTACATCATAGAAGCGATCGATGGCATTCAGTACGCACAACTTTCTGCCGGAGAGGGGGATTCAAGTACAGACCGGCTGGAGGAGTTTCTTGCCGATAACCCCACGTCCACCACGGCAGACCGGCTCCGGTTTAGACAGGCTGAGAATGTGTTTCAATCCGGAAATTACGAAGCTGCCGTCGAAGAGTTCAGGCAATATCTGAGGATTACCAACAATCGGGAAATGATGCCGGAAGCCTACTATAATATGGCGGATGCTTACACCCGGCTGGGAAGGAAAGAAGAGGCCGCCGAAGCGTATGAAACATTGATCAACGAATTTCCATCCTCAGAAAGAGCAGCCTCTGCGCTGGTTGAGCTGGGGCGAATCAAACAGGAGATGGGGGACTATGACAGCTCTCTCAGACACTTCAGTCAACTGATTGAGACCGATGACCGATTTGAGCAGGAAGCCCATCTTGGAATGGGGAACGCAGAACTGTCCAGAGGGGCGACAGATCGTGCGCGTGAACATTTTAATGATGCTCTGGAGGTGAATCCCGATAACCACGCTGCGCAGGTCGGCCTGGGCAAGGTGCTTCTGAGGGAAAATCAATATGAACAGGCACGCGAATATTTTACCACGGTTGCACAAAACAGTACAACCGAATCGGGTGCAGAAGCGCAATATCTGATCGGAGAATCCTATCAGAGCCAGGGGGACCGTGAAAGGGCTCTGGAAGCTTATGGAAGAGTGGGCGTGCTGTTCCAGGCATACGTTGAGTGGGTCGCCCAATCTCAATATAAAACTGCAGAAATTTATATCAGGGAAGGTCGAAGAGGTGAAGCGATCTCCCTTCTGAACTCTATCAGTGAAACCCATCCGGATCCCCCGGCAGCCCGGCGCGCAAGCCGTTTGTTACAACAGAATTAAATCATGACCGAATCTATACAGCCTGCCCTCACCTTGAGGGGTGCTCTGAAACTACCTGCTGACAAATCGATTTCTCACAGATCTGCACTATTTGCCGCAATTTCAGAGGAGACCAGTACGATCACGAACTACTCGGACGCCGCAGATCCTCATAGTACGCTCGATTGTCTGGAAGCCCTGGGCGTTGAAATTGAGCGGGACGGAAACAAAATAACGATACAGGGAGTCGGGCGGGACGGCTTTAAAACTCCCGACAGGCCCCTGGATTGCGGGAACTCAGGAACAACCATGCGCCTGCTTGCAGGGATGGTTGCCGGAGCGGGGACAACCTGCACACTAATCGGAGATGAATCTCTGACCGGAAGGACGATGAAGCGGATTATTCAACCGCTGAGAAGCATGGGTTGTGCTATAGAAGCCCGCGAGGATGAATTTGCCCCGCTCAGGTTTGAAAGTCATAACGGGGTGGAGGCGATTCGTTACTCCCTGCCCATTGCGAGTGCCCAGTTAAAGTCTGCCGTGCTGTTGGCCGGCCTTTACGGCGAAGATACAACGGAGGTCATTGAAACTCTCCCCAGCCGGGATCATACCGAGAGGCTCCTCGGCCTTGTGTCAGAGGAGTGTGAAACCGGCAGAATCATCAGAAGTAGCCGCAAGGATCTTATACCCCCCCAAAACTATGCGGTGCCGGGAGATTTCTCAGCTGCCGCTTTCTGGCTGACGGCCGGTGCGATCCACCGCAATGCTGAAATTGTGATGGAGGGTGTGGGAATCAATCCAACCCGGACCGCAGCCATGGAGATCCTGGAACAGATGGGTGCGGATATTACCCGGGAGAATATTTCAGCGGAAGAGGGGAGAGAACCTACAGCCGATATTGTGGTACGATCATCGGATTTGAAAGGAATTGCAGTCAATCCTGCTGTTGTGCCAAACTGTATCGATGAACTGCCAATTTTGATGGTGGCGATGTGTTTTGCTGACGGGGAATCGATCATCACGGGGGCCGGAGAACTCAGGCATAAAGAGACGGACCGACTGGACGCCATGGGGCAGATCCTGAATCTGGCAGGGGCCGAGTTTGAACTGCAAGAAGATGGAATTGTGATTCAGGGGAATCCTGACTTTATACCTCGTGCGGCTGAATATCCAAGCTATCATGACCATCGGATGGCTATGGCCGCCGCCGTACTTGCTACCAGAAGCAGAAGTCAATCTACTGTTCTGGATGCTGAATGTACTGCGATATCCTACCCCGGGTTTTGGGATCATTTACGCCGGATTTCGGTACTGGATGTGAAAACCGACATCCTCTGAATGCCTGATCGCCCACCTGGCTGAAGGTGTAAACCTGACACACCGAAACATAAGAAAAGTGATTATGTCAATACGTCAGTTATTTTGACAGGTAACGGACATTGGCATATAGGTTGCATAACCATCTATTGGATAGTAAACGTCCGTTAAAACAACATCGTTATGACCAACTTTACAATAGATTTGGAAAAGCAGCTCTCAAAGCTTGGAAAAGATCTTCAGGATCTGGTGGATCGGGTTTCTCCCCGTGAAAAAGAGGTTCACAATTTCCATCCGGATGCAGATGTTACAGAAAGCGAAAGTCTCTACCGGATTGAAATGGATCTTCCCGGCATGGGAAAGGATCAGATCCGGCTCTCCATGCAGAACCGTGTGATCACCATTCAGGGTGAAAGAAAAATTGAACTCCGGGACGGAGAGAAACTCACACGATCGGAACGAAAACAAGGGGGGTTTTCCAGAGCCTTTGCACTGCCTGAAACAGCAGACCCACGCACTATCAAGGCGAAGCATGCCCACGGTGTTCTCAACATCACTGTTGAAAAGCAGGCTGGTGACAAGCAGTCAGGCGGCACGACTATCCCGATTGACTAAAGAAATTAAATACAAGTAAAGAAGAAAAGTTAAAGGTAAAAACTATCATGGGTAAAATAATAGGTATTGATTTAGGAACAACGAACTCCTGTGTTTCTGTCATGGAAGGCAGTGAGCCGATTGTTATACAGAACTCGGAAGGGGGGAGAACGACTCCCTCGGTCGTTGCATTCACCACGGACGGTGAGAGACTTGTCGGTGCTCCGGCCAAGCGCCAGTCAATTACAAACCCTGAGAAAACTGTTGCCTCCATCAAGAGGTTTATGGGCAGGATGTTCAATGAAGTAAAAGAGGAGATTGATCAGGTGTCCTACAAGGTGGTCAAATCTGATGATGACGGGACTGCCAGAGTACAGATCGATGACCGGAAGTACGCCCCGCAGGAGATCTCGGCAATGGTCCTTCAGAAGATGAAACAGACCGCAGAAGAGTATTTGGGTGAAAAAGTAACCGAAGCAGTCATTACCGTACCTGCATACTTTAATGATGCGCAGAGAAAAGCGACTCAGGAAGCAGGGAAAATTGCCGGCCTGGATGTGAAGCGGATCATCAACGAGCCGACTGCCGCTTCGCTTGCATACGGCCTGGACAAAAAAGATATCGACCAGACCATCATCGTCTATGACCTGGGTGGAGGTACGTTCGACGTATCTATCCTGGAGCTGGGTGATGGCGTTTTTGAAGTGAAGTCGACCAGTGGTGACACTCACCTGGGAGGAGATGATTTTGACCAGCGACTGATTGAGTTCCTGGCCGGTGAGTTCAAGAAGGACGAGGGTGTGGATCTTAAAAATGACCCGATGGCCATGCAGCGACTCAAAGATGCCGCAGAGAAGGCCAAAATCGAACTCTCCAGTTCTCAGAAAACCAATGTAAACCTGCCATTTATCACCGCAACTGATTCCGGACCGAAACACCTGAGTATAGATATTACACGGGCCAAATTTGAGCAGCTGGTGGACGATCTGGTAAAAAGAACCATCACGCCGTGTGAGAAAGCACTGAAAGATGCCGGAATTTCCAAATCGGAAATTGATGAGGTCATTCTGGTAGGTGGTTCCACAAGGATTCCCAAGATACAGGAAGTTGTCCGGGACTTTTTTGGAAAAGAACCGAGCAAAGGTGTCAACCCTGATGAAGTTGTGGCCGTAGGAGCGGCAATTCAGGGGGGTGTGATGAGTGGTGATGTCGATGATGTCGTTCTTCTGGATGTGACCCCGCTGACTCTCGGTATTGAAACCCTGGGTGGGGTGATGACCAAGCTGATTGATTCCAACTCCACCATTCCAACCAGCAAGACGGAAGTATTCTCCACGGCAGCAGACAACCAGAGCAGCGTTGAAATTCATATTCTGCAGGGTGAGAGGGCAAGAGCCGCTGACAACCGGACGCTGGGCCGCTTTCACCTGGACGGTATCCCGCCGGCACCGCGTGGCATACCCCAGATTGAAGTGACCTTTGATATGGATGCAAACGGCGTGCTGAATGTGAGTGCGAAGGATAAGGGTACCAATAAAGAGCAGAGTATCCGGATTGAGTCCTCTTCCGGCTTGAGCGACGAGGAGATTGAAAAGATGAAGCAGGCTGCTGAAGAACATGCTGAGGAGGATGAAAAACTCCGCGCACGGATTGAAATCCTGAACAGAGCCGATTCCCTTATCTTCTCAACCAGAAAACAGGTAGAAGAGCACAAAGACAAGATCTCTGAAGAGAATAAGAACAAGATCGAAGAAGCTCTCTCCAAGCTGGAAACACTCCACAAAGAGGAGAAAGTGGATGAGATCGAAGGGGCCATTGACGAGCTGAACCAAGCCTGGGCAGCCGCCTCACAGGAGATCTATCAGGCGAGTGAAAGTTCGGCCGGTCAGCCGGGCGGCGACGACTCCTCTGCCAGCGCAGGAGCTGATGCATCTGACGACGGAGAGGATGCTGTAGATGCAGATTTCGAAGTTGTGGAAGATGACGAAGAAGATGATAAATAAATCAGATTCTGAAATCTGACCGGGAGGGACAGGATAAATCGTCAGCCAGCTGCAACCTTCTGCCTTCGATTTTGTAGCAGGGGTTGCGGGGTCCGGAGCCGGGAATCAGTATGAACCCCGGCCAAACAGACCGTTCCTGCCGCCTCTCGATATGGTGATTAAAAGCCCGTTGCCAGTTATTGGAACGGGCTTTTTTTATTTGTAATGCGTCACGGAATAAAACTGTATATTTGCGCAACCAAAATTTTATCAGCGTGGATTCTGGAACCATTGAATCGGATTATTTAGTGATCGGCAGCGGTCTTGCAGGGTTATATTCAGCATTAAAGGCCGCCCGGCACGGAACGGTTACGCTTGTTACCAAGTCGGGATTGGATGTGAGCAGCAGTTACTGGGCCCAGGGTGGCGTAGCGGCTGTGCTGAATCCGGAAGACTCCTTTGAAAGCCATATTGAGGATACTGTAAAGGCGGGCCGTGGCTACTGTTCCCGGGAGGCCGTGGAGATGCTCGTTAAAGAGGGGGCCCTCTGCATAAAGGATCTGATCGAAATGGGAATGCAGTTTGACCAGTCGGAACAGGGTTTTAATCTGGGACTTGAGGGCGGGCATTCTGCCAGAAGAATTCTTCATGCCAACGGAGCTGCAACCGGAAAGGCCCTGATCGACTTTCTATTGCCTGTGGTCATGTCGCATCCCGGGATAAAGATTATTGAATATGGACTGGTATACCAGCTCCTGTGCCGGGATCAGGCCTGCGGAGGGGCGGATCTCTATTCTCTGCGTGAACAGCAGAATATCCGGGTGCTGGCTTCGGCGACTATCCTCGCTACAGGGGGGTACTCCGGACTCTTTTCCCGAACTACCAATCCGGGAACATCGACCGGCGATGGATTGTGGCTCGCGTACAGCCAGGGCGCTGTTCTGAAAGATATGGAGTTTGTCCAGTTTCATCCCACTGCATTCTACAGCCGGAACGGATCATCCTTTCTGATCAGTGAGGCTCTTCGCGGAGAGGGTGCCCGGCTCAGAAACCTGAAGGGCGAGTATTTTATGGCGCAATATCCGGAAGGTGATCTCTCTCCGAGGGACCTGGTCTCCAGAGAGATATTCCGGCAGATCCGTGATCAGGAGCATCCTTACGTAATGCTGGATTTGCGACATCTTCCCTACGAGAGAATTAAAAATTCATTTCCCCGAATTGTGGAGCGTGTGGAGGGGTGTGGCATCGATATCCGGAAGGAGGGCATCCCGGTGGCACCGGCTGCTCATTACTGCATCGGAGGAGTGGAGACCGATCTGAACGGCCGCACGGCTCTGCAGGGCCTCTATGCATGCGGTGAAGCTGCAGCAACCGGTGTACACGGTGCAAACAGGCTGGCGAGTAATTCGCTGCTGGAGTGCCTTGTCTTTGGCAACCGGGCAGTTAAACACACATCGGCCCATATTAAAAAAAGAAAAATCCTGCGATTCAGCCGTAAAAAACTTGTACTCAACCCGGATAACTACGACCTTTTCGCATCATTAAAAGCGGAAGTGAGCTCGTTATTGAATAGATATATGGGTATTGAAAGGGATCAGGCAGGACTGCAGATTGCGATGAAAGGCCTCGCTGAAGCAGAAAAAAGATTAAAGAATCTGCCATCGGATGAATATTATGTTGTTCAGATGCACGGCATGCTCACCGTCGCAGCGGCCTGTTTTTACGGTGCTATTCAGCGAAAGGAGAGTCGGGGCGTACACTGCCGAACAGACTTCCCAAGCAGAGACAGAAACAACATTGCCTACCATTTTATGAAAACTGCATCTACGACAGGTGGAATTGAAAATTCTAACCCCTTGCTTCACCCATGAATCCATTGACAGAAAAAGGATCTGACTCTGAAGAACGCCTTCGAAAGCAGTGGGAGGAGGTAATTGACCGGGCCTTTGCAGAAGATATGAGTCCAGAAGATGTGACCACGAATGCTGTGGCAGGGCCGGGCAGGAAAGCTGTAGCAGTCTGGGTTGCCAAACAACAAGGCACCCTTGCAGGACTTGATTTTTCCCGCCAGGTCTTTTTGCGGCTCGATCCGGATCTCGAATGGGAGGCGTTGAAAGAAGATGGTGAGGCAGTGGAACAGGGTGATCTGCTGGCCCGATTCTCGGGAAGCTGCCGGGCGATTCTTTCTGCCGAACGTACAGCTTTGAATATCGCACAGCGGCTTTCAGGGATTGCAACAGCAACCTCGAAAATGGTTGCCCTGATCGAAGGCCTGCCTGTTAGCATCCTGGACACCCGCAAGACGGCCCCCGGGCTGAGGTACCTTGATAAATATGCTGTGAAGATGGGAGGGGGGTTGAATCATAGGATGGGACTGTACGATATGGCGATGATCAAAGACAACCATATCGTGGCTGCCGGCGGGATCACCGTGGCGGTTGACCTCGTGAAGCGTTATCGCCCGGGTGTCAGAATTGAGGTCGAAACGACCAGCCTGGCGCAGGTCAGAGAGGCTCTCAGCTGCAACGTGGATATGATCATGCTGGACAATATGGATGTTGAAGAGATGAAGGCAGCCGTAGATCTGATTGATGGAAGGGCAAAAACGGAAGCTTCCGGCAATCTTTCCCATCACAATATTCGTGCTGTAGCAGAAACCGGGGTTGATTATATCTCTTCAGGAGCTCTTACCCATTCCGTAGAGGCATTTGACATCAGTCAGCAAATTAAACAGATAATTTAACACCTGCTTTTATGAATACAATGACATTACAGAAAGAAGAACTGATCGCAGAAATCAACAAGCTTCGCTCTGAGAAAAATGCGGTCATTCTGGCCCATAATTATCAGATTCCTGAGATCCAGGATATTGCGGATTATGTAGGGGACTCTCTGGGCCTGTCCCGGTTGGCTGCAAAAACCGAAGCAGAAACGATAGTTTTCTGCGGTGTGCATTTCATGGCTGAGACGGCTTCCATCATCTCACCGGACAAGACGGTGTTGATTCCCGATCTTGAGGCGGGATGCTCTCTGGCTGACTCCATAACAGGCGATCAGCTCAGGGCGTGGAAAGCGGAACATCCGGGCGCTGTGGTCGTCTCCTATATCAATACAACGGCCGATGTAAAAGCGGAGACCGACTACTGCTGCACTTCCTCAAATGCGGTTGGCGTAGTCGAAGCCATTCCCGAAGATCGGGAGATTCTCTTTTTGCCGGATCAGTTTCTGGGTGCGTATGTCCAGATGATGACCGGACGCGATCTTCATATCTGGAAGGGTGCGTGCCATGTGCATGAACAGATTGGGGAGGTCAATCTGGCGGAGAAGCAGCGGCAATCCCCCGGAGCTGAGCTGCTGATTCATCCGGAGTGTGGCTGCTCAACCTCCTGCATGATGAAATCTGCTATGTTCTTTGATTGCAAGGATGGCAATGTCTACTCCACTTCCGGTATGCTGGAACAAGCTTCCAGGTCGGAATCCAAAGAGTTTGTTGTAGCGACGGAAGTTGGTATTTTACACCGTATGGAGAAAGAGAATCCTGGAAAAAAATTCTACGCGGCGAACGAAGAGTCGGTCTGTAATTTTATGAAGATGATCACCCTGGAAAATCTGTATGAGGCCCTCAAGGAGAACCAGTTTGAAGTGAAGGTGCCGGCAGAGCTCGCAGAACGGGCGATTGTACCGATCCGCCGGATGCTGGAGATCAACTAAAATCAGTAGACCTGAAGGTATCATGATAGTTTTAGGCATTGAATCATCCTGTGATGAAACAGCTGCGTCTGTTATTCGAGGCGGCAAGGTGCTGAGCAATGTGATTGCCTCTCAGGCGATTCACTCCGAATTTGGTGGTGTAGTGCCGGAATTGGCGTCAAGGGCCCATCATGCGACCATTACACCAACCGTTCAGCTGGCTCTGGATGAGGCTGGTATCCGGCTGGATGAAGTCCATGCCATTGCAGTATCATCCGGCCCCGGCCTGATCGGGTCGCTGCTGGTCGGGCTGAGTTTTGCAAAGGGGCTGTCCGTTTCTAACAACCTGCCCCTTCTCGGCATCAACCATATCGACGCCCACATGTATGCCAATTTTATTGAACATGATGAGGTCTATCCCTTTGTGGCCCTGATTGTGTCGGGCGGGCATACACGGCTCGTACACGTTACAGCTCCATTTAAACATGAAGTCCTGGGGAAAACCCGGGATGATGCCGCTGGTGAAGCGTTTGACAAGACCGGTAAAATTTTAGGATTGCCCTATCCGGCAGGACCGCAGATCGATGCGCGATCAAAGAATGGAAATCCGGAGTATCATGACTTCCCCAGATCCATGCTCGACCAGGGGCTGGAGTTCAGTTTTTCAGGGCTGAAAACGAGTGTGCTCTACTATACCCGGGAGAAGGGAGAAGAGTTTGTTGCAAGACATCTCGATGATATCTGTGCGAGCATCTCCGCCGCTATTACCGATGTACTGATCACCAAGTTAAAACGGGCTGTTAAAATGACAGGTGTGAAGCACATCATGATTGCAGGCGGAGTATCGGCCAACTCTATGCTAAGGAAGAAAGCAGGAGGGTTTGCCCGGGATAAGAATCTGGAGCTAATGATTCCCTCTCTGGAGTATTGTACCGACAATGCCGCTATGATTGCAAAAACAGGGGAGTTGAAACTCAGAGAGGGGGCAGAGGGAGATCTGGACATAAAGCCATTTGCCAGATTGGAGCCTGCTTAATAAATTTCAGCAGATAACATTATTAATGGTAAATTACCCTCTTGCCCGCCGACTCAGGTGATTTAGTACAGAGAACTTTCAGTTGCAGACGCACTTTGTGATGGTACCTGTGACCAATGATATGAAAACAGATTACAAAAAAAATATCGATCAGTATCCACTGGATGCCAAGCAGAAATCTGCCCTGGCTGGATTGCTGAGGCTGTGTAAAAAGCATCTGGCAAATACCGATGAAGAGCTGATAACTCGGGCTTTCAAGCTCTGCTGCTGGTCCCACGAAGATGACAAGCGGGCTTCCGGTGAGCCCTATTACCTCCATCCGCTGGAAGTTGCCAAAATTATGGCGGAGGATTTTAATATTGATGATGTATCTGTAGCAGCTGCACTTCTTCACGATACCGTGGAAGATACCGATGTGACTCTGGAGATGATTGAGGAGCTCTTCGGTGGCGTTGTAGCCCATCTGATTGATGGCCTGACCAAAATTATCGGGGTTTTTGAAAATAAAAACACCAAGCAGGCTGAAACCTTCATGAAGCTACTTCTCTCTATGGCAGAGGATATCCGGGTGGTGCTGATCAAGTTTGCCGACCGGTTGCATAACATGCGGACGATTAAGCATCTGCCGAGACAGAAACAGCTCAGCATCGCTGCAGAGACGATGGAGCTCTATGCGCCGCTGGCCCATAGATTCGGCCTGTTCAAGATGAAGAATGAACTGGAGGATCTCTGTTTCAAGGTGATCGATCCAAACTCTTACAAATTTCTGGCCCGCAAGCTCAGGGAGAAGAAGGAAGCGAGGGAAGCGTTCATTGAAGAGTTTATGGGGCCGATCAAAAAAGAGCTCGACAACCAGAACTATATCTCCGAGATCAAAGGCAGGCCGAAGCATATCTACTCCATCTACCGGAAAATGCAGACTCAACAGAAGCCGTTTGAGGAGATATACGATCTTTTTGCCATCCGCATCATTCTGGAGGAGCCGCACACCAAAGAGGATTGCTGGCGCGTCTACTCCATCATCACAGATTGGTACACACCGATCCCCAAACGTTTTCGGGACTTTATATCCGTTCCGAAGGCCAACGGCTATCAATCGCTCCACACCACTGTCATTACGAAGAAAGGGCGGAAGGTGGAAGTGCAGATTCGCACCCGGAAAATGGATTATATTGCAGAGCAGGGACTTGCCGCTCACTGGAAATACAAGGAGGGGAGTTCCGATGGGAGTGATGAGCTCGACAAATTTGTGCATTGGGTGCGTGATGTACTGGACACCCCCCGCCCGGATGCGGCCACAGAGTTTGTGAAAGATTTTCAGCTCAACCTCTACCAGGATGAGATCTATGTTTTCACACCCAACGGGGAGTTAAAGACACTACCCAACGGAGCTTCCTGTATCGATTTTGCCTTTGAGATCCATAGTGAGATCGGCGAGAGAGCTCTGGCAGCAAAAGTGAACGGGAAGATGGTGCCTCTCCGGCAAAAGCTGAAATCAGGAGATCAGGTAGAGATCATTACTGCCAACAAGGTGAATCTCAACGTGGACTGGATGGATGATGTGGTCACTCACAAGGCCAAAGCACGTATCCGGCAGTTTATCAAGCAGAGAGAGAGAAACATTGCCCGGGAAGGACGGGAGCTGTGGGATAAAAAAGCGTCGAGGAGTAAACTTGAGATATCAGATCAGGAGCTTACTCAAGTTGCAAAAAAATTCCGTTTCGATGATGCTCAGATGATGTTTCATGAGATCGGTACCGGCGCATTTGATGTAAATGAGCTGTACAAAAGGGTTAAAGAGCTGAAGAGTAAGGGGCGAATGGAGGTGAAGCCGGAAGAGCCTGAATCAGTGGATCAGAAACCTCCTGAGGATTATCACGCTTCTGCCCGGTCTGCCGGAGCAGGAAATGCCCTGTTGGTAGAAGGGGAACTGGGGAATGTGAAGTACTCCTATGCAAACTGCTGCAACCCGATTCCGGGGGATGATGTCATCGGATTTATCAGCCGGAACGGAGATGTGAAGATACACCGTTCGAGCTGTAAAAATGCCCATCATCTGATTCGGACAGATAGTGAAAGAATTATTGATGTAACCTGGGCCCGAAAGATCGATACCCAGTTTGTGGGTGCCGTAAAGGTAATTGGAGAAGACCGTGTGGGACTGGTTACCGATCTCACAGAAGTTCTTTCCAAATCGTTGCAGACCAACCTGAAGAGTATCAATGTGAACAGTGAAGATGGGATGTTTGAGGGGATCCTTACAGCCTATGTCAATGATCTGGGACACCTGGAAAAAATTATCAGAAAGATCGAGAGAGTGGACGGAGTTAAAACTGTCATGAGGTACGAGTGAGTTTAGCTATCTTACGTAGGTACAAATACTTATATTTTGAAATAGAGCGAAAAAATTTGCTACCTCCCTTAAAATCTTTATATTTTTGTTGGAGTTAAGCTGTTATATGTAGTAATAGAGATAATAAAACTAAAAAGGATTAAGAAAATGGTAACCTACACAAAAAGAGATATTGTCCGAACAGTCGCAGACCAGATGGATGTACCATTGAATCAGGCGGAGCCGTGGGTTGACTCTGTTATCGATGCACTTCGAAGCAAAATGCTTGCAGCAGATCCAACATGTCGAATAGAATTGAGAAACTTTGGTGTTTTTGAAGTAAAAGAGACCAAAGCCAAGCCAAAGGCCAGAAATCCAAAAACCAATGAAGTGATCTATGTGCCTGCACACCGGAAAACCCACTTTAAGCCGAGTAAAAAACTTAAGAAATTCCTCAGACAGCCTCTGAGTGAGCTGAAGAAGGAAAACTCAAAGTAAGTTGTCCCGGTATGGAAGAATAATCGGAGTGGATGTGGGCAGTAAACGGGTGGGTCTTGCCCGGACAGATCTGTTAAGAAGGTCTGTGAACCCCATCGGAACATTTACTCCGAAAAATTCCTTTCTTGAGATCGAGAAGCAAATTCTGTCAGAGGGACCGGTTAAAGCACTGGTCATCGGCTGGCCTCTGACTCCCCAGGGAGACCCTACACACGCTACACCGCTGGCTTCCGATTTTTACAAAAAACTTAAGAAGAAATATCCCGAAATTGATATTTTTAAGTTTGATGAGCGCTACTCATCCAGAGAGGCATTGCGACTGATGGCAGAGTCTGGTGTCCCCAAGAAGAAAAGGCAGAAAAAAGGCCGGCTCGATCAAGCGGCGGCTGCCCTGATTTTAACACAGTTTTTAGAAGCATATCCAGAAATTTGAGTATGGCTGTTTTACCTATCATCACCTATAACGACAACGCTCTTCGCAAGGAGGCCCTCAAAATCAAGGGGGACAGTACAGAACTACAGAAGTTGATAGATGACATGTTTGACACCATGTACAACTCCAACGGCGTGGGTCTGGCTGCACCACAGATCGGTCAGAATATCCGGCTCTTTGTACTGGATACAGATGCGATGACCGAAGAGATTGAGGGTGCAGTGAATTACGGCCCCATGGTTTTCATCAATCCTGAAATCATTGAAGAGGGAGAGGAGAATACGGTTATGGAAGAGGGTTGCCTGAGTATTCCGGATGTACGGGATGATATCACCCGCCCGGATCGAATCAGGGTACGCTATCTGGACCGGAACTTTAATGAGAAGACAGAGACCTTTACCGGCTGGCCCTCCCGTGCTATACAGCATGAAACGGATCACCTTAATGGGGTACTCTTCATCGACTATCTGAGCGCCTTCCGAAAGCGTATACATAAATTGCAGTTAAAAAAAATTCAGGAAGGGGCGTTACAGATCTCCTATCCGACCGTTCCAAAATAGAGAATCACCTTTGAAATCACTTCGTATCGTCTTTATGGGTTCGCCTGATTTTGCGGTACCCTCACTTGACAAGCTATTTCAATCGTCCCACCAAGTTGTCGCGGTTGTCAGCAATCCGGATAAACGCAGGGGAAGGCGAAAAGCCCCCGAGCCCACTGCGGTTAAAAGAAGGGCTCTGGATCTGCAACTGCCGGTGATCGATGCCGTGGATCTGCACAATGAAGCACTCGCGAAGCAGCTTCAAGAGTTGAAGGCTGAACTTTTTGTAGTGGTGGCATTCCGCATTCTGCCAGACAGCCTTCTGAAAATACCGTCGATCGGATCGGTGAACTTGCACGCATCTCTGCTGCCCCGTTACAGGGGAGCCGCTCCTATCCATTGGGCTGTAATAAACGGAGAGACGGAAACGGGCTGTACAACTTTCTTTTTGGATAGCAAAGTGGATACGGGAGATATCATCAGTACGGTTCGTACACCGATCGGCCCCCACGAAACCACAGGGGATCTGTATGGTCGCCTCAAGGTAAAAGGGGCGGCACTCCTGGCCGAAACCGTGGATCAGATCGCATCAGGCAGTGTGAAACCTGTGAAACAAGACGATTCGCTCGCAACCCCCGCGCCCAAGCTTTTCAGGGAGAACACCCAGATCGACTTTAGCAGACCCGCCCGGGAAGTACATAACTTTGTGCGCGGCCTGAATCCCTTCCCCGGGGCGTGGTGCCTCTACGACGATCTCAAGATGAATATCCATCAGACAATTCCCTCAGAAAATCTTTCTGCAGAACCTGGTGAATTGATCGTAGAGAATAACCGGCTATATGCGGGTTGCGGAGAGGGAGCGGTGGAACTCGTGGAGCTTCAGCTGCCGGGGAGAAAGAAAATCGGCGGACGAGATTTTGCAAACAGCTACGATACCAGCCTGCGCCTCTATTGATCCCCTGTTTTAACCCTATATGATTTCAGATCTCTCCTTTCTGCCTCTATGTGGGCATCTCATGTGGAATGAACCCTGTTCCGCCTGGCCGGAACCGGCATCTGTCTAGTGAACTTTATCCCGCCGGAACGCCCCTGCTCCTTGTTTGCCTGACCCCCATCTCAATGCATTTGTTTCTGCTCATGGAAAAACCGGGATATTGTCATATAATAACTTCGGAAGCCGTGTGTTGTAGAAGAGAGTAACACCCTTTTAAGGCTCCGGAAAATTTTTAAAATAAAGTTGCTCGTTAATGATTGAAATCATTTATATTTGAGCAAAATTTCCGGACATAAAAATATATTCAAACTCTTATTCACAAAATTACCATCCGATGGAGTTATCACCACTATTAGAAGCAGCCAGAAACGGGGAGCTGAAATCCGTCAGAGAGCAGCATAAGAAAGGGGCGGATCTCAATGAAACCGCAAAAAATGGATCATCAGCACTTATCTATGCTGCTGAAAAGGGCCATTTCGAAATTGTGAAATACCTGATTGAAGCAGGTGCAGATCCTGCAATGCAAACCAAAATGGGAGGAACTGCGCTCAACAGAGCTGCAGAAAATAGTCATATTGAAATCATGACCTATCTCCTGGACCACGGTACTCCCATCGGTGAGCTGGCCATCCTGGTAGCGTCACGTGAAGGGAATCTGCAGGCAGTCAAACTGTTGGTAGAGAGAGGCGCCAATGTGAATGCCAAACAACGGTGGGGCCAGACAGCCCTTATGCATGCGGCTAGAGAAGGCCATGCTGCGATCGTTATATATTTGCTGGAGTCGGGAGCCGATGTGAAGTTGAAAGACAAAAATGGTGACACCGCATTAAATATTGCGAACGATAACGATAATCTGGATGTTGTGACTATTTTGAAGCGGGCCGGCGCAAAAGCGGAACTTAAAAAAGTTGTCCAGCCCCCCGTTGATGACGATGATGATGACGACGATGACATAGGTGAAATAGATGTCGGAGGAGATGATGTGGATGATCTGATCGCTGACGACAGTGACATGCCGGATGACGTCGATCTGGATGAGGATCTCTGATTAAAACAAGCCATCTCTGAAAAATAACAGATGAAACTCCAATCAGGGTTTTTATACTTATTTCAGAAGCGCTTCCAGTTGTTTTTTTTGAAGATTCAACATTAAATCTCTGTGTAATAATGGAAACAGTGCGTTAAATCTGTTATTTTAATCTGATAATGAAGTTGCGACGCAACGCATAATGTAAAAAGAAATAGGAGTAGATTTTTATGGCAAAGATAAAAGTTGGAATTAATGGATTTGGACGTATTGGACGCCTGGTCATGCGATCCATCCTGGAATATCATAATGACGAAATTGAAGTAGTGGGAATTAACGACTTGACAGATGCGAAAACACTAGCTCATCTGTTTAAGTATGACACTGCACAGGGTAAATTTGAGGGTGAGGTATCAGCAGATGGAGATGACCTTGTAATCAACGGACATAAAATTGGTGTGACAGCTGAGCGGGATCCTGCAAACCTGAAGTGGGGAGAGCGTGGAGCCGATGTCATTGTTGAGTCCACCGGTTTCTTCAGGGATGACAAATCTGCCGGAAAGCACTTAGAAGCAGGTGCCAAGAAAGTGATTATCTCTGCACCAGGTAAAGGCGATGTTCAGACCATTGTCCTGGGTGTAAATGACGACAAGATCAACAAAGAGAACAATATTTATTCCAACGCAAGCTGTACAACCAACTGCCTCGCACCGATGGTGAAGGTACTGGATGACAACTTTGGCGTTGAGAAAGGATTTATGACGACGATCCACGCTTATACCGGTGATCAGGCTCTGGTAGATGGCCCGCACTCGGATCTCAGAAGAGCCCGTGCAGCCGCTGCCAATATCGTGCCTACCACAACCGGTGCAGCCGCTGCTGTAGGACTGGTTCTGCCGCATCTGGATGGTAAACTGGATGGCGGTGCCGTACGTGTACCAGTATTGACCGGATCACTGACTGACCTGACAGTCGTTGTAGGAAAAGATACAACGGAAGAAGAGGTACTGGCAGCTTATAAAAAAGCAGCTGGTGATGATCTGAAAGGAATTCTTGAGTACAGTGAGGAGCCACTTGTCTCTTCTGACATCGTGGGGAACCCGCACTCCTGTATTTTTGATGCCGGAACGATCAAAGTAGAAGGCAACCTGGTAAAAGTTATCGGATGGTACGATAACGAAGCCGGGTACTCAGCCAGAACCGCTGAACTGATTACCCGAATCGTCTAAATCAGTTGACGTACGGGCCGGATACGGCTCGAAAATCGTTTCAATACCAGTTACAAAGCCCTGCTTCAAAGCGGGGCTTTTTTTTTGAACTCCATATCTCCCCGTTGCATAGCGTGGTTCTCTCCTGTTCTTTCCTGCAATCCCTCACATTGTGAGCCATTCAACCTACTGGCCGGGATCCATTCCTATCGTTCCGCTCTTTGAATATTGGGGATACATGACGGCGCTTTCACGCCCTTCAGGTGATTAGATGCACCGGGAGGCACAGTGAACGTTGGATGAATTGGCAGGCATGAAGGCAGCGCCCCCACTCTGCTGTTACACAGTTCAACGCCTTACCAGGGGCTACGGTTCCAGGTCTACCGGGCGGCCTCCGATGTAAACGGCACGGATCTCCCGCAGGTTGTCCAGGGATTCCAGAGGATTCTCTTCCAGAATCAGGAAATCTGCCTTTTTCCCCTTCTCAACCGTGCCTGTGATCTCATCGATGTTCATACACTCTGCTGCCAGGGAAGTAGAGGAGACCAGGATCTCTTTAACAGACATGCCGGAGTCTTTCATCATCTGAAGTTCAGGGTGTTCGAAATATCCCTGAAAACGCCCCGGCGGTCCGCTGTGTGTTCCCATGGCGACGGGCACCCCGGCTTCATGGAGGCGAAGCAGG
>CALKWT010000229.1 GCA_938003885.1 uncultured Balneolaceae bacterium | reverse complement strand
GTCCGGCATAAGTTTGCCCTTCCTGAGGCGAAGAGAGCAGGCGCCAGCATTCATCGTCAGTCAGATCGACAGAGACAGGATCTACAGAGGTAATGGTTACAATAGCGTTGTTGGATGCCAGATCACCAGTGTCAGAAACTCTGTAGGTAATAGGTGTTGGATCACCTGTAAACCCTTGCTCGGGTGTAAATGTGATGGATCCATCCGGGTCCACGGTCCAGGTTCCTTCGCCCGGGACCACCAGTTCTTTACCATCTTCAGAAAGTTCTGGCTCCAGTTCCTCTTCCGTGATTCCAGTAATGACGACTGTTTCGGGAACTAGTTCAAATTCGTTCTTATTATCATTCTCATCTAACAGGTGTCCAGGTTCGTCATTATCCAGAACATCCACAGTTACAGGGGTTCCAAAGGGATTATCCAGGGATTCATCATCCCCTGCGACAGGCGGATATTTGATGTATACTTCCACCCATGGAATATCCTCTTCCGGATCTTCCGGGTTGGGCGGGGTTCCCCGAAGGATAGTGTGGTTGTCATTTTCAAAAGCTCCGTTACCCACGTGAGTAAGCCGCACTTCATCAAAGCTTAACCCTTCGGATGCCACAAAGTGGATAAAGGCGTAGGGTTCATTCGTATTTTCAGTTTGCTCTGGGGGTTTTCCATAATATTCTGAAGTATTGTAGGTAGTGCCGTTCACTGCTGTTACTTCTGCACCTTGTGGGAGAAGAGCCATCACATCATCTGTGTCCATCGTAAACAGGACCTCCCCATCGCTCAGTATTTGAATGGTGTTGCCATCATTGCCAGCAGACCAGGCAAACCCAAAATAGCGAACATCTTCATCCAGAGAGAGCTGTACATACCCTTCGGTTTCACTTCCAATTGTCAGATAGTTGCCGGTTCCAGAACCGTATTGATCATCTGGTACGATTGATGAAATACCGCCTGCTTGCAGATAGGTTCCTCCAATGCTTTCTGAGTGATATCCACCAGGAGCCCAATCATTATTTGGTGCTGAAAAACTATTAAAACCTTCAACATATGGGGTATACTCTTTCTTTGTGTAATTGGGAAGTACCAAATCAAACTCCATTACACCCGGCGGACTGACATATACCCCAATGGTTTCTGTGGCTGTCCCATTTGTTTGTGCAGACAGTGTGCCTGAGTTAAAAAGAGGACTCAAGAAAAAGAAGGCCAGACTCAGCATGGTAACTACTGTTGTAGGGAAGCGCTGTGAAGAGGAAGAGTGAATCTCCCTTGCTGAACGACCCTTTTTGGATTGTAGCCTGGCAAATGAATCTGTATCTGTTCGATTTCTCATATTGTAAGTTTTTTTAATAAAGTCGTGCAAGGTGTTCACGAATTGTACCGATTCAGGGTACTCGCTTTACTTTGATGGCGATGCCTCTGATTGAATTCGTTTAGACAGAAATTTCCATGCAACATACTGTTTTAACTTTCATTCCTATGCAATAAATTTTCAAATCTTCTTGCCCTAATTTTTATTACATAAGAGGGTCGGGAGGGGTGAGATGGACAACCATTATTTCAGAGCTGATAAGGATTTAGGCCCGGGAAGAAAAGCTGTTCACGGAACGGAGTATATTGAGGCAGGATTGCTCTTCCCGTTTAGAACTCAGCCAGGGGAAGGGGGGGTTACATAGGCCAGTCAAGATGGGTACGATCCAACCCATGTCACCCAGAAAAAGGCCGTTATTAATCTGAACCAAAAAGAAAAGAGCACTCAGACGAGTGGAAAAGCTGGCCACCATGTAGGTGACCTCCCCTACCCTATATAACAGAACGGAGGTATGCTGCCGGTTCAATCTCTGAGAAATGAACGACGGACATCTCCCTGGATGAACGGAATTTAATCAAACAGCCGGTATACCTGTAGAGATAAATATGGCCCGACCGGTTTCCAGAGTGGGAACCGGTCGGCGGATCAAATAGTGAAACAATCTTACATCGCAAAGATCGTATCCATGCGCCCCGAAATATGCTGAATCAGCCATTGCTGATGATCCATGTCAGCATCGCGGTAAGGGGGCTCTGCAATTCCGTAGCCTCCCTTGTATCCCACTTCACGCAAGGCAGCCATAATCTCCGGCCAGTTGTTATCCCCATCCAGGTAATTGACATTAAAGCCAGCATAGGGCCCTTCCTGATTCCGTTTTGTAAAATCGAATTCTTTAATGTGAATCATCACAATTCTGGAGCCAAGTGTGCGAATCCAGTGCTGTGGCCATCCGTAGTTCATGATATTTCCAATATCAAAGTACCATCCCACTTTATCCGATTCAAATTCATCCACATACCGGGCTGCCTCCATCGGACTCAACAAGAACTGATTCCATACATTTTCAATCGCGATGGTCACATCCAGCTCTTCAGCGAGCGGTATCAACTTCTTAATCTCTTCTTGCGAGCGGTAGTAGGCCTCTTCATAGGGTACAGCTTCCGACACCACTCCGGGCACAAACAGCACACACGAGGCTCCATATGCATGAGCATCACGTAATGCCGTCTCCAGGCCCTTTCTGCCGGCTTCTCTCACACTGGCATCCCGACTGGATACAGGGCTCGACCAGTGGGTTGAACAAACCACACTCGGGATTTCAAGCCCGTGGGCATCCCGGGCTGCAATCACCTCATCTCTGTTCAGGCCGCTGTCTGGCTCCACACCGTGAAAACCTGCCAGTTTCAGCATAGCAAACTGTTCATCAATGGAATAGCTGGATCGATCCGGGAAGGTACCCAGCATATACCCTTTTTTATAATGAGGTTTATCGGGAGATACCGTTTTTTGGTGAGAGGCACCTGCAAATAAGAGTGGGCTGAGTGACAACCCTGCCAGGCCGGCAGAACTGGTCTTGATAAATTCTTTTCGTTTCATGTTGGTTACTTTTGAAGATTTGTTTTACTTATAGATAACTAACTGATTCTTAAAATTTTTTCAGCTGTTCCCATTTAAAATAACTCTGCAAAGGCAGAGATATTCTGGCCTATAAATATATGCGGTACCAGATTTTTTATCAGCTTTTAAAATAGATCTTTTTGGAAATTATCCCACAATAAAACCAATATACTTGATCAAAGGAAAGAAAACACTCTGATTGTAGTCGCATATTTGATTTTATTCTCTTTCACTTTCCATCGATCGGTGGGGCGATTCGTCTTATTCATTCGCTTTATATCTATAATAAAAAAGGCAATGCACAGCTGTCATTCCGATAACCGTGTACATTGCCCCTCATCCGCATTGGAAGGTAAAATCAACGAATACGGGTGTTGCCTCCTCCCGTTTCAAGGTTCACATTCATCCCCCGTTTGTTCGTTTCCCATGAACCCCCTGTAAAATCGGGAACATTCACAGGCATGGAACCGTTCGCTACCGACCATTCGCTTAAAGGGATGACGGCTGATGTAACCACCGAATCGTACACATCCACTTCAACCGGTATGCCATTCCGAATACAGTCAATCAGGCGCCAATCCATTGCATTCACCTGTTCATAGGAGTGCCCTGCCCTTCTCGTCTCGTTTGCCATCCGGATCATATCATCAAAAACTTTGCTGATTCTTGGAGTATACTCTTCCACAAGCGCATCATATTCCTCCTCAGCTATCCATCCGTCCTCATAACTGAACCCAATACGTCCGGGCCTTGACAAGTAGGAAGCTTTCGTTCCGTTCAGGAGGTGAAACCGGATTCCCGGACGCGGTGTTGATACGTCATGCTGCACATTCATGGTTTTCCCATTGTGGGTCCGGATCAATGTAGTATTCATATTCCCCCTGTAGTCGAGGTCAACAAAAGGCTCCCAAAAGTCATCCTCCGCAGCTAGCTCCTTGGCCTTTTCCGCCATTATGAAATCATTGGATTGCATGGAAATCAAATAATCCATCTTATCTCCGTTATTTATGTCCATGACCTGCGCCATGGGCATGAGTGGATGCTGCGGGTAGAGATTACCGTTTCTATCGATATTTTCATGCAATCTCCAGAGTTCATGATAGGTATCCTTTCTAAAAATATGAGAATCTAAAAGATCATGAATATACCCGCCTTCGGCATGAATCGTTTCACCAAAAAGACCCTTGCGCACCATATTTAAAATGAGAGCTGCGTTACCGGAGTGGCAGGAATCCGACATCTGCACACAATGGCGTTGTGTCCGCTCAGATGTTTCTACAAGATTCCAGCACTCTTCAATGGTATTCGCAATAGGGAGTTCACAATAGACATGTTTGCCATGCTCCATCGCATAAACAGCTTGTTCAGCGTGAAGATACCAGGGAGTTGCAATACAGATCAGATCAATATCCTCTCTTTCACACATTCGTTTCCAGTCGTCCGGACCGTTTGAATAGCCTTCCGGACTATGGTTATCGGATATCGATTCTATAGAACGTTCCACCATTTCCGGACGGACGTCATTCAGGGCTACAACTTCCACGTTTTCGATACTTGCAAAACGGCGAGCCGTTCCTGAACCGCGCATCCCGAGTCCGGTTACGCCTACCCGAACCACATCTATTGCAGGGGCGGCAAATCCGTGCATATTAAAATGCTGGGTTCGGGTTCTGTCGGCCTGTTCCTTGATATTGCTTAATGCAGATTCAATTTCTTTATTGGATGTACAACCTGCGAGGATCCCCAACGATCCGATTCCTGTGATTTTTAAAAAATCCCGACGATTACTTTTCATAGTGTATGATGTTTTGGTCTCGTTAAAGTTAAAATAATGGTGAGGAGGCGTTAAAAACCGTTCTGTTCGCTTTCCACTACACCTTGCCCCAGTGCCGGAGGCAGGCTGCAGTCAGTGAAATCAATCAAAATTTCGGGGTTTATGAAATCTCCAATTTTAGGAAAACTCCTAATGTTACCCCTTGAATTCCGAAAATATTTTCACAGCATTTTTGTTATATATTTTTTCAAGTACTTCATCGGGAAGATAAACCCCGTAGATGCGCCATCTCCCCTGCCTGTGATGGCTTGGGTCTGCGTTTATATATTCGTCATCCGTCTCCAGAAACCGGAAATAAACCCTGTAGGCATCATGCCTTGGCGGTGTGTCGGTACCAAAAAGGATCCGATCCTGATATTTGATCATGAACTTTCTGCATGTGTAGGGCTGCCTTCCGAGCTCACTGATTCGTGCGTTGATATCCACATACATATTGGGATACTTTTCAAGCCACATCGAAACCCTGCCAAGTTCTTCGGGAAGATTGGCCATATGTGTAGCGATAAATGTGGTATCGGGATGTCGCTCAATGACCCGGTTTCGCTGGGTCAGAAGGTCTTCTTTATCGGGGAATTCATCACTAAAAAATGCCCAGTGCGGCCGTTCCCCAAGTTCATCATAGCGTTCATTAAAGCGGTCAATCGGTGTGAAAAATGCTTTGGGATCAGAAATATGCATCAGGCATGGAATGCCAAGCTCTCCGCATTTAGCCCAAAACGGATCGATGCGGGGATCATCCACTCTGATAAGGTTTCCGGAACTGTCTTTAACGGTTAATCCGAGCGCTTTGAAAATTTTAACGCCCCGTGCACCCAGCTCTACTGCGTGTTCCAGTTTTTCGGCTTCTTTTATGCCGAAATCCGGGTCATCAATCCTGCTGAAATCCGGTGTAAAAAACACGACAAACCTGTTTTTACTTACGCGCTGGCATGCCTGAATATGTTCGATATAAAAATTGTCTTCGGAGCGGCCATCCAGACTTACCACTTTCCACACTCCGGTATCATCCATTACTTTCAGATAGTTTTCCAGTTCACCGAGGTTTCGCAGGTGATTATGAATGTCAATAACTGGAAATTTCGATTTTAACACCTCCGTTTCCTTTACAACCATCTGTGTCACCGGCTCCCAGTCCAGCAGTCTCAGATCTCCATTTGATTCTGTTGTGTTCAGATCGTTAGCAACCGTTTTTGGTATTATGTTATCGCCAAGAAAACCCATACCGGTCAGGCTTAATCCGGCAAGGCCGCTTTTCTTTAAAAAATTACGTCGGTTATGTTTCATTGATTTAATAATATTTGATTTATGCATCCCTGCTGCAGCGCTGTTTCTTTGTACAGACGAGGCTGAATAATAGAGACTTTGAAAAAATGCTCTTTAGCCCGCTTTCGCTTCGCACCTGCCCCGATACCTCGGTGGTGCAAAAGATGAGCTGTCTTATCGAAAAATTAAATTCTCCATAATGTGATTCCTTAATTTACAAAATGGCGGTTGTTCCTCCTCCATTTTCGAGG
>CALKWT010000228.1 GCA_938003885.1 uncultured Balneolaceae bacterium | reverse complement strand
TACCCGACCGTGTACTCTCCTACATGCTCGAAACCGAACGGGAGCTCTACCGTCTGGGTATACCGATCAAGACACGACACAACGAAGTGGCACCCGGGCAGTTCGAGATCGTTCCGATCTTTGAAAAGTGCAACATAGCAGCGGATCACCAACAGCTGATTATGATTACACTGAAACGTATCGCAAAAAAATATGGTTTTGAGTGCATCCTGCATGAGAAACCGTTTGAGGGCGTGAATGGCAGCGGCAAGCATCTGAATTGGTCGCTCACTACCCGTGAAGGGGTCAATCTGCTCGACCCCGGCGAGAGTCCCCACGAAAATATGCAGTTTCTCTTTTTCTTTACAGCCGTCCTGAGAGGGGTGTCACGATATCAGGATCTGATGAGAATCTCTATAGCCAGCGCAGGCAATGATCACCGTCTGGGTGCTCATGAAGCACCGCCGGCGATCATCTCCGTCTACATCGGGGAGCAGTTGGAGGACATTATCACCCAGCTTCTTAACGGCGGCCTGAAATCCTCCATGAAGTCGGGACTTCTGGGCCTGGGTACCCCTGTGCTGCCCCACCTGCCCAAACATGCCGGAGACCGTAACCGGACATCTCCCTTTGCTTTTACCGGCAACAAGTTTGAATTCCGCGCTGTGGGTTCCAGCCAGTCGGTTTCATTCCCCGCGGTGGTACTCAACACCATACTATCTGAGGCACTGGATCAACTCTGCGAAGGTCTGGAAGAGAAGCTTCGTACAGGAATGGAATTTGAACCAGCTCTGAAAGAGGTACTTGTCGCAGCCCTGAAAGAGAGTCGTGCTATCGTGTTTAATGGTGATGGATACTCCGATGAATGGATTGAAGAAGCAGGAAGACGAGGTTTGTTGAGCTGTAAAACAACGCCTGATGCACTGCCGCACCTGATTGAAGAGAAGAATATCACTCTATTTGAAAAATACAAGGTCCTGAGCAGCAAGGAGGTTCATTCCAGGCTTGAGATCTGGCTGGAACAGTATGTATCTACCGTCACCATTGAGGTGGATACCACCGAGGCCATAGCTAAAACCATGGTTTATCCTGCTGTTACCCGATATATTAATGAACTTGCTGCGGCTGCAAAAAGCACAAAAGAGCTCGGCATCGATAGCTCTGGCACGATTCATATGCTGGAGACTGTAACCGAAGCACTGAATAAATTGGACAGGGCTCTAATAAATCTGGCAGACGTTCAAGCCGGCCTCCACGCAGATTCGATGGCCGAACTGGCTCTTGAATACAAGGACCAGGTGATTCCTGCAATGACAGAGATCCGCAATGCGGTCGATTTTCTGGAGAGATATACGGCTGATGATTACTGGCCACTCCCTGTCTACAGAGAGATGCTATTTATTCAATAGCCCCGTGAGGCTGCCGTTCGGTGTCGGTTACGCTTCGAAACGAAGAGAATGCCGGCACCCTTCGGGAGCCCACTTCGAAGGGGCATGGTTTTGAGTATGAAAGGCCCGAAAGTGAAAATCCCGGGTAGGAAACCAGTATTCCATTTGCGATGCCAAATCAGAGCGAAAGCCAGGGGAATTTCCTGAAGTCCGGTTTTCTTTTTTCCAGGAATGCATTCCGGCCCTCTTCTGCTTCCTCGGTCATATAGGCTAAACGAGTCGCCTCACCCGAAAATACCTGCTGGCCTACCATTCCATCGTCCACCAGGTTGAAAGCAAATTTGATCATCCGTATCGCTGTGGGACTCTTGCCCATGATCTCCCGGGCCCATTCAAAAGCCGTTTCCTCCAGTTCATCGTGAGGAACAACAGCGTTCACCATGCCCATCTCAAATGCTTCTTCTGCGGAGTAATTCCGGCCCAGGAAGAAGATCTCCCTGGCTCTCTTCTGTCCTACCTGTCTGGCCAGCAGAGCCGATCCGTATCCTCCGTCAAAGCTTGCCACATCTGCATCCGTCTGTTTAAAGATGGCGTGCTCTTTACTTGCCAGGGTCAGGTCACAAACCACATGCAAACTGTGCCCTCCACCCACTGCCCAACCCGGAACCACACAGATCACCACTTTGCTCATAAAACGGATAATACGCTGTATATCAAGCACATTCAGCCGCTGTACCCCGTCTGTACCTTCATAACCTGAAGGTCCGCGCACCTTCTGGTCACCACCTGAGCAGAAGGCATAGACCCCGTCTTTTGCCGGCCCCTCTCCGCTCAGGAGAATGACTCCAATGGAACTGTCTTCACGGGCATCTATCAACGCTTCTTCGAGTTCAAACAACGTCTTCGGACGAAATGCATTCCTAATCTCAGGCCGGTTAAAAGCGATTCGGGCCACACCCTCTCTTTTCTTGTATGTGATATCGGAATATTCTTTAACTGTTTTCCAGCTGCTCATGTTTGGTAAATTTAGAATGTTATCATTTTAATCAATTATTAACGCCAGACTCTTTCAACTGCCTGAGTGCTTGTATTACACTTTCCGGTCGATCCGTATGGACACGGTGACCCGCTCCGCCGACCGTGATCAGCTCTGAAAGGGGGGTACACTCCTTCATCTCTTTCATCACTTGAACATACTTTTTATCTGCTTCCCCTGCCAGATAGAACAGAGGCAAATTCAGAGCCATCAGTTTTTCACACATCGCAGGCATGACCCCGGCGCCGAAACCCCTTAATGAGACTGCCATGCAATCAGGATTTTGAGCTGCTGCTATCTGCAGATAGAGCTTCTTGAATGGTTCTGGTGTGAAGCTAAAAAGGGGAAGGCGGGCCCATTCTGTAATAAAGCGGTTGTAATTTTCCTGCAGAAGCAGTGCCCGGCCTGAATCTGTCTCTACTCTCTTCGCCCTTTCATCTTCGGATTCAATACCGCAATGGGCACTTTCAATGCAGAGTCCGCTCAGCTGCCCGGGGTAACGGGCCGCATACTGCAGGGCCAGTCTTCCACCCATACTGTACCCGTAGAGATAATACTTCTCTGTTCCGAAACGTCTGAAGAGAGAATGAAGCTGAGCAGTTTGCAACTCCGTTTTAAACTGCACAGGGTCTGCCGGAGTGTACGTACTTCCATGGCCGGCCAGATCGATTGTAACGGGAGTAAAGCTCTTTATCAGGTCGGGGATGAGATGGCTGAAAACTTTTCCTGACCCCATAAAGCCATGCAGCATAAAGAGAAGAGGCTTTCGTATAGATTTTGTATGAAGTGTTGCATGGTAGCGGGACGCACCGGACGGAAAGATCATCTCAGCTCCTCCAGAGTTGTTTTCGTATCTCCATGCTGTGGTCCGGTTCAGTTATACACTCAACGATTGCCGGCCCGGTGAGGCTTCTTAATCCGAGTTCCCGGAGCTCCTCTGTCGTGGTGGCTCTGTAGTAGGTAAGGCCTGCAGCTTCCGCTAATTTTTGGAAGGAGATCTGATGAGGGGTCTCAAAGTAAGTGCGGAAGAGATCCTCTCCCATCGTCCGGTTCAAAGAGTTCCAGACTGGCAGCATTCGAAATATAGCTCCGCCCGAATTGTTGATGATCACTGTAATTAGGGGGGTATCTAAATTTTTTATGGTATAGAGTGCGTTACTGTCATGCAAGAAAGCGAGGTCCCCGACCAGGCAGTACACTTTTTCACCGGCCTGCGCAACAGACGCTATACCGGCAGCGGTTGAGAGGATTCCATCGATCCCGGCTGCCCCGCGATTCAGATGGTTTTTGCCATAATTGTCGCCAAAAAGGGCAAGATCCCGGGGTGTAAATGAGTTGGAGATCATCTGGTGGAAACCCTTTGTTTCAGAGGCGAAGATGCGGATGGCGTGTCCATCGGTAAAGGGTTTGGTTTCCGACAGCAGCTGACTGAGTGATGCAGCTGCATTTCTATCGGCCTCCAGCCATCTGTTCAGCCACTGCTCAGGCTTTTTCTCCAGCTGAGGCAGCTCAAGGGTATCCGAATTCTGAAGCAGAATCTGTGCCGTAACACGCAGTGCTTCATCCTGTTCCGAATTCCGTGAAGCGATATGAATAACAGGAATCTCTGGTAATTTGTGAAAAAAATCGATCAGAGATTTTGTGAAGGGCTGATCCCCGGTCCGGATGATGAGATCTGGAATCAACTCCTCGTGCAAGTTTCTCAGAATCTGATCAAACCGGAAAATGCGGCCGGGATATGTGCTGTACCAGCTACCCGGCTCAGCAATAACCGGTGCACGGAGGTGCTCGGCAAACGCCAGCCCTGATGTAGATAAGTTGCCTGCAGGAGTAGTGCCCCCCCCGACAATGATCGGCCTTTCAGCGTGTGAAATCTGGTGGGCGATGTCCGGATGGAGCCGGACCGTTCTGGAGTGTACGGCTGACTGGACAGATTGGTGATCCCGGGAGTGGTGATAGATCTTTTTCACTTCAAGAACCTGCTCCTCATCGGGTTCCAGCGGTTTTCGAAAGGCAAAATTAATATGGGCTGCACCTCCTGATTCTGTTGATTTTCGAAATGCCTGTTCAGCCAGATACGAAATTCGATGATAGTCAGCAGGATCATCGGTGGGTTCCCCCGCTTCATGAAAGAAAATGGCGTGATCTCCATAGAGCTTGATCTGATCGATCGTCTGAGAGCTCCCGATCTGCCTGGAAACCGGTGGCCGGTCTGCAGTGAGCAGAACCAGGGGTACGCCGGAAGCCTTTGCTTCTATCACAGCGGGGTAGTAATTGGCAGCTGCTGTTCCGGAAGTACAGATCAGAAGGGAGGGTTTACCAGAGTGCCTGGAGGCTCCCAGAGCAGTGAATGCAGCCGAACGCTCATCCAGAATGATACTCTTTTTGAAACCGGGATGAAGTGCGGCGGCAAGTGTCAGCGGAGTAGAACGCGATCCGGGTGAGATAAAAATATGACGGCTTCCGGCTGACCAGAGCGCTTGCAGGAAAATGGCTGACCATTTCAGGGGATTATACATGATCCGGCTTAATACTGTTTAATGCCCCGAGAAGAGGCCTGAACTTCAGCAGGGTTTCGTTCCACTCGGTGGCAGGTTCAGAATCTTTTACGATCCCGCAACCGGCAAAAAGCCGCGCTTTGTTTTTGTGCAGGAGTGCGCTACGTATCGCAACTGCAAACTCCCCATACCCCTGCAAATTGAACCAGCCCACCGGTGCCGCATACCACCCTCTGTCGAGCTGTTCAATTTCGTGAATGTAGCGAAAAGATTCCTTTTTGGGATAGCCGCCGACGGCCGGTGTGGGATGTAGCTTTCGGATGAGGTCATGAATCTGGACACCCTTTTTTATCTTAGCACGGATGGGAGTAAACAGATGCTGGACGTTTTGAAATTTTTTAATCCCGGGCTGCTCAGGATGCTCGATGTGCTCACTTAACACAGAGAGACTGTCCTGAATCGATCTCACAACAAACTTATGTTCCTCCAGGTTCTTGTTGCTCTTGAGCAGTTCCCGACCGAGAGTGGCATCTTCCAAGGCGCTCTTTCCTCTCGAGATGGTGCCGGCCAGGCCTTCTGTCTGAACCATACCATCTTTAAAACTGGCCAGTCTTTCCGGTGTGGCTCCTACAAAAGAGGTATGGCGATCAGGACGAATCAGAAAGTTATAACAATCTGGATAGGTATTTCTGAGATGGTGGGAGAGCAGCGTGGGACGGATCTCACTCTCAGATTGGAGATCGAGAGAGCGGGCCAGTACAATTTTTTCAAACTTTCCCTTTCTGATTA
The DNA here is from genome assembly GCA_938003885.1 of uncultured Balneolaceae bacterium. Taxonomy (GTDB): domain Bacteria; phylum Bacteroidota; class Rhodothermia; order Balneolales; family Balneolaceae; genus Rhodohalobacter. Next base: position 581 of record CALKWT010000228.1, on the reverse strand, counting down.
GGGATTTAGCAGTTTCTATGTTCTCATACCAGCGAGCTTTATCAGCATCCGTCTGCAGTGCGCAGAGAGCGGAGGGAGATTCTTTCTGTTCACGGCGGGTACTATTCAATTCTCCTGCCAGATTTAGAAATCTTGTAATTTTAGAGATCACCTCCTGATAGATAACATCCGCTGTCAGATTCTTCTTTTTAAAGCTTAGGGTCAGAAGATGATAACCCTCGATCTCCAGCAACATCCACTCCGGCAGGACAAACCGGGCTGCTCCAAACTTTTTCCACAGTTTTCCGATATTGTGATCATTAAAAGAGTACCCTCCAAGAAAGAGCGGTCCCGCCATAACGTGTTCGATAGCGGTATAAGCCTGAATCACATTCTTCAAATGTGCCGTCTGGGCGGCAATATCGTGAAAACGATCTTTTCCGGTACTTCTCAGTTCGATCAGATTTCCGCCGGCGGAGATACTGATCTCATTTTTCGGGTGACTCCAGTAAAAGGATTCCTCTCCATCATCAATAAGTTCCAGGGCAGCAAGGGGGTCGATACAGGCCACAGGAAGAGTGATCGATACATATGCTGCGTTA
>CALKWT010000227.1 GCA_938003885.1 uncultured Balneolaceae bacterium | reverse complement strand
GTCAATAGGGCAACAGAAGGAGTGGATCAAAGGGGGCGGCCGCAGGAGATGGGATAGTTTCGGATTGTTTAAGAAGGTTAATAGTATAAGAGACTGTTATAAAAGCTGTTTCATCCACCCAAGGGAGGGCGGTGCCTCCAAACAGGGAATCCTCATGATTCGCCGTGTTTGGAAATACCGCTTTAACTATCCGTGTTTCACAAGCTGTTATTCTTACTCTGTAGTCGTGGTACTGATTCACTACCAAACGCCTATTCACAACTCGGACAGATCTTTCGGAGCATCGGATCAGTAGGACAAGAATCCGCATCGGCGCTGAGGGCTTCATCTACGGCTTCATCCCCAAACTTTTGACGGGCTTCTGCTATGAGCTCGTCCCGGGATTTCGCCTCGTTCAGAGTTGTTGCACCTCCAAATCCTCTGCGGGGTGCGGACGGGGTCTCGATCTCCTGTTTCTGTTCCTCGGCTTTTCTGTTGGAGGTTGAAAAACCGCCACCAAATCCGGCACGACGGCCACGCTTGTTCACATTAGAGGTGTATTTCTCACCTTTGACCACCTTGTCGATGAAGCAGTAATAGGTCGATTTAAGCTTCTTCTTCCAGGCATAGAGATAGATCTCCGGCATCTCATTCCGGAGCTGTTCATCAATATAGATCGATTTGGATACAGCCTGGTCAACAGACTCCTGAAATGCGGCGGCGATCTCGATCTGCCGGTTGGGATGAATTTCAAAAGCGGTCTTATACAGATCTTTATCGATTACTCCATCTAGTTTCTCTATATGCTGTACCGAACCATTATGCTGCTTAATCAGGTTTGCCATATCCTCATTCCAAAGCTCCCTGGATTCCAGCTCTTCGATCAGCTGACGGTTGATGACGATATGCTTTCCAGAGAGCGTATCCCTGGAATAAAGATTGCTAAAGTAGCTGTCAATGGAGGAGGTAGTTCCAGATATAATGGAGATCGTCGCCGTTGGAGCAATAGCCAGCAACACCGCATTTCGACGGGGTTTGTAGTCGTAGCCGTTTCCATGCCTGGCGGCTTCATCGTAGTGGGCAAACGCGCCTGATTCTTTCGCCAATTCCTCAGATTGTGCGTAGCATACTTCCCGCATGAAATTCCCGATCTTACGGGCTTTGATCACCGCTTCTTCGGAATCATAGGAGATCTTCAGATCTACCAGCGCCTCAGCAAATCCCATCAATCCAATACCCATCGGACGTAAATCCATGGTGTTTTTTCGTGCCTCTTCGGAAGGGTAAAAGTTCTTGTCGAGAATGTTATCCAGCGCCAATACCATGGTCTGCAGCGTGTCTTTGATCTTATCCCAATCAAAATCGCTGCCATCATCTTTCACATGTTTTGAAAGGTTCAGTGAGGCCAGCGTACACACGGCTGTGGAATCTGATCGGTTCGGAATAGAAATTTCTGTACAGAGATTGGAGCTGTTGATCACGCTGTACTGTGGGCACGGATTTTTACGGTTATGCTCGTCCTTGAAAATCAACCACGGATGACCGGTTTTCGCCAATTTGAACAGGTATTTTTTAAAGAACGTTTCCCCATCCAGCTTCTTAAACTGTTCCAGTTCTCCATTTTCGGCATGTTCAATGCGCTGATTGTATTTGTTGGCAAAGTCCTCACCGATGGCATCCACCAGTTCAGGGCATTCCCCCGGATCAAATAAATAGACCGGCTCCTTATTTTCTATACGGCGCATCAGCTCGTCCGGCATCCAGAGTTTGGTATTCAGCGAAGGGGTTCTGAAATAGGCATTTCCAGTGGTTTCCCGTAGATCCAAAAAGGCTTCAATGTCGAGATGCCAGGGCTGAATGGAGATGACTTGTGAACTACGACGGCGCCCGCCTTGCTGAATAGAATTGATGAGCGTGTCGTACATCTTGATGAAGGGTATAACCCCGGAAGATTTTGCATTCAGGGATTTAATGCGTGAACCCGTTGCCCGGATACGCGTCACATCTGTGCCCACTCCGCCGGCATGTTTGGCTAAAAAGGCCGTCTCGCGGGCCTTCGCCATAATGGATTCCAGTGAATCATCCACCACGCTTACATAGCAGGAAGAATACTGAGACTTGGGGGTTGCAGAGTTAAACAAGGTCGGCGTGGAGTGCAGGTATTCCAGCTTAGAAAGTTTATTGTACACCTTCACCACCTGTTCGTTGGTATTTCCAATACCCATCGCCACCCGCATAAAAAACCACTGCGGTTTTTCAATGATATCTTGTTCGCGGTCTTTCATCAGGTAGCGGTCGCGCAAGGTTGTCAATCCAAAGTATCCGAATAATTCATCCCGATCGTAATCCATCGCAGATTCTAAAAGCTCCAGATCAAACTTCAGCACCTCTTCAATCACCAGATCTTGAGCAATTGCATGATCCAGATATGCACGAAAACTGCCCAGTTTGCGATCGACTTTCTTGTTGATCTGCTTCAAAAGCTGTCGGGTTGCCAGCCGATCATATCGCGGATGTTGTGGAATTAGCTGTTCGATAGCTTTTAACAGTAATAGGTCAATTTCTTCGGTTTTCACCTCTTCCGGAATCTTCAGATCCAGCTCTTTCATGATCCGATAAACAATCTCGTAATCATCCTCCACATCCAACCCAACCAGGATCTCAAAAATGGCATTTATGATCTTTTGCGTTTCAAATTTCTCTTTGGAGCCGTCTCTTTTTATAACTGTACGTTGCATGCTATTCCTGGTTTAATAGTTGGTGTATTCTGTGGATGAGACCTCGAAAAAGTTGATGAGCTTCTTAACATCCTCTTTCTGAAGGAATCGAAGTGGATTTTCAGTGATGTTGAATTCGGGAGCGAACCCAAGTTCTACCAGCCGGCGATCGGTGATGTATTTCAGATACCGCTCTAGCTCCCCATAGGAAATACCAAGGATGGTTTGCCCGCCAAATTTGTGTTTCACATATTCGATTTCAAGGGACATCCCGTCTAAGATCACTTGACGAATATCCTGCACGTACTGGGTATCTTCGGTGATCTCAGGGTTTTCATCCAGCATAATCAGAATCGCCTCAATTCCATTCTGCAAGTGCAGCGATTCGTCGATGAGAATCAGCTCCACGCCGGAAACCACATTCTTCATTTTGCCCATCTCTTTCAAAGCAAAGAAATGCGCAAAGGTGGAATAGAAGAAAATGCCCTCCATCACAATGTTATTTAACAGGATGGCACGTAAGATATCTTTCTTGCCCTGCAGTGTTTCAGGATCAATTTTTCCATAGCTGATCTTGTCGACCTCTTCTACGATCAAGTCCTGTTTCTTTCTCAGGATGGGATCATCAAAAGCTACCCGATATATCTTTTCACGATCCATATTGAAGGTCTGGAGTACGATTTCAAAAAAGTCGCTGTGGATATTTTCCATAAACAGCTGCGTGCTGAAGCTCATTTTGGCATGGGGGTCGTTCAGCATGGGGAAAAAGGAATTCACCAATACATTTTGTACCAATAATTCAGATGAGCAGAAATATCCTACTGCGGTGTCAAAAAGGTCCTTTTCTTCCGGGGTTAAGGAGCTGTAATCCAGAGCGTCTTGCTGGATATTGAGTTCCTCAGGGAACCAAATGGCTTTTTTCTGTTTCTCATACAGTTCTTTAAAAATGGGATATGATGGGGTCTCACTAAGCTCGATGTTATCCCGCACCGAGGTTTTAGCTATTAATTTCTTCATGGTACTCCTGCAATAAAATTTCAAATTATGAGGGCGGGAAAAGCAGGTAAAGGATGGAGGTATACTACGTGGATAAATAAGCAGACATCCTTCAACGCTGATTCTAATCCCGGAATCTCGTATAGTTGAATTAAGGCAGGTCTCCTGACTTACCGGCTATTTCGGTTCACCCTTCCCGCCTCTTTTGGAGCTGAGACAGTGGTAAATTGAACCGAATATTCCGATTAACAGTTGCGGGTACAGTTCCGGACTCTCACCGGATTCCCTTTTCATCTTCACCAATCACCGTTGGATCCGACACCATTAATTCGCCTTTAATATGCTTGGAAAAAAACGGTATGTCAACATTTAGTTATCCACAAATCGCCGAAGTTATCTACATTAGAAGGTTGTTTAACAACGGTTAGGTGGGGGGCGATCCGGGCTTGAACGACCTTGTAAGTCGATTGCCCGGCCGCAGAATAACCACGTAGTTATAGGACAATTCCCACAACAGAGAACTGGATACCCTACTTATATTAATAAGGATGATAGAACAGAGACACCTTTTTTGAGATGGCTCTAAGGATCAGAGTTAAGCGGAGAAACCGAAGGACATTATTCAGTTCATTCAGGTAAGCTTACATTACATCTAAGTTTTTCTCCTTCTTTCCAGTAAATCAGCCTGGCAGTAAAAAGAGTGAGACGTTATATTATTATCTATGAGCAAAATTTCAAGAGGTGAATTTATTTTCATGGCCAGTGCGGCGACAGCCGGCGTTGTCTTCGCTCCGATGCCATTATCAGGCAATAACAAGAACAAATGGGATAAAGCGATGTATGGATTGATAGGAAAGATAACTGCCAAACCTGGTAAACGAGAAGAGCTAATCAGGATTTTGTTAGAAGGAACAACCGACATGCCAGGCTGCCTGAGTTACGTCATCTCAAAGGATTCAAAGGATGATCATACGATCTGGGTTACTGAGGTCTGGGATAGGAAAGAGAGCCATACATCATCACTTTCACTACCTTCGGTACAGGAAGCGATCAGCCGGGGCCGGCCATTGATTGCAGAATTTGGTGAGCAAATAGAGATCGAACCGATCGGGGGGCATGGATTGGCACCCACCAGGTGAGTGGAGTACCCAGCGATGCCATTTATCTTAAAGTTTTGGGATCTCCACCCGGAAAAAGGTTGAACACCTTGACTTTCGTGAATGTAAATGGTTAGTATTCCAGCGATTTCTTGAGAATCAGGCATGGCATGACAGTTCATCCAATCTTTGAAATCCTTCTGAGGCATTCGCTAACAGCATCATCAGAAGGAATAAGTCGGCGATGGATCCTCTATAAATGCAGAATTCAGAAATTTGACGCGATATCTATACGCAACGCATCCGGTACAATTAAATAACCTATAGTTGAATGATTACTATAAATTCCAACAACGCTTTTCCGGTAGAAGAACTCTTATTTACGTTTGCAATGGAATCGGAAGCAGCCGATCTGTTCAATGATTACAATCTTTTGATATGCGGTATTGGCAAAGTAAATGCATCCTATCATCTGATGAAAGCCATACAAAAGAAGAAACCGTCAGTCATTGTTAATCTGGGCTCTGCCGGCAGTAATCACTTCAAAAAAGGTGAAATCGTCTGCTGTACAAAGTTTATACAGCGGGATATGGACGTTCGGGGCCTCGGTTTTGATCAATATGAAACCCCGCTGTCTGGTGTGCCTTCTGTTCTTGAGTACGGCTTGAAGATGGATGGGGTACCCGAGGCCATCTGCGGAACGGGTGACAACTTTGAAATGACACATTCAGCTTCGATCTACAATGTGGTCGATATGGAAGCCTACGCTTTAGCTCTGATCGCCATGAAAGAGAGGATACCTTTTCTTTGTCTGAAATATCTTTCGGATGGTGCGGATGATAACGCAGCAGAGGAC
>CALKWT010000226.1 GCA_938003885.1 uncultured Balneolaceae bacterium | reverse complement strand
CTAGAACTGTTTGCAGACAAGATAGAGCGTGAGACGGCCGCTGCTTTACGAAAAAACCCGGCCAGATCGGGGTTGGTCTTTTATGGTGAGCCAACCGTCCAGGTTACCGGTGATGGGGTTGGGGGGCGTAACCAGGAGCTTGCACTCCGAATGGCAACTATCCTTCCCCGGTTTGAAAAAAATATCGCATTTCTAAGCTGTGGCACCGATGGAATTGATGGGCCGACCGATGCGGCAGGTGCAGTAACGGATCACCGCACGCGCTCCCGGGCCCTCGAACGGTCGATCGATCCCGACACCTATTTAGAACGTAACGACAGCTACAACTTTTTCAAAGAGTTCGGTGACCACATTATAACCGGCCCGACAGGGAACAATGTGATGGATCTGCAAATCGTACTTTGGGAGTGAGTGGCTCTAAGCCTCTGCATTTCGGGCTGCAGCTATTCCTTACAAACTCTGTCCCAATCAGCAGTGGAACACTCTGCGAAGACATAATTTTCTGCAGTCTCTACCCCTCTGCCGATTCTTTGCCGCCGCCCCCTGTCAACGCCTGCCGAAGCAACTTAGTGATCTCCGCACGGGGGGATGGCCCCGGCTCTGCGGAGCCTGCCGACTCCGCCAACTCGATCGTCTCCAGGCCGAGACGGGCATAGATTTGAATCAGGTCCGGATTCTCCTTCAATAGGTTCAGGTGCATGGTAATCGTCTCCAGATCTCCCCGTTCCACCGGCCCGGAGAGGGCACCGGCGGCTCCCTTTTTCACAACATTCTCCGTTGTTTGCTTTACGAGCGGCTCAACTAGCTTGAATCCATCCTCTACCCCCCTTTCAGCAAGAAACTTTTCGGCGATGTATTGAAGAGTGACCAGGTAATTGCTGGCGATAACAGCCGCCAGATGAAGGGCCCTTTTCTGTATTTTGTCAATCTTCAGCGGCTTCGCCCCTGCCGCATCTACCAGGGAGAGAAGCTCAGAAACCAGAACCGGATCCCCTTCCAGTGAGATAAAAATGTCCAGAAACCGCTCCCTGCCGTCGCCTCTTCTAAATGTTTGCACCGGGTGCATCGAAGCTGCCCTGGCGCCCTTAGCAACCAGGGGTTCCAGGGAATCAGCAAAACGGGCCCCCGAACAGTGTACCACACGCCTGCCATTCCACTCTATAGAGCTTTCTGCCAACTGATTCACGACATGCGGAATCTGATCGTCGGGAACGGCAAGAATGAGCAGTTCTCCAGCTTCATCGTTGGTTACCGGGCAGGAGCGGCCCGGAATAAACCGTCTTTTTCCCCCTTCCGTCCTCAACTCTCCCGACCTGGAACTCCAAACAGATACCAGGCTGGAATTGGTTTGCTCAAAAAGGTTGATGAACGCTCCCCCTACGGCACCGGTTCCGATCACCGAAACAGTTTTATCAAAACTCACGATTTATCTCCATTTTACTATTTAACAGATCCCCTGCGCCCCGGGAAGAGTTCTCCGGGAACCTCTACTCCCGATCCCTCACAACTTAACAGATGTGGCCTGTACCGATCAGCCGCTAAACTCTGCCCGCTTCGGCAGTGCAACGGCTCACATCCACCTCACCGGATCGGCAAGTACCGGCAGTCCATTCACACCCATTACTGATAGCATATCGTCAGCCAGTGGCCTCTGTGTCTGAAACTGCAAATGTTTGCTTCACTGCCGTCACTGAACTTCACATTGAACAGTTCATCACCCTTCTCGATGATACATACTGAGTTCATCGGGGTCCGCAAACCAGTTCCAATCATTTTCAGGGCGGCCTCTTTGAGGGTCCAGATCTGGATTGCCGGTCGGTTTTCATAGAGCGAAGGTTCTTCCTCTCTATTCCTCATACGAGATGTAAGAAGATCACTCACCTTCCGGTTCTCCAGCTCCAGGTCACAACCGACGATTCTCTGTCCTGAAATAGCAAGAGCCACGCCCTGAACAGTATGGGAAAAGCTGGCCGAGAATTCCTCCCCGTTTATGTATACCTTTGGTTTCTCATATTTCAGTGCAATAATATCTATCTGGCGTGCATCCAGTCGTTCCCGTGCAACTTGTCTGATCAGATAGGAACCGGAATGTATTTCAGATTTCTGCCGGTTTTCAGCCTCCTTGAAAAACGAGACCGGTTCATAACAGAGAATAATATCCTCCGGCAGATGGCAATGAGAGAGTCGATTTGTCAAAAATAGTGGGATTTTGGTTGAACAGCAGATCCGGCCTTAAAATTATCATTTTAACCGGCCTTCTGAAAACTTTCTTTCCCGGATCAGGTATGGCCTCTATTCCGCATAGCTTCCTCTCTGCATCCTGCATACCCCGTCATCCATGGATGATGAACTCCATAAATTACTCTATCCCGCAAGAAACTACACTACATCTCCATAACCCTCTCAAGAGGGGACCTTCGGGCTTGTTCCCGGTCACTCCATGACCCCTGACAGTCCCATTTTAATATTATCTTGCATAGATTTTTACTATCTTGAGAAGTTTAAATCTTTATTAAAACCAATAGATTTCCAATGAGCAATACCGAACCGTCACTGACTGAACAGCAACAAATACGGCTTGAAAAACTGGATGAGCTGAGAGAATTGGGCATAAACCCATTTCCAAACTCATATGACGTTACCCATTACTCTGAAGAGATTCACTCGGATGAGTCACTGCTCGTTGATGATACCCGGAAGCAGGAGAATGCGTCCAGAGTCCGTGTGGCAGGGCGTATCATGACAAGAAGAATCATGGGGAAGGCTGCGTTTTTCAATCTTCAGGATGCCCGCGGTACGATTCAGGTGTACATTCGCAGAGATGATATCGGTGTGGAGATGTACAATACGGTCTTTAAGAAACTGGTGGATATTGGTGATTTTGCAGGAATCAGCGGGTTTGTTTTTAAAACCAGAACAGGAGAAACCACGATTCACGCTGAAGAGTTTGTTTTTCTTGCTAAAACGGTTCGTCCACTGCCGACCCCCAAGGAGGTGGAGGATGAAAAGGGAGAGATTACCAGATACGATGCTTTTTCCGATAAAGAACTGCGGTATCGTCAGCGGTATGTCGATCTGATTGTTAATCCGGAGGTGCGGGATGTTTTTATAAAACGTACGAAAATGGTTCAGACGATGCGCGACTATATGAACCAGAGAGGATATCTGGAGGTAGAAACTCCTATTCTTCAACCCGTCTATGGCGGGGCATCTGCGCGTCCCTTCAAGACGCATCACAACGCTCTGGATATGCCTTTATATCTCAGAATAGCAAACGAGCTATACCTTAAGAGATTGATCGTGGGGGGATTTGACGGAGTTTATGAATTTGCTAAGGATTTCCGAAATGAAGGACTCTCCCGTTTTCACAATCCGGAATTTACACAGGTGGAGCTCTATGTCGCCTATAAGGATTACAACTGGATGATGGAGTTCATGGAACAGATGATAGAGCATGTTGCTCTGACCTTGCATGGGACCACCGAGGTCCGGGTAGGTGATCACCTTATCGATTTCAAGGCACCATGGAAACGCCTTCCCATGTTCGAGGCGATTGAGAAAGAGACGGGGTATAACCTCTATGGAAAGTCTGAGGAAGAGGTGCTTGAAGTAGCTAAAAAGCTGAAGATATCGATTGAGGAGGGGACGGGGAAAGGCAAGCTTATTGATGAAATTTTCGGGGAATATGTCGAGCACAAGCTAATTCAGCCCACTTTTATCACCGACTATCCGATTGAACTGAGTCCGCTCGCTAAGAAACACCCGGATAAGGAGGGACTCGTCGAACGCTTTGAAGCCGTTTGCAATGGGAAGGAGATTGCAAATTCTTTCTCGGAACTGAATGACCCGGTCGATCAGCGTGCTCGGTTTGAGGAACAGGCACGGCTCAGAGCAGAGGGAGATCATGAAGCCATGACAATTGATGAAGACTTTCTGCGCGCCATTGAATACGGTATGCCGCCGACAGCTGGTATCGGAATCGGGATTGACAGGCTTGCGATGATGATGACAAATTCTGATTCGATCCGGGACGTCCTCTTTTTCCCATTAATGAGACCGGAGTAGATACTCATGATTCATCTGGTACGTTCATCGGCGTACTCTCTTTAACCCGTACGAAAAGCACCTCTGCTCCAAGTGAAATTTACCTGGTACATCGCCGCAAAGTATTTCCGGGGACGAAATAGAAGTTCCCGGTTTCTCTCCTTTATTAAAATAATGGCTATCGGAGGTGTTGCGGTCGGTTCAGCCGGTCTTCTCATTTCACTCTCTATTGCCCACGGCTTTAAATCGACCATCAACGACAAAATTGTCGGTTTTGCGCCGCACATCACCATTCACTCTTTCAATGAAAGCTTCATCCAGCGCGCAGACACCTTGGTCACCTACATCGAGGCACTTCCGGGTGTATCAGAAGTTCAGCCGGTAGTTACCGGACAGATTATGATTCAGGCTTCAGGAGATGTAAGCGGAGCCCTGATCAAGGGAGTCGCAGCTGAGGGGGATATCACCGAACTTCACACCTACATAGACCGGGGTGAATATCAGCTGCGGGAAACCGACACCGGACTTCCCGGGATTATCATCGGCAACACCCTGGCCAGGCATCTGGATGCTGAGATCGGTAGTAGAATTACAGTCTACGCCCTGGACGGTCTCCCCTCCCCTTTCAATACTCCTGAAATTATTCAGTTTACTCTTACAGGGATCTACCAGACAGGGATGGCCGGATTCGATGACAATTTTGCACTGGTTGAAAATACGCATGTCCGCCGTCTTTTCGGAATATCCCCGCGTCAGGCTACATTACTGGAGATCAAGTCTGCCGACCCGAACCAGATTCATCAGCTCCATGAAGAGATACAGCAGCAGGCACAATTCCCGCTGATTACCGAAAGTATCTATCAACGATATGCAAATATTTTCGCCTGGGTAAATCTCCAGGAGGAGACCATTCCGCTGGTCATCGGGATTATGATCATCGTGGCTGCCTTTAATTTGATAGGTACCGTTCTGATGATGGTTCTCGAACGAATATCTGATATCGCCATTCTCAAAACTATGGGGGCCAAGAGTCGCGAAATCAAGCAGATTTTTATTCTCGAAGGGTTCTATGTCGCTTTCGCGGGGCTTCTGTTGGGAATCAGTATCTCCCTGCTTTTCTACTGGCTGCAAAGCTCATTTGGCATCATCCCTCTCTCCGAAGAGAATTACTATATGAGCACAGCACCCGTGGAACCACATCTCCTGGACTTTGTTGTTGTCAGTATGGTCACCCTTCTTCTCTGTGTCATCGCTTCCTGGCTGCCGGCCCGTACGGCAGCCAATACAGATCCGGTGGACGTACTCTCTTTCGGCAAATAGTTTCACTCATGAAGAGCGAATATTGATCCGGAAACTGAAGCGGATGTCGTGGGTGGTTCGCTTAAAAGTACGGGTTGATTTTGGCAGGAGCTGGCTGAAAGCATATTCAAAATTTGCTTGTACGGTGGTTGAAAATCGGTAACCAACGATGGCGCTTCCATTGATCCGGGATTGGCCGGAGAGCCGCGGGGCATTCACACGATAGGCGTCCGGATCACGGTTGATCTCTCCTGCTCCGGTACTTAGCGCCTCATTCAGATCCGTAGTCAGCAGATAGTTTCGTTCGGTATCTTCTATGACAGAACCGTTTAGCGTCAGGTCGATATTGCTTGCCGTAGTCTTCACAAACGGAATCCTGAAATTACGGATCGTATAGGCCATGCTGAAGCGCAACCCCTTGGAGACACGCTCGATCACCTGGGTATTGGATAGAGACAGACTGGTCAGAAAACCCGATTCATACCCAACTTGGGTTCGCAAGCCGTTGTCCCAGGTAATGTTCAGCTGAGCAAGCGGTGAGAAGCGCCGCTCGATATTGATCGATCCCGGTTCAAATTCCTCTCTGATATCCTCCACAGAATAGACTCCCACCCTGCGGTTAATCAACTCTCCGGCATTGTTATTCAGATTCCAGCCCAACCTGTAGAGTCCGCTGTAGGCGTGCGTTATGGAGGCCCCTTGCATGTATTGGCCTACAAAGGGGATCAGGTCCTGCAGTCCTGTCCAGTTCAGCCTCCAGTTAGGCATAGGAAAAACTGAAAAATTACGGCTTCCTATCGATTTTGAACTGCCGAGGTAAGCCTCCCGAAAATTTCTCTGCAGCCCTGTGCGGTTCATTACGGTTTCACTGCTGCCTTCTGGCGGACCGATCACATTTTCGGTAGCGTCCATGCCGTCAAACGCCATTTGCAGCTGACTTTTAAACAAGGTTTCATAACCGCTTCCGAATGCCCAGACACTGGAGGTGATGTTTCCGGTTGCACTCAGGATGCTGTTGATGGTATTGTCCGGATAGAGCGTCATGGATTCCGTGTTACGTTCATCCCACTGTGTTTCCCATGTCAGATCTACAGAGAGATTCCGGAACGGATTCAGGCGTGTGGTCAGCGAAAGGTTATCAGAGTACGTATTGGCTGCGGGCAATTGAACCGCTGCTGAACCATCGGGATTGGCAATCAGATGGTCCCGCAAGATTCTCTCTTCCAGCCCGATTCTGTAGCCAAAAGATGGGCTGTAGTAGTCTGTTCCGAACATATCAAAGAAGCCGGAATGGCCGTCATATCCGCTCTGTGCACCCGTTTTTGTCTGGCTGTAGTTGATGTCGATTGTGGTGAGACTTAGCAGTGCAAGAGCGCTCTTTCTGCCGAAGTAACGCAAATGATCCCTAAAATCCAGTTCGATCTCATCACTGTTCTGATTTCTCCGGGCCGCTGCCTCCGTTCTGTCAGCCTCGACCGCACCCTCGTAAAGTGGAACTTTATTAAAAAGCCGGTTGATATCAAAACGGAAGGTATGGTCCAGACGGAACGTATTGGATAGCCGCGCCCCCAGTTCAGATCCGTAAGGAGTATTCTCCCAACTGAATCCGCCGGCGTACCGCGCATTATAGGTGAGCCAGTCCAGAGCAGAGACCTGATTAAACCGGGGTTGCCATCCCGCAGTATAGCTCTCGGTATAGTTGCTTCTTCGGGGAGTTCTGTCTCCTGTAAAGATCTCTCTGAAAACCTCCATTGAAGGATCGGGGGTGAAAGCGGTGCTGTCTGCCTCTGTTCGCCCCCCCTCGGTCACCGAAATCCGGGCCAGGTCAAACGTATTCTGTGCCTGAAACGACGTAGTAACTGACCGGATCGGATTGAATCCGATACCGACGGACGTATCGTAGGTGAAGGCGTGAGTCTGTTCCACGGGCTGTTCAGCTTCGCCGGTAAGCACTCTTCGTTTTCTCTCATCATAGGAACGGCGTGTCCCCACAGAAGCAGTAACATGATTGGGGAGGTAGCCGATCTGTAGTCCGCTGAGGAGGCGGGCAAGCGGCAACTCTTCCAAAAAGGCCAGTGGCTGGAGAAACTTCACATTGCGCAAGGCCAGGTTATAACGGAGTGAGCCATTAAAATTCCAGTTGTCCTGAAACAGGTATTGGGGAGAGCGCCCCTCGGTAGTATTGTAATTATAGCTCACCGTAGTATTGTCTAATATCAATGAAGTCAACCTGCCCTCGGAGCTATTTTTGGTGAGGTTCGACAGATTAACCGAGTAGGTTTCCGAATAGGTTTCGATCTCTTTCCTTTGATTGTTTATAAGTCGGTCCTGCTGATCTTCATTGATATCAGACCTTGACCGGACTGCCTGTTCAAAATCGGTAAACCGGATATCACCCTGATTGGGCAGATATTTAGGTACCGAGGATGAACGTCGGGCAGAAAGACTCACAGGGATACTCCAGCCGTATCGGGCCGGTATAAATGCATCCAGGTTCATGTTGGTGGAAAGGTCGTATGCCAGTTCATTGCTGACCCGCCTCTGTCCCAGGCGGGAGTCGAGGGCTCCGAAGCCCTGGGTCTGCCGGGTAATATTCGCGTTGAGAGTTGCAAAATCAGCCAGCTTGAGAGTCGCCCTGGCGTTCGCAGCCCACCCCTTTTCATTGTCAAAACCAGACACTCGCAGCTCGTTGAGCCAGAACTGGGCATCGAGAATAGGAGTTCCGCCGGCATCGGGATTTTGAGGATCATACGGGTTTCGGATTCCCATTCCCACTTCACTCACCCGGCCCAATGACGGATTCCCCCGGATCGCCACTACAGCTCCGGGAACAGCATCTTCCAGAATATCTCTGCGTTCATAGAGCTGAGAGAGATCTCCATCTCCCTCCTGATCTCTCAGCTGCTTGAGCTGATTGAAGGCGGATAATACAATATTCATGCTGTTCTCGTCATACAGCCAGACCTGCCGCGCTTCTTCCAGAAGCTGCCCGGAATTGGAGGGATCATACCCGTCCTGATAGGGATAGAAAGGATCTGAAGGAGTCACCGGCTGCCGATATTCGTAAAAGTTGTTTTCCAGATCATTCCCGAACCTCATCACCAATTCTGCCTCTTCCCGGTGATTGTATCCCTCCCCATGTACAAACATTCGCATGTTGGAGTAATTGAGCAGGTTCAGCCCTCCCGGATAGACTCTTTTGACCAGATGGGTGGCCCCCGGAGCGAGCCCAGTCACATCCAGAACAAGTGACTGCTCATTCTGCAGAGATTGCAGCTGGGACCCCCTGTTTTGAGCTCGAATGCCACCCTCAGGCTGACGATAGGGAATAGGCCTACGGCTTGCGTTCTCTTCAATATTAATGGTGCTGATCCGGAGTTCGGCATTGGGGTCATTCTGCCGATTTATATTTTCATCCTGCCGCCACTGGCTCCCCACAAACTCCAGTGTTGCGAACCGAAGGGTAAAAGGCTGTTTATAACCGGACATCCAGATACGGATGTAGGTGATGTTTTGAAAGTCGTTAATATCACCGACTTTTCTCTGAAATTCTGTAATCGGAACCCGAACCTGATACCACCGGTCTTGCTGCCGCGACCCCGGCCGGCTCACTTTATCTACAATAAATGTACCCGGTGTACCGATCTCCAGAAGCGATTCATCCGCCGGATTCAGCTCCACTTCATACTGGAAATAGGAGTTCGTAAGAGATACGGATGATGGGTTTACCAATCCTTCGGTGTTGGGACGATTGGTTATCGCACGCTTATCTGACTGATCGATCGGTGTATTTCCGTCGGGATAGGCCAGTAATCTGTGAAAACGTTCATGCAGCGGCAGGTGCTGAACCGCACTTTCCCCATAGTAGACATAGTCATCATTGGATGGATCCCTGGCGATTCTCTGATACTGCGGGCTGTTCTCTCCCCACTGAATCTTCATCGCCGCCACAAATTCAGAGAAGAGGCTGCGTTCATTCATTCCGCCTGAGCCTCCGCTGTTGGGAAGCCCGTCAAGCCCCACATCTTCGAGATCCCGGTTAGCGTTGGAAAACTGCCCTTCAGGTGGCGGTGGGTTGGCAGGCATGACAGACCTGGGATTTCCGGGGTCATCGGGAATCAGGGTTTCAGGATTGAGGGCAAGGCCATCCTCCGTATTTAACTTGGAGTTGGGGATCACATCTTCTGAGACCAGCCCAATATCTATATACATCTTTCCATTGTAATCTTCGACGGTTGCCCCGGCAGGGAGATCCCCTCCTGGTAATACCGGCTGAACCCAAAACTCCAGAAACTCTATGTTGTTCTGGGTAAAATCTTCCTGACCGGCGGGAATGACCGCTGTCATCCCTCCCCAGGTTTTCTCGGGTTCCTCTTCGAGTAGCTGCTTCAGATCCATATTGTAGTTGTAGGGTCCGCGTTCGGTCGGGTTATAATAGAGGTCGAGGGTGGCAATAATGTCTTCCTGCCGGCTCTGGATCTCTCTGCCCTGGAAAACGTCATTCACAAAGACCTGTTCAGACTCAGGTGTAAACTCTGCATTGTCAAGGATTGTGGTAATATTTCGGGGGATGGTATACCATGAGAATTTTGAACGTAAATTAGAACGATCCAGGTTACTCTGGCGTGTAGAGATCGGCTGGCCCGGAAAGTTGGCCTCTTCAAAAAAGAAGCGGTCAGGTTCATAACCCGGAATGGCAGCCGGGGCTGCTGCCAGATTCCACCGGTTGGGATTCAGCAGATTGATCTTCAGGCTGGCACCCTCAAAATCATCGATAAATGAGAGTCCCTCCTCTTCATCTGGAAAGAGCTCATCATTGCGGATTGCTCTGTTAACAGCTCGTGTTTCTGCAACCCCGGGCCGGAGTTGGGCAATCTCCCCACTGAATGTAAATTCCGAAGCTTCCCTGGTCTGCAGAATCGGCAGCGCATCCAGCATCCGGGTGATGAAAGGGGTATTAAAACGGGCATTGGAATCCAGTCCCAGCACGGAGTTACTGATCGGCTCATCCCCCAGACGGATTTTATCATCCAGCGGGCGCTCGCTATAGCGAAAGAAAGTGCCGCCCAGGGTGAAATCATTCGTAATGCGATATTCGGCACGCAATCCCGTGAATGTTCTCTGCTCAATAGAGATCAGAGATTGGTTTTCATACTCGATACGAATATCCTGGCCGGGTGCGGTATAGCGGTCATTCAGGATGGTGATATTTCCAAATGAGTAGTCCACCTGAAAATCCACATTTTCCTGGAGCTGTGTACCATTGGCATAAACCCTTACGGATCCTTCCACCAATGCAATCCCCAGGTTATAGTTATCCTGAACCCCTCCCCGCGACTGTCCCTGCATCTGATAGAAAGTATTTTTTGAACTTTGGGCGGCATTCCTCTGCCGTTCACTGTAGAGTTCATCGTAAACCAGACGTTCTATGTCGGCCTCGGTGGCAGGAGAATCTTCCAGAAGCTCCCTGAGGCGGCTGCCAAACGGCTCCAGATATGGAAAAATGACAAACCCGTTCTGGGCATCCAGAGTACCCGTACCGAGGTCAATGAGGTTGTCCGGTTCCAGTGCTCCTTGTGAATCCACACGATCCAGCCCCAGATCCTGAAGCAGCGTGGTACTTCTGCCGGGGAGCCTGTTACGGGCAATGTTATCCTCCGTAAACAATAGATCCAATTCCAGGGATTCCCGGGTGATGT
This sequence comes from uncultured Balneolaceae bacterium, assembly GCA_938003885.1. Classification (GTDB taxonomy): domain Bacteria; phylum Bacteroidota; class Rhodothermia; order Balneolales; family Balneolaceae; genus Rhodohalobacter. The sequence goes on along the minus strand of CALKWT010000226.1, from coordinate 7,418 downwards.
TGGTTACTCCCAGGGAGTAGACATTCTTCATGGTGAGGTCAAAGAGAGAGTTGTCTGTTGAGACATTTTTCGGGCGGAGCATCTTCAGAAAAATACGGTCCCCGCCCCCCTGGTTCACCTCCCCTACATTTACAATTTCGTTGGAGGAATTTCGATAATTGAAAGCAACGGCCAGCACTTCTCTTGCTGCCAGAGCCCTTCTCAGGGAGATTGTCCCGGTCACCTTATTCACCGTGTAATCAGCCCCTTCATTCAGAAGGGTAAAGTACCCCTCTTCAAAGTTTCTGGAATCCGAAATCCCCAGATCGGAGGCAGATACACCAGTTTGCGGGTCACGGTACTGATCCAGAAGCTCTTCCGGGAAAAGGTCCAGACGGTTATCCGGGGCATGGAACCCACCACCCCCACTCTCGACCACCCCGATATCTGCCAGTGCGATGGCCAGGCGAGAGCCCTCCTCTGCCTGGGTACTCTCCCTGAGCACCCATACCTCCACGTCTGCGATTTGGAGTGTCTGAGAGAGTTGTTGTGGGTTTGCCATACTGCTTTCAAACTCCTGTCGGGTATAAAAGTCCAGAAAAAAGTGCCTGTCGTCACTGTAATCAGCCGGCCGGATCTGAATTTCGCGTTCTTGTGAGCCTCCCCTGAGTGTCTCCACGTTGCTCTCCCCGTCCTGTTGAGATACAATAGAGGTGAGTCGCAGCGAGCCAAGCTCTGCCACCGACTTAATTCCAAAAAGGGCGCCGCTGCCTCTGATCAGTGAGTTTCCAGTATTCATCGAAACGTTGCCCAGCTCAATACTTTTAATGATCTCATCATCATAGCCCTCGTATACAATGTTCAGCCTATTCTGGTAGTCGAGCTGCCGCTCGGTATCCCAGTCTGTCTGGATGGTCAGCTTGTCACCTATACTTCCCAGAATATTGAGTTGAAGGCTCTGCTCAAAAGTCGGGTCAATCCTGGTTTGCTGATCGGGTGGAAGGGAGGTGTCGTCCGACTTCTGGATCGATGCACCCACATTCATCTGCGCCACCCCGTTGACCCTGAGATTGACCTCTGGAGATCCAAAGATGGTAGTAAATGCTGACTGTCTGCCCCCCGGTATGTCGATACTAAAATCGAGAAGTCCCCGCCGCTGCTCCTCCTGCGAAGAGGCCTCCCGGATCAACTGCAACCAATTCTCCTGACTGGAGTGCTTCCGGTAGGCTGCGGAATACTCCTGAAAAGTGTAGAACGACGGGAAACCCGAGCGAAATCCTGCTATGATCCGCTCAACCTTAAAGCCGTCACTCCCCTGCTGTGTCACTTCGATCAGGTCCCCCTGCAAGGAGATGTAGGTGATGAGCGGCGCGCGGTCAAAGAAGGGTGCCGCTAACCTGTGGCCGGAGTATCTGTGGAAGAGACAAGACAAGGTATCTGCAGAGGCAAAACTCTGTCTGGGTTGACTGAACAGGTTTTGCTCACCCAGTGGATCATTCTCTGTATTAACTTGAAGGGTATCTGGACGGCCCATAGGATCTTCACGGCCCGGCAGCAGGTCCTCCCCCTCAGCTATATTCTCTTCAGAGTTCGCTGAGACGGTATCCGGCAGGGCGATGGTTCGTTCAGATTCCGGTATAAGGGTATCCCTTTCGGTGAAGTTTCGTTCCTTCAACAAAGAGAATAAAGTGCTCGGTGAACTTTCCGGAAACCACTCTGATTCTACTGCATAAAGTGAGACTGGAATGCATACAGAATGAACACACACACTGACAAATAACAGTAAGATCAGACGGATTTTTGGCACAGAACTGTTATTAAAGTATACCTGATAGCGTCCGGCAGAAACGATCCGAATCGATATCTAAAAAAAGTAAATGGCGACGTAGCTATGCTTCAATATCAACAATTTAAACTTTTTTGCAGTGTGTTTAATGGCTTGAATAATAAGGTTATCTTCACTTTCTTGAAAGTATGTCCGAAAGAATTAGGTAGGGCATGAATTTCAAGTTTCACAACTGCCATCCGCACGCTCTGGAAGTTCTCACCTTGTTCCGGTTTCACCTCTAACTCTCTCCCCATCACCCTTCTGGCGATCGTAGGGGGGTCTGCCCGGGTTGTCCCCTGGTATAATGCGGATCTGTCTGAACTCCCTTTCACCGGATGCTGCCGTCTGTCGCCAGACTTACCGGCGAGCAGTTTGGCTGCAACGTAAATCTGCCACCCACCATTGATCTTCCAAAGAGAGACCTTCTGAAAGTTGCCGTATTGAGGGAGTGATAAAGTTCCTATATTGAGAATTCGCCAGTCAGAATGGTATATTTGCTAAGAGATGGTGGAGCAAACCAAAGATAGATTGGCTTTAATCGCAGCCGCAGCGGCTGATCCCCTGTATGAAAGGCTGTTCTGATCCGTTATAACGGAGAATGTGATGATGGACCTGCTATGCTGAATCCTGTTCAGAAAGATTTAATCAAAAAACATATCGGACCTTTTCTGCTATGTTTTTTTACTATGATGTTTATCCTGCTGATGCAATTCCTGATCCTCCATGTGGATAAACTGGTAGGAAAAGGACTGCCTTTAGGGGTGGTGATAGAGCTGATTCTGAACAACCTCGCCTATATGGTGGTTCTTGCGCTTCCAATCTCTGTTCTGCTGTCTACGCTTATCGCATTTGGCAAATTTTCAGAGTGGAATGAACTCACAGCCATACGGGCAGCGGGTATCAATCCCATAAAATTGATTACTCCGGTTTTTATTTTAGGGCTTATTATCTTCCTTTTTACCGGCTATTTCTCGAATGATATTCTGCCGGAATCCAATCATAAGGCGAGATCCCTGTTCATTGATATCCGGACCCAAAAACCCGCCTTCGATCTGCAGCCTTCCACCTTCTATGATAATATTGACGGATATACCTTTCTGATCAAGGAGATTGACAGTGAGTCCGATTCCCTTTTCGATATCCGTATTATTCAGGAACCTACCCAGGACAGAAACCGTGCTTTTATTAATGCTCAGCGGGGCTGGCTGGAGAGTCCGGACGAACTGACCTTATCCCTTTTTCTGGAGGATGGTTCTATTCTCAGGTATATACCGGGGACCCGCGGCCAGGAAGAAACACTTGAAAAAAACACCTTTTCTAAATATAGAATGAGTTTCGATCTGTCCGATCTCTCATTCTCCAGGTCCAACCCTGAGCAGCGGGGTCGTACAGACCGAACGATGAGTGCTCAGGCGATGTTGGCCGTGATTGATACACTGAGAAATGATCAACAGGCGGAGATCGATAAATTTCATTCCACAGTCGCCAGAGATAAACACCTCCCCTTCAATCTCGAAGAGACTCATATATTTGAGTTGCAAGAGAGTGCTATTGCAGATACAGGGGGTACCTATCCCTCCGACTTTATCGCATTGGCCAACTTACCCAATCCCGAGGTACAGCGAGCTGTTGTCAACCGCAGTATCAGCGCCCTCGACCGATACCGCCCTGAACTGGAAACTCTTAAGACCAACCTGGAGTGGCGCGATTTCAGAATTGCAGAGTATCAAGTCGAAGTGCATAAAAAACTAAGTATACCATTTGCCTGTGTCATCTTTGTGCTGCTCGGGGCGCCGTTGGGTATTTTGACTCGAAAAGGCAATATTGGTGTAGCTGCAGTGATCAGTGCTGTTCTGCTGACAATTTACTTTATCGCCGTCATACAGGGAGAAAAGCTGGCAGACCGGATGCTCATATCCCCATTCCTGGGGATGTGGGGAATTAACTTTATCTATCTTCTGGTCGGCATCATCCTGACACTTCATGTGACCACTTCCCTTCAAGTCACTAGATTATTCAGACGATCATGAAAAAACTGGACCGCTACATATTCTTCAGGATACTGGCCATTGCCCTTTTTATGCTTGTAATTCTGATCTGTATTTTCATTCTGATCGATTTTTCGGAAAACAGTGATGATTTTACAGATCGTGGAGCGGAATTAAGCCAGATCTGGGGTGAGTACTACGTACACTACATACCCGAAATGACCCGGTTGGTACTCCCCGTTGCGATGTTTGTCGCCTGCCTTTTCCTGACAGGGCAGATGACGGAACGGCTTGAAATTACAGCGATAAAAGCCTCTGGCATCAGCCTTTACCGGCTTGCGGTACCCTTTCTCATGATTGGTGTAACTCTGGCTGCGGTGGTAAGCTACCTCGACGCCTATGTGATCCCCTCCTCTAATACGGAAAGAATTAAATTTGAGCAGCGCTTTCTTTCTTCCAGCAGCGACAGGATCGATCGTGGGGGTATTTTTCGGCAGGATTCAGACAGCACCATCATCAATATCAATTTCTACGACGCAAATGCTGATGTGGGGTACAGGGTGTACCTTTTGGAGTATTCCGGCGATCAGATTTCCAGGATTGTTCAGTCTAACCGGATGATGTGGGCAGACTCCACCTCCAGCTGGGTCACCGACCGGGCCAAGATCCGCTATTTTGACGGCAATGATATTAGAGAAGAGGAAACTGAAAGACAGCATTTCGATATCAATATCCTCCCCAGAGATATTACCCGCAGAACGTCGGCCATCTATCAGCTCACCTACCCCCAGGCTCTGGAATATATCCATTCGGTAGAGCGGATCGGGGCAGGTGGAGTCGACCTGCCCAAAGTTCAGCTCTACGGCCGGATGGCCTATCCAATTTCTATTATCACCGTATGCCTGATCGGATTTGCCCTTGCAGCTGAACCCCGGAAAGGAGGTAAAGGGTTCTACATTTCATCCGGGCTCGGAATCAGTTTTGTTTATCTGACCCTCATGAAGGTGATTGAACCTTTTGGAGCTACCGGGACATTTTCACCTCTATTCGCCGCTGTGTTTCCGCATGTTTTCTTTCTCGCAGTCGGATTAATCTTGCTGATTGCGGTCAAAAAGTAGGCTCTATTCTATCAATCCCTCCTGGAGTTGGCATTTATTGCTTGGTCCAAATGAAAACCCTTTAACTATAGAGTTCAGGCCACCATATATGCAGGGGTTTCAGGCCTGCGCTTTGGGTCCGCGATAGTGAAAGGGCGTCTCAACCTTATCGCGAATTGAAATGGGCCCATTTTCAGCCTCAAACTTCCGGATATTGTCGTTCAGAGCTTTTGCCAGCCTTTTAGCGTGATCCGGCGTCATAATCAGACGTTTAACCACCTTTGCTTTTTTAACAGCCGGCATCATGGAGATAAAATCGAACACAAACTCCGAGGGTGAGTGAGTAATCATCACCAGGTTTGAGTACGTGCCGGTCGACTCTTCCTCTTTCAGTTCAATTTCTATCGGTTTGGCCTTTTTAGGCTTCTGTGAATCCATTCGGTTCAATATTTTATGATTAACAGTTCGTTATATTATTGTTCTTCATCATCGGAATCCAGAAATCCCATCTCTGCCATCCATTCATCGTTAAATATTTTCTCCACATATCTGGAACCGCTGTCGGGCAAGATGATAACCATAAGATCTTCCTCTTTCAAAGGATGTTCCTTGACATATTCCAGCGCTCCGTAAACCGCAGCACCGCACGAACCTCCTACAAACAGGGCCTCCTGTTTAGCGAGCTTCCGTGTCGTTACCATCGCATCTTTATCTCCTACCTGTATAACAGCGTCGATCAGTGACATATCGATATTGGCAGGCATGATATCCTCACCGATTCCTTCGGTAACATAAGGCTTGATCTGATTTTTGTCGAATTCACCTGTCTCGAAAAAGTGTTTGTAGACCGACCCAACACTATCCACCCCAATGACTTTAATATCGGGGTTTTTCTCTTTCAGGTATCTGGCTGTACCCGTGATGGTGCCGCCGGTCCCCATACCTGCAACATAGTGAGTGATTTTGCCTTCGGTCTGCTCCCAGATTTCAGGCCCGCTGGACTCATAATGGGCTTCGGTATTGTTTAGATTATCATATTGATTCGGATAATAAGAGTTTGGGATCTCCTTGCTCAATCGCCTGGCTACCGAGTAATAACTCTCCGGGTCATCCGGCTCAACATTGGTTGGGCAGACAATGACTTCGGCACCCATCGCCCTGAGGAGATCGATCTTGGCCTTGCTCTGTTTATCAGTAGTTGTAAAAATACATCGATATCCACGAACAGCTGCAACCAGGGCAAGTCCCATTCCGGTATTGCCAGAGGTTCCTTCGATAATGGTGCCTCCAGGCTTCAGAATGCCTTGCTCTTCAGCGGCATCAATCATCTTCACAGCAATTCTGTCTTTTATGCTCCCCCCCGGATTCATGTATTCGACTTTGCCGGTAATGGTACCCGTTAATCCTGCGGTTATTTTGTTTAACCGAACAATCGGTGTATTTCCAATGGCATCTAAAATGGTTGAATAAATCATGGTGTGTTACGATAAGTTCAATTTTGGTGGAAAGATACAATTTTTACACACCATTGATTAAATAAATGCATTTTTAAATCTCCGGTCCTTATCCGCTCTCCGGAGGTTCCGGCCTGCTCGGGGCGCGCCTTATCCTTCCATACAGATCCCCTAAATAAAGCCATTCGGAGACCGGCTCCGGGGCCATTGCACTTGTTAAGCAGGATACGCTGTTCCGGCCTCGTCCCGGCCCCGTCCTCTTCTGGCCAGGGTGATGGGAGGTCGTTGATCCTCTCGTCGACTTCCTGATTCTACCTCATGTCGCCTTTGGGACTTCGACGTTATTCAGTCTGTAAAGAGAGATGTAAGAGCCACAGATGTGAGATAAAAGACATTTATTAATAAGAAAAGCCGTATCTTTAAGATTCAGATCAGAGCTGAAAGCTCCGGGAGATCTTACAGGGCAACCATTTTTTATCCCTGGTGTATACGGAATGAAACCGGATAGAAACAGAGGTGTACAACATTGCCGTCACCGGTGAATGATCAGGGCAGATTCGGAAGATTAAATTTTAACAGAGATTCAGAGCTTGAAACAGGTAATTAGCCATTTCAACGCGCTGCATTCTCACAGGCTGAGCCTGTTACCATTAAATTTTACCAATTATTTGTTATGTTTTTAGAGAAGAAAAAACCAAAAGATTACGACTGCGGCTATAATCTTGATCTGATGATTGCAGCCATCCCCAGAATTGAGGAGGAGTCGGAAAGGATCAAATATGCAAAGAGAGCTGTCGGGCTGATTAAGCAGAGCCACCCGAACTGGGTAGATAAAGATGGAAAGAGTAAACTCGCATGGGACTATTTTTTTGAACTGGCCGATTACAACCCAAACGATTATGGTATACAGAACCCTTATCTGAACGGCCAGGCCGACGATGCAGAATAACAGGGCTTCGCCCCGGGATTCTACATAAAAGCCCACTTCAGACTTGAGAACTAAAAAGTTCCGCCTGCCCGGTATGCGTATGACGTTGGGTCTGTGGCCTATAGCACTCCTCAGGAAAGTTGA
>CALKWT010000225.1 GCA_938003885.1 uncultured Balneolaceae bacterium | reverse complement strand
GTTAAGTTACACATTCGATGGGTGTTTTGTAACCCAACGATTTGTGTGGTCGTTTATGGTCCATGGACAGAATGGTCTATCCAGTAGCTGACAAATACTCACTCCACTTTGAAATGGAGGGGCAAATGTGTCCCTCGTTTTATCAACCCTCCAATGCCCTCCTGCAATACTCCAGGCATCTGCTTACCTCCTGCAGGGGGTCAGAATGAACCGGTACGTTATACTCCAGTTCGATGGTTGCCTGAAAGGGAGCCTTACGATCTCTCATTAATTGAAGGACTTCAGCAATAGGCGTGTCCCCTTCTCCCCATGGAACATTGTCTCCCATGCCCACTTTCCGGTCTTTCAGGTGGAGGCTCCCGATTCGCGTCCAGTGTTTATCCAGGATCTCCATCAGACTTTCGGGTCCGTTGGCGGCAACATAGTGGCCGATATCCAGATTAAGCCCATTGTATTCCGACTGCCAGACGGCACGATCCCAGAAATTGATATTGGCCTGGGTATGGTTGTGGTATGCCACCATCAGCTGGTGCTTTTCTGCAAATTGTCCGATCCGGTTAGTGAGGGTTCCATCCGGGTCACGGCGCGGCAGCTCCATCGTTACCTGACTGGCACCGAGGGTCCGTGCTACCCGAAATGTATAGTCGTACTCCTCATCCGACATCTCAGCAGAAAGCGTCTGCTTGAAAGCATAGAATTCCACTCCGGCGTCGTTGTATAGCTTCCGTAGTTCTTTGAATTTTTCCATCCCGGCAGAAAGTCTCCACTCTACAGGATTGTCCGCAGATATACCTGCAAAACGCTCGGCCGGCGGTGCCTGCATCTCGACATAGCTGATTCCAAGTTCTTTGACATAGCTCAGCAACTGTTCTGCATCCGGATCCCCGGGAATTCCTCGCAGTGCATATGGAAGGATAATCCCTATTTCGACACCATTAATACGACTCCCTGCATTGATCTTTTTAGCCGCAGGCTGAGAGAGAAAGAAAGTGGACGCGCCTCCTAATGTCAGTGCAAGAGCTGAGCTTCCTGCTTGTTGAAAAAATTTGCGGCGGGTAATTTCTGATCGGAATGGTTTCATTTTCTTAATCTGAGATTTAAAACGTTTATTGTTTATAGGAGTATGAAAAGAGAGCGATACCTATTGTACTTTTGAACGGCCTGGATGTCAACGTAATACCCTCCTCAACTCATAAGTTTAAGTAGCTTTCTAAAAGAGTATAGTCAAAAACAGCGAGAATATTTATATGCTAAATCTTTTTACAATATCTTCAGCAAGGCCTTACAAACAATCATCAAGCCAACAAATGCAATCAACTCCAGTTAATGCAAAGATCATGAAGAAATGTAAACACCGACAAAAGATTAGATTTATACAATGTTTATCTCTGCTTTGGATCCTGGCAAGTTTTTCTAGTGTGACAATTGCCCAGAATGATTCACGGACGATAGAGGATGGTGGAACGGGAGACTATAAGGCCATCATGATCTCAGACAAGACATTACCCACTCACACAATATTCCGTCCTAAAGATTTAAGCGTGTTTGGCAGAGATAAAAAATTGCCTGTCATAGCCTGGGGCAATGGCGCATGTAACAACTCCCCCTGGGAACATCTGAATTTTTTGAGCGAAGTTGCTTCTCATGGATTTTTGGTGATTGCAATTGGCCCTATGCCAAAAGTGGGTGAACAGAAATTCGATAAATCAGAGTCTTCTTTATTAATTGATGCCATCGACTGGGCCATTGCACAAAACAGCAACAGGGACAGTCCATACTACGGCAAAATTGCTACGGAGAGTATCGGAGTAAGCGGTATGTCGTGCGGAGGGCTACAGGCTCTTGAAGTAGCACCGGACAGGCGTATAAAAACGGTGGGCGTGTTTAATAGTGGTATTCTGCCAACTCCCGGCAGCGGAATACAGGGAATGCCTTCTCTTTCAAAAGATCAGCTCGACAAACTGCACTCACCCACTCTTTACTTGTTAGGCGGGGAGTCTGATATTGCTTATAACAATGGTATGGATGATTTTGAACGCATTAACCATGTGCCTGTATTTGTGGCTAATATGGATGTTGGTCATGGCGGAACCTATGCTGAACCGCACGGCGGAGAGTTTGCCAGGGTAGCTACTGCATGGTATCAGTGGCAGTTAAAGGGTGATGAAGAAGCAGGTAAAATGTTCACCGGCTCGCCCAGTGGCCTCTCTCAATCTTCACTTTGGACAGTTGATAAAAAGAATCTGGACTAACAGAGGGATGAGTTAAGATAAAAGCCTGCTGTAAAATCAACCCTTCATCCAACAACCGACCTACTTTTCAGGAACTCCGGATACAGAGAATCACAAGAAAGCTATATCGCTGGATGTGGGTGATGACATGTTTTTCATCAACCATTTTATTGATCTAGACTGTAGCAGCGCAAGGGGCAGATTTGTTAGGCACTATACTCTCAGGAAGCTAACAGGAAAAGTTAAAATCGGTGGTAAAATCATACTTATTTCTAATTATCGGGCTTTAAACAGCCATTCTGATCATTAATTAGAATTTTATTTTTTTAAGTAACTATGCTTTATGGGAACATTAATTATACAAACCCTCTCAATTCCCATACTTATAATCACTTATAAAGCTAAAAAGCTTATTTATTGGAAGAGTAAAAAATGGAGATGATAAATTTTTGAAATTTTTTTGTAAGTACTATCAGAATCCTGTGTCCTATTAGTAGGAAGTCGATCATACAATGTTCGTTTTTTGAAATTATAACGGCCCCCTGTCTGTGTGTTTAAGGCAGGGCCATATACGGAATATGGTTGGAAGGCAGGTAAGCCTTCACCAGACAGATGTTGAACGGTATCCTGAAAAGTATACCGGGATACAACGTTGGCTTATCGGGAAGCATTACACATGTCTTGATTGCATTGGGGTGAAGCCCTTTGCAGTCTTTTTAAAAATCTGTTACTGCCTGATTTAATCCGGAAGACGCACGCATGATGCGTTCCGGTACTTTTCGGTACGGTAAAGGTTCGATTTCGTGTTTGCCTGAGAGCGATTCATAATTATCACTCTTTAGGTACAACAAAAGATCCATTCCGAGCTTTGCATGAGCCCTATAAACGATTCCATGGGATTGTGTACTCGCTTTGTGGTGATTTCGCACTACCTGATGAGTTGCATTTTCGCAAGCGCCTCTCTTTAAGCACACCCTCTACCAGACAGAACCACCCTCTTCCCGTTGATCTCATAACTCATTCCCTCAAAAGCATAGGTGATGGATTCAAGTACATTTCTGAGAGTTTCATCCCTGTGCTCTCCCCTGATAAAGCAACGTTTTATGGATTCATTGCTGAAGCTGATGGTTACTCCGTACCACCGTTCAAATTTTCGGGCCACTTCTTCCAGGGTATCATTTTCATAATAGAGTACCCCATGGTTCCATGCAGTAAAGATGGAAATATCTCCGTTCCCGGTTTCAAATAGATGATGATCAGTCTTGTAACTGGTCCACTGGTTCGCCTCCAGTACCGTTTCGTAGGTCTCAGCCATAAGATCAGAATCCGATGTACCCAACAGCCACTTTATGCTGCCTGATGATCATGTCTGGATAAGGTTTGGGGGATATACCGGGAGTACCCTCTCTCCCACCCCAACCTGTGGATCCACCGATCCTCCTGTTATTATAAAATTTGTGATTGCCGCATACAAATTTATTTATCCATACATATAACTAGTTGTACCGCATTAGCTTACACAATGCAAAAGCGATCTCTGCAAGCATTATAGGTTGTATGTTGACCAGTATTAGAGATTCTTTTGAGATGGTACTGTCACGGGCTGATCAGCGCTTTGTAAATCGACGTAAAAAATCGATGCCTGCGCAGTGCATTGAATGGGTGAAATCCGCAACAGCAGAGCCTGCTGCCCGTACTCCCCCCCTTTATAAATTCACTTCCGGAGTTTTCAAATAGGCACAAATTCAAAAGTTGTTAATGCCACGACATCTTCTCCGCTCTCTCCGGCCGGTCGGCTTGTGATGTAAATGGAACCAATATCACGATCCGAAGTTGTCGAATCTGCTGGATCCAGCCGCACCTCTATGGAATAGGCAGGGATTTCACCATGGTGTACCACCATCTCCGGAGTGAGTTCGCCCCGTCCTGCCACAGGCCCATCCGGGGAGTTCAGCCGAAGTTCATAAACATACCGGTTCGCTATTGGCTCCATAGACCCGGCCTGAATCCGGATGGAGGATATTCCAATAAGGTCAATTTCACCCAAACTAAAGGACCCCCGGCCATCGGCTGAAAGCAGCAGATTCTGACCACCAAATTCCATTATCTGGAAGCCATCTAGCTCCCGTGCATCCGAGGCTTCCAGTACATTACCCCGCAATACCTTCGATGCATAACCGGTAAGAGGTGTAATTCCCGGCTCCGTTTCGTTGGTATACCGGGCGGAAAGTACAAATCTGTTCGTCTGGTCGGAGGCTCCATCAAGCGCGGCGGGAGTTATCTGGCCTGTCGCAGGCAATGAGGAGCCGGCATCTGATTCGTCGGTAAGTGACAGGATCCAGGCCACAATCTTTCTTGCATCCTCCTCTGGTAAGTCCAGGTGAGCAGGCATCGCAACGTCACCCCAAACGCCGACACTTCCCGTGATGATCTGATCCATCAGATAGCTCTCCGCATTTGGCTCATCCTGATAAAGCTCAGAAACTTCCATATAGGAGGGGCCCACAGACCGCAGTGCCTCGCTGTGGCAAGCCCTGCAATCGAGCGTTGCAGCCAAATTCCGCCCAATCATCGCATCCGTAATTATCTGATGCCCCGCTTCAGGCTCCGCTGCAGCACGGCCAGAAACAAACTCTGATGACACAAACAGGTTTTCAGGATTGATTTCAGCAGGTGTAACATCCCGCTTAACATCTTCTATGTGAACCGAATAGTTTACAGGTGTGTCATCAAAGTAAAAAGTCTGGTTACCATCGATCTCAATTTCCAGCACAGGAGCTACATTGCCTGCATAGATGTAGAGCTCCTCACTCATAGCCGACAAGCCCGACGGATCCACTGCTTCCACACGGACACTATACTCTCCCGTTTCCGAAAAGGTGTATTCCAATACAGGAACAGTAGTTTCCACTGTTTCTCCATTTGACAAATGCCAGTTGAAGTGAAGGGGATCCTCTTCAGGATCCGTAGCATCAACATGGAATACCGCCTCGAAAGGCAATAGTCCCGAAGCCTCTTCAGCATAGAGAGCGTGCACTGACGGAGAGCGGTTTCCTGCATTGTAGTCAATCCTTGCGATACCACTGTCCCTGTTTTGTGTAAACCACCCTTTGCCATACTCCAGAAGATAGAGCCTGCCATCCGGCCCCACTTCCATATCGATCACCCCGTTAAATGTGGTGCTCTCCATAAAAGGTTCCATCTTGTCAAAGGATCCGTCTTCATGCATGCTAACCACTCTTATCCAATCCCGGATCCAGTCATAAATAAAAAACTTCCCATCATAATAGTCGGGCAGCCGCGTCTCTTCCGGAAAGAGTTCCGTGTAGTAGACCGGCCCCGCCATGGCATTTCTTCCTCCGGTCCTGGTCAGCGGAAACTCCGGTGAGGCGTCATAGGGATACCAGATGAAAGCAGGCTCTGAAGGAGGCAGCACCTCAATTCCGGTATTTGATGGGGACCGGTTCACCGGAGCATCAGGATCAAACGCTTCGCCGGGTGTACCGCTATTGAAATCAAATTCCCTGTAAGGATAGTTGTCCCCAATTAAATAAGGCCATCCGTAGTGCCCGGCTTCACGCGTCTGATTGATTTCATCATAGCCTTTAGGGCCCCTCGTCTCCAGGCTATCATTGCTGGCATCCGGCCCCACATCCCCCCAGTAGAGATAGTTATTCATGGGATCGATCGATATCCGATAAGGATTTCGGGTCCCCTGCACATAGATTTCCGGCCGGGTGCCCGGCATGCCTTCCGGATAGAGGTTTCCTTCGGGTATGGTATAACTACCATCCTCCTGTACATTCAGGCGCAAAATCTTTCCTCTCAGATCATTGGAGTTACCTGAAGTGCGCCGTGCATCATACTGTTCAAAACCGGGCCGCCCGTCCAGCGGGGCATACCCACTCAACGTGTAATCTCCTGTGGGCTGATTGAAGGGTGTAGAGTTGTCACCGGTAGAAGCGTAGAGAAGGCCGTTGTTATCGAAAGCCAGAGAACCGCCCGTGTGACAGCAGATATCCCTTTGTGAATAGAATTCCAGAACAAGCGTCTCGGAATCCATCTGCAGCAGATCGTTTCTGAACTCAAATCGGGAGATACGATTGACAGATGTGTCTGCCGGCGTGTAAAAAATGTATACAAAGTTATTGTTTTCAAAGTCAGGATCCGCCTGGATGCCAATCACCCCTTCCTCCGCATTCACTCCTTCTTCCTCGGTGTACCAATAAACATCCAGCAACCCCACTTCAGAAAGTGTGGAGTCAGCATTTTTATAGAGCAGAATTTCACCTCTTCTTTGCGCAATGAGGATATCCAGATTGGGGAGTATCGTCATTTCAGTGGGTTCAAATAGCTCACCAAGGATGAGCTGGGTTTTGGTAAACCGGTTCTCTTCGGGAAGCGGGGACGTTCGGGAAGCAGAATAGTCCGGCCGGGGTGAGCTTCCGATTGCATACTCAATACCGGCCAGCAGATGTTGCAGAAATAACTCGTCGCTATAGGACTCTTTGGTATGTCCCAGGCCGGTGTAAAAAGATCTGCCACCGTCAAACTCATGATACCAGGCAACAGGATGATCCCCCATTTCAGCACCCCCCTGGTAGCTCTGTTCATCGAGTTTCAGCAGAACATTGACCTCTTCGTATATATCCCGGTAGCTGTACCACTCATCGGTTCTTTCCCAGCGTTCAGGCAGAAACTCTGTAGAGGGATGGTTGGGGTCTGCTACCAATATCGTCCCCGGCTGAACATTGGGATGCGGGTCGTTGATTCCGGGGTGATCCAGAAAGTATCCTCCCACCAGTCTTCCATACCAACCCCAGTGATATTCTGTATCTGCTGCTGCATGTACGCCTACGAAACCTCCGCCACTCTGAATGTATCGCTGCATTTCTGTCTCCTGCTGCGGATTCAGAACATTCCCTGTCGTGTTGAGAAAAATAATAGCTGAATAGTTCTGCAGATGTTCTTCTGTAAAAAGTGCAGCATTGGTGGTGGTATCCACGTCAAATCCATGCTCCTGGCCCAGTTTCATAATCGCTTCGATCCCATCAGGAATAGCGTCATGGGTAAACCCTTCGGTCTTGCTGAAGATCAGAACGGACGGCGTCTTCCGGTTACAGGAGAGCAGGCTGAGACTGGCAATAAAAAAAAGAAGAAGCAAAGAAGCGGGTGACTTCGGGATAAATTGAGGGAGCATTATGTAGGTTTTGGTTCAGGAGTAAACGTTCTAATTTATCTGTTACAAAATGGTAGTATGATTAAGTAAAATTAATGAAAGTTCAAAGTCTAATTTCTTCTGTACTGCCAAGTCCGGTGAGTCCCTGCTCACCGGCAGCCCAATGATTTCACTGTTGCAGTCTGCCCCATGATCTGTGCACTAAAACCTCAAAGTACAACTTCACGGGCTTCACTCAGATATATAGCCCACTTTTCAGAGGTCATGGACAGTCAGGGGTGCAGGCGGGACCCCGATCCGACTTTAAAAACTGTCTGTTCAAACGTACCACTCAAGGCGTGCAGACCGATCTTCAGACCGGTTAAGCAGTTCGGAACCATCAGGACCACGGATGGGGCTCCGGTTCAGCTTATAATCTATCTCCACTCCATCAATGCGGCATTGAGCGCTTCTTCCACTCTTCTTCGGGGTTTGTGGAAGTAGATCATACCATGTCCGGGCAACATGATATCGGTATCTACTTTTGCGAATTTACGCAGAGACTCTGTGTAGATTTTTTTATCAAAATCTATGGAACCATCCCATCCAAAGAATCCACTGAGAAGGGTTCCGATCACATCCCCGCTCACCACTACCCTT
Organism: uncultured Balneolaceae bacterium; assembly: GCA_938003885.1. Lineage (GTDB taxonomy): Bacteria > Bacteroidota > Rhodothermia > Balneolales > Balneolaceae > Rhodohalobacter. The sequence continues at coordinate 16,291 of CALKWT010000225.1, read as the reverse complement.
TTTCCTTCCCATTCAAACAGGTAGGCAGTGCATCCCATACTGTGCCCGGGCAGATGCATCACTTCAATGTCCAGGCCACATAGAGTCAGAATTTCTCCATCTTCCACAACCCTGTCCACTTCCACCGGCTGAAATGTCTTGTGATAGAGATATCCGCAGCATCGCTCATCTCCTGATGCAACAGCGTCAGCGGTTTCCCGGATTGAAATTAGCGGAATACCACGCTCTTTAAGCAGATGCGCCCCCCCGGCGTGATCATAATGGGGATGTGTCAGAATACAGTACCGGATATCATCCGGAGACATATCCCAATACTCAATATGTCTGAAAATCTGATCCATGGTGTCTCCACACCCACAGTCAAACATGATCAGCCCCTCATCCGTTTTCAGAAGAAATGAATTGCCGTCGTTCCATAGTGCTCCGGGTTCATCAAATGTGAATCCGTTCAGGTCACCGCCGATTTGATAAAGGTTTTTTAAGATTTGCATAGGTATTCGGATAAAGTGGTTATTTAAAGTAGGTATTTATAGATAAAAACCCTGTTGCGGCCCGGATCGGTGTCCCGGGCTACAACAGGGTAGGTTTTTTATCTATCTGTAAGGGTTACTGACCAGCTTGTTACCCCTGTCAGGGTTCGACAATAAACAATCCATTCATAATACGCCAGTGTCCCGGAATTGTACAGACAAATTCATACTCGCCGGGCTCTTCAGGAACCTGGAACACCAGCTCAAACTGCTCTCCCGGATCCAGAATCGGAGTGGCCGCAATCACATCCGGAGTGTCGGGAATATAGGCCCGTTCCCGGCCCTGGGGTGAAGCCATCATCTGATCGGCCAGACGGCCTACTTCCGCCAGGCTTTCCGGCATAATGATCAGCAGATTGTGTTCCATATTGTCGGTGTTGGTAAATACAATACGAACAGTTTGCCCTGCCCTGGCCCGCAGCTCCTCCTTGTCAAATTGCAAGACATTTGGGGTGACTCCCAGTTCAAGTTCTACGTCCACGACAATCTCCTCTCTTTCTGCTGCTTGCCTCTGCTGAGAGTCAGCCTCCTCAGGCTGCTCCAGACCGGCAATCATCACCGTGATCGACTCCAGATTGAGCTCCTGCTGTTCATCGTCCCGGGCAGGGAGCGCCTCAACAGCATCTTGCCCCCCCGCAGCCTCTATAAATCCTCCCCGGTGAGCCGCCGCTGCAATTACACCCGCCTGGGAAATCCACTCCGCAGAGAGATTCTCCTGCTGCGCAAGCAACCGGTAAATGGCCTCTCCAGCCGCCGCAGAGGCCGGCTGATCTGCAAGGGCGATGAGTGTACGCAAGCGTACATCTCCATCGGAGTCTTCAAGAAGGCCCGCGTCCAGGATCGCTTCCACAGATTCTTCTGCAGCAGGCAGCACCTGAACGGAATTGCTCCGAACACCTGCCGAGGGATGATTCAGCGCAGCGACAGCAGCCTGGAACGCCTCCCCTTCTGGCTGATCCAGCGCTCCCAGTCCCTGAAGGGCCCAAAGAGCGTGAATGGCACCTGGATTCAGGCCGATTTCATCGGTGGAGGAATCCTCTACAAGTGCAATGAGCCCATCCACAGCACCCTGATCCCCGCTCTCGACCAGAAGACGCTGGGCATGCTTCCGCCAGCGCATATTCGGGTGCGTGAGCGCTTCAACCAGCGTACCTGTACCGGCATCCTTCAGATTCAGTGGTTTTTCAGTCTCCCCGCCTTCGTAGACAATCCGGTAAATTCGTCCATGCTGACGGTCACGAAGCGGATTGGCATACGCATTGCCGGGGGTCGGTTCCTGACGATCACTCTCCGCGTTGTGCTGGATGATATAGTTGTACCAGTCGGCTATCCAAACCTGTCCGTCAGGACCTACTTCAGCCATGATCGGGCTGAACCACTCATCATCACTGGCAATCAGGTTCCGGGGGTACTCCGCACGAAAGCTCTCCCCTTCTTTTTCAAGCACCATCTCGGCAACCAGCTGAACCGTCGGCTCTGCTACGAAGGCACGCTGGTTCCAATACTCCTGCGGCCAGCTCCTGGCGGTATAAAGACCGTGCCCGGCTGCAGAGGTAAATGCACCCACCCAGTCAACCTGGCGGAACAGATTGGTCAGAGTAATAATCCGTGCAGTATCCGTCAGACGGTCGGTCACTGAATCTCCTAATCCATCGAGACCCCGGTAGAGTCGCTGAGGAATGGTAAACATTGTGCTCGGATTCCCGTTCGCTGTGGAGATAAACGCATTACCCTGTTCGTTAAAACCCAGACCCCAAGTGTTGTTGTTGGTACGCTGTAAAAATTCCAGCTTTGAACCATCTTTCTTAAAACGGTACACACCCATTCCAAAATCGTGGTGTTCGCCGCCAACCTGGCCATCCATACCGGCATAGCCAAGCACACCCCAGAGCCAGTTGTCCAGCCCGTAGTGCAAGTTGTTGGGCCCGGCGTGGGTATCCCACTGATCCCACCCCTCAAACAGGACCTCCCGGTGATCCGCTTTTCCATCGCCATCGGTATCTTTCAGAAAGAGTGTCTGGGGGGCCTGATGCACCACTACCCCGCCATCGGCAAACTCAAGAGAAGTCGGAATATTAAGGCTGTCAGCAAATACAGTAAACTTGTCTGCCCGGCCATCCCCATCGGTATCTTCCAGAATCATAATACGATCCTTGCCGCCGCCATCCGGCCAGAAATTCCGTGGATAAGGATATTCAATCGATTCAATCACCCAGAGGCGTCCCTGCTCATCCCAGTCCATGTAAATAGGGTTTACAATATCAGGTTCGGAGGCAAACAGCTCTACACGGTAGCCCGGCTGCACAATCATCCGATCGATGGCTGTGATGGGATCCAGAGGCTCTTGTTTCTGGTAGTAACGGGGATTATTGGCTCCCCGGTCCATCGGCCCTACCTCCTCCTCATAACGCAGACGCTCCTCGTGCGGGGGTGGAAACGGTACATCAAGTACTACATAGGTAAACGGGTTTTCAATCGTACGCCCAGCCAGTTCTTCTTGTACGTCCTGGCCTGCAGCCCAACGAATTCCCCGCTCCAGAAGCTCATGGAAACCCGGGTTCTGCCAGGTTCTCTCATCATGGCCCCAGGCGGTATAAAATACACGCCCATCTCCTTGGGTACGTACCCAGGTCCAAGGCTCATCATCACGGTAGCTCAATACCGTACGGTTTTCTTCGTTATGTTTCTGGTGTACATAGGTTTCGTCCCAGCTTGCAAACCCGGTGAATCCTTTCATCACCGGATGGTCGGGTTCGGCAATACGGGTGCTGAATGTGCCCACACCATGGCTGGCAAACGCCCCGCCCAGAAGGGCGATATACTCATCAGAGTCACGGAAGTTACCCGAAGCCGAGTGAACCGGCACAAAACCTCCACCCTCTTCTACGTACTGCACCAGATCAGCGATCATCTGCGGATCGGTTTGCGGGTAGTGCGGCTCGTGATAATTGGCATAGAAGAGTACCGCATCATAACGACGCAGGTTCCCCAAATGGATATCCTCCAGATCACTTGTATAAAAGAGTTCAATGCCCCGGTCGAGCATCGGACGGGCGATGTCCCGTAACCGGACTGCCGGTTCGTGCCCCGCGTCATCCCCTAAAAAAAGAACCTTCAGCCGCTCTTCGCCGCTGCGGGGCCTTTCTGATGATTCCTCGTTTGCGCATCCGGCCAGAAAACCAGCAAATATCATCAGGGCTGCGCATGCCCATTTCAGTAAAGATTGTCTGTTTAACATAAAAAAAGAAGTTAGTTAATTGGCAGAAGCCGTTCCGACCCGGAAAAAACACCAGCGTTCTTATCAGCTACCACATGGAAACAAAAATCAGTCCCCTCCCCACCCGGGAAGGGGAACTGCAAAGATTCAAAGAGACAAAAACTATAACTTCAGCTCTTTAAATGAGCGCGCCTGCGCCTCAATCGCCCGCTCAGTGGCCAGACGCTCCACGCTGGAGGCTCCGAAAAATCCGGCGATCCCCTTCGTATTTTCAAAAATATACTGCACATCTTCAGGCTCGGCAATCGGCCCGCCATGACACAGCACAATAACATCCTCGCGGATCTCCTTGGCTACGTCGTGAATTTCCTGAATACGCCGGGCAGACTCCTCCAGCGTGGGCGCAACATCTTCACTTACACCAATCGAACCGCTGACGGTCGTATTCATATGGGCCACCAGCACATCGGCACCCGCCTCGGTCATCTTGACCGCCTGATCCACATCGAATACATACGGGCAGGTAAGCATTTCCAGTTCATGCGCCTGACGGATCATCTCCACTTCCAGGTCGTAACTCATCCCGGTCTCTTCCAGAATCTGGCGAAAGTTACCGTCAATGACGCCCACCGTGGGAAAGTTCTGCACACCATCAAAGCCCATCTCCTTGAGCTGCTTCAGAAAAACCGGCATCAACCGAAACGGATCCGTTCCGCAAACACCAGCCAGAACCGGCGTATCCTGCACTACCGGCAGAACCTCACTGGCCATGTCCACCACGATTTCGTTGGCATCCCCATAGGCTAAAATACCCGCCGCACTCCCGCGACCGGCCATCCGGTAGCGACCGGAGTTGTAAATAATAATGATATCCACCCCGCCGCGCTCGGCAAACTTGGCGGAGATTCCCGTTCCCGCACCCGCACCAATAATAGGCCGGTTCGCGGCAATCTGATCTTGTAGTCGTTTCAGGCTTTCCTGATAAGGTATAAATGGCATATCTAATGGTTTTTTTATGAATTAAAATGAGTTGCTGTTCCTTCCTGTGATCGGGCAAGGAACTTTTTCTATAAGTTGTTGCTCTGCCGGTGCTCTGTATTATCTCAGAAAATAATCTGCAGACAGATCGTCACGGAAAGAGCTCCGGCGGTCACCTCCTACAGCCAATTTTACTGTGTGCAGAGCGAATTATCCAGAATCGGTACGCGTTTCCAGCATGGACAGCAGTTCGTCAGCTGCCACTTTTGCAAATTCGGTATCATTGATGTGTTGGTCAAGTTCAAACACTTGTACATGTTCTTCAAGATGCTCTCGCAGGGAACTGAACAGGATCTGATTCGCCTCCGGATCATAAAACGGCCTCCCGGGAGTATCGAGTGAGCTCACACCCTTTAAAGGAAGAAACAGCGAAACAGGCCCTTCGGACTGATTCAGCTTCTCCGCAATTCTGCGTCCAATCTCCCGGCATTCCTCACCCGTGGTCCGCATCAGTGTTACGGTGGGATTGTGTTTGTACAAGTTTCTCCCCCGGAATCGTTCCGGGACGGTCTCCATCGCATGGAAATTGACCATATCCAGCGCGCCGCAGGAAACGACTTGGGGTATCTTTCTTCTTCCTGCCGCCCCAAGGCGATCTTCCCCCGCACCGAGAACTCCTCCCACAACCTGGTCTGCCCATTCCGTCGTGGTAAGATCAGCCACACCGGAAAAATATCCTTCATCGATAAGCGATTCCATGGCACGGCCTCCGTTCCCGGTGGCGTGAAACACCAGCAGCTCGTAGCCAGCCTTCTCCAGGATTTTTCGTACCTGCGTAACACACGGTGTGGTTACTCCAAACATAGATGCCGCAATCAGAGGCTTCTCCCGTGCCGACGGAACCTGCTGACCCGCCATACCGCAGACGGCTCCGGCTGCATTTGCCAATACTCTGCGTGAAATGGGGTTCAAACCCGCGATATCCGTTACTGAAAACATCATGGTGATATCCTTAACGCCTACATAGGCGCTCACATCGGAGCTCGCCAGCGTGGATACCATCACCTTGGGGACCCCCACAGGAAGTTCACGCATACCGGCAGTAGCCACATTGGTACCCGCGCCTCCACCCAGGCTCAGCACTGCATCAAAGTTTCCCGCCTCATATTGTTGTTGAACCAGCTTTTTAACGCCTTCAATCATGACATCGACCGCTGTTCCACGGTCACCGGCCCGGCGTAGCTCCTCCAGGGAGCTTCCACCTGCGAGTGCAACCTGATCCGCAGAGATATCCGGGATGACTCCAGAAGGCTCTCCAAGTACACTGGTATCCAGCAGCAACGTTTGCAATCCATTAGCTGTGATCAGATCCCGTACATAGGAGAACTCCTCGCCTTTGGTATCAAACGATCCGATGAGCAGGATGGTTTTATTCATAACAGTCTTTGAATTTCCAATATCGATAGTTGTTTACTGTGGTTCAGTAAGGCAGGCGTATAAGCCTCCCAAATAAAACGGCTCCCGGGTCTTATCGATCCCGGCCGGGTTCAGTTATAAACTATATTTGAGACTACTTTTTTAGATTTTTCCAGGGTTCTTGATCACTTACATCCACCATAGAACCTTCCAGATCGGCGCCGGGGCCCAGGATGGCTAAAAACTGCAGGGGTTCGGTACCGGCATTAAAGGTGGCATGCACCATCTTTTTAGGCACAAAGACGGACTCGCCGGATTCCAGAATTTTTTTCTCTTCTTCGATCCACTGCTCCGCGCGCCCGGACAGGATGTATATCACCTCATCCATATCGGGATGTATATGAAATGGGTGTCCTTCGCCCGGGCCGACTTCCACACGAACCACAATCAGATCCTCGCTTCCTGTGATATCCGGGCGGGAAAACCAATGGTGCAATCCGCGATCCAGTTTCTCTTCAACCGTGTTTTCCCTGGTAAAAAATTGTCCTTTTAAACGATTCATAAAACTTTCTATGCAATTAAATGGTTAGTTGATGAAAATTGTAGAGAGTTGTTTTATCGGCATAGCCTGGTTCTTACGTCAGTCTGACAGACATTGGAACAGAACAGCTCGCCTGCAAAACTCCAGAAACACCGGTCGGATGGTTCTTGTACTGACCTCACTCTATGCCAGTTTTGCCACTCCTTGAAGTAGCACAAATAGAAGATTAAGAACTATTCATTTAACGGAAGGGGAACATTCCGCATAATGCTTCATCTACTCCTCACTTAGCCACTGAATACTATTCTCCAGAAGCGTGATATAAAGAGGACTCTGGTGGGTCTGCCCATCATGCCCAAGTGTGATATTCACAATCTTTCCATCTCCATACCGAGTGGTCCAAATCACCGGATACTCTTCACCCGTCTCAGCCTCTATGCCATAGGCAAGGATGTTCATATCGGTTCCTCCGTCTGCCCGCTGAAACCGGTAGAGCTCATCTGTCACGGTAAACCGCTCAGGAAGGCCTTCCGTCACCGGATGCAATTCACCTGTCAAATAGACGTCGAACTCTCCAAATGGCGGATGACTATGGCTCCCCCCACCGGTAAAATCCCGGTAGTATTCCGGCCACTCTTCCTGCCAGTTATACCAGATCGCTGCATGAACAAGAAGCAGAGAGTTTCCCTGACGTACAAAATCATGAATCGACTCCTGAAGCTCAGGATCAGGAAGGGGCTGATTATTACTCAAAAAGAGAATATCGAGCTGATTCAGTTGCCCTGCAATGGCATCCGGGTCGTCTGTATAGGATACCTGGGCGCCGGCATTTCGAAGAATGGAGGTATCTTCCTGGTTAAACCAGCGGTCAAAATCATGATCGGCATGCCCGCCAACGATGAGTACGGTCGGTGATTCTGTGCCGTTACTTTCCTGATCAGCTTCGGTCTGCTCCGCTTCACCGGGCGAACAGGCCGCAAACAGCAGGCTTGAAAGCAAAACCACAATCAGAGCTTTCGGGTAGTTGATAATAGTATCCATAAAAATGAGATTTTAATTCGTTTGTGTATGAATGAGTTTTGAGCCGATACCATGCTGAATTGAAATGGCATGAGACAGATATTTACCGATTACCGGATCCATCAACAGGATCCATTGCACGACTGTCATCTTGTAACTCAATCTGGCAATATTGTGATATTCAATCAATTTTTCAAAATAAACAGAGAGATCGGAGCCTGTTGATGAACGAAAGAGTTCATCTCTTACTACCAACAAGATCCGGATGGTTTTTCAATAGCTACGCCGGGCTGTATGGGACGTGCGAAATCAGGACGCCCGTTCTCTCTCCAGTTAAACGGCTGCAGATGGATCGCGCGATTCCATCCCGGATCAGGAGAGCTTTTCGTATGGTAATAAATCCAGTTCTCCGACCCATCTGGCGAAGTTGTAAAGCTGGCATGCCCGACTCCAAAAATGTTACCCTCTCCCTGAAATACAGATCCTTCTTTGACCCAGCTCTGCGGATCCAAAAGGTCCGCATCAGGGGATCGTAATTTCAGGAGCCCCAGATTATAGGTCGGCAGCCAGGATTCACTTGCAGAGTAGACAATAAAAACATCGCTTCCGTTTTTTAAAACCTGCGGTCCTTCATTAATGGCCAGCTCCGTACCTGCTTCCCAGGGTTCCTCCGGTGAGGATATTTTCACTCTGTTTGAACTCACCGTCCACGGATTTTCCATCTGGGCGATGTACATATGCTGCGGGGTACGGTCTGTCTCAGCGTTCTCCTCCCAACCGGACCAGATTGCGTAAAGCTGTTGGTTCATTTCCAGCACAGTCAGGTCAATCGCCCACTTTGCATCTTTTTTTGTTGCAATGTCGTCTCCTGTATAGAGCATCCCTAAATCTTCATACTCGCCGAGCGGATCGTCGGTTACTGCCCGAAGTACACCGGAACGCTGATGAATAAAAGGTGGGCCTGACTCTCCGGCCGTATAGTAGATATACCAATTCCCCCGGACATAATGTAGCTCCGGTGCCCAAAGATGAGCCGAATTCCAGCCTGATCGAGGCTGTTCCCACACCTTCTGACTGCCTGATTTAATGTCGGTCATGGATTCTGATACTGAGATGTGAACAGCTCCTCCGTGCGACTCGCTAAAATAATAGAGACCATCTTTTTCAAGTACCCAGGGATCTGCTCCCGGGGCAATAGGATTTGAAAAAACACAGGGAGTGCCCGCACCTTCAGAGGAAGTCTGAGACGTACACTGTACTGCTGCCAGCGCCAGGATGAGTGTCATTAGAAATTTTCTCATTCCGATAATATACGAAGCCCTCCCTTTTCTGTAATCAGAAGAATGGCTGCCGAAGATTTGAACAGTCCCGGCCCGGCCATCCTCTCTTATTAAAGTTCTATTCGTTCAACCTCGGAAAAGAGCCGGTGCTCCACTCCCTGAATCCGGACTCCGATCCGTACAAACAGATAGTCCTGCGAAGGTACCATCTCAGGCACACTTACCTCCAGCTGAATACCCGACAGATTTTGCAGCTCATGTCCCGGAAGATGGGCCTCTGCTACACTGGTTCGGTTATCCACAAATTGTGTTTTACTTAGGTACAGAGAGACCTCTTCAATATCCGCACCCTCCTCACCGGTTAAAATCTTCTCAAGTGTAAAAGTAGCCTGAACTTCACCACCTGTAAGGCTGAACTCATGATTCCGGAACATGTAGTAGGGCATCACTTCAACATCCAGATGGGTGCTTCCACTCAGATTCACTAAGAGGGTGTCGGACTGAGTTTCCGCATTTATCAAAGAGCGGAAGGGGCCTCTTCCTGCAGGTATCACCAGCTTGTAGTCCCCCTTAAAGAGCAGGGCGGAAAATGAACCGTCCTGATCAATTGCTACATTGATCGGGGCTTGTTCCTGCCAGCCCATTTCCCAAAGTTCCAGCGACACATCGTTGTAACTCACCCCGATCGGATCACCCTGGTACACGATATGTCCATCCAGCGTCAGATCGGGTTCGTCGTAATTATCATATTCGCAACTTGCAAGCAGGATAACCAAACTCAAACCCGTCGCCATTTTTAATAATTTATCCATGATATCTGATATTAAATTTATGATACGTTCTTATTGGTTGGGGTTTTGTACAATCAGAGGGTTTGCTGTTCTGATATCATTGCTGATCCAGGAATAGTAATTTCCCAACCGGAAGTATTTGGCATTTGTAACCGGACTTGGTACCCTCACATCAAATACCCATTTTCCATGATTTTCACTCCCTGGATTGTGAACACGATATGGCCATAAGCCGAATGGACGTGTGCTTGTTTCATCGGCTACACCCGGGTTTTCTGTCAGATCGGTTGTGTTGCCGTTCCAGACTTTGTGCGCTATTCTCCATCGCTTGTTATCCCACAGAATATGATTCTCAAATGCCAGTTCCACCTTTCTTTCGTTGACAATTCGATCGAATGTGATCTCAGCAGGTGATAAATCTTCCGAGAATCCTGCCCGACGCCGTACTTCATTCATGTATTCTGCGGCAAGTGCAGAATTGCCCAATTCAAAAGCTGCCTCAGCGGCATTGAGAAGAATTTCGGCGTATCGAAAACGAACCCACCACACATCACTCATGGTACCGCGGTTACCGGAGCCAGAACTCAGGTCCACGAACTTTCGAATATAAAAACCGGTCTGTGTCGCCCATTCCAGCTGATCAATGGGTCCGTCGAACCCGACAACCTGCGTCTCGCCCGACTCTCCGGGAAGTTGTGAGCGGCCCCCAAGCGAGTTTGAGGTAACAATCGATCCGTCAGCCAGTTTATAACCAGCCCATATGTCTACCGGACTTCCTCGGAAAGTGGAACCGGGAAGTATAACCGTACCCGCAAGTCGGCCATCGCGATTTGCAAAAATGTCGAGAGGATCATCATAGTAGATATACTCACCAGTTTGTGGATCCCGATTTTGGAGAGGTTCGAAAGTGTTATCTAACAGTTCGAATGTCTGCACCAGATTCAATGAAGGGTTGAGCTTTCCGCCGCTGGTGTTGTCTTCCCGCAATGAACGCGGCATGACCTCAAATGTAAAGCCGTGAGTCCTGCCATTTTCCAGATAATCCTTGACAAAGATCATTTCCGAATTGCTGGATTTATCTAAAAAGAGGTTGGCAAAGTTTTCAGAGGGATCCTCCAGTTCCTGATAAAGTGCATAGTTTCCGCTCTGGATGATCTCTTCAGAGGCACGCAGGGCAGTTTCGTAATATCCCTGAGCCATCTCTTCAGGTATTCCCACCTCCCCTCCTGGTGTGGAAACAGATGGTGTCGACGCTCCATGGTTGGCAATGGAACCGGCATACAGGGCGGCGCGTGACTGCAGTGCTAAAGCGGCTGCTTTGGTCGCTCTGGTTTTCTGACCCGCATCATCTGGAAGAATCGATTTGAGTTCTTCGGCTTCACTGATCACAAAATCGTAGATCTCATGCTCTTTGGCTCTGGGATGCCGGAGGTACGATGCATCTCCACTATAATCGTATTCCAGAGATTCGAGTATCAAAGGGACACCCCCCATGCGCTTGACCAACTCAAAGTAGACCATGGCTCTGATAAACCGCGCTTCAGCCAGATAGCGGGTAACGACTTCCGGCGGAAGCTGGTCCGTCGCCTCCCCTTTCTCGATAAAGAGGTTAATTTCACGTATGTAGCCATAGTCCCAATATCCCCACCAGTCGTAAGGAAAACTTTGCTCCTGATGCCGCCAGTAATCCCCGGCGTTGGATGCAAAAGCATCATCAAAGTTGGTGAACTCCCACCACCCCTGAATTTGTTGATACTCTGGCAGCCGATCGTAAAGGTCTGCCAGCAGCGACAGAACATTCTGTTCGTTTGACCACATTTGATCCTCCAGGAGGATATCTGTGGGGTTTCTGTCCAGGAAATTTGACTCGCACGCTACGAAGGTGCCTGCAAAAAGCAGGCCCATCAGGAGCATTTTAGCCGGTATTAAATCTTTTATTTTCTTCATGATATAGATATTGTTTAGATGGAAATATTAATTCCAATATTAAACTGGACGTTTTGCGGATATTGGAGTCCGTTGTCATCATTGATCTCCGGATCCACACCAAATTGACGCACATTGTCGAGGGAGAACAGGTTATATGTATTTAAATACACACGGGCAGTGCGCATGTTGAGCCACTCAAGCATGGATGCGGGCATGGTGTAGCCGATTTCGAACGTCCGAAGTCTCAAGTAGCTCACGTTGGTAAGCCACCAATCCGAATTCCGATTGTAATTGCTATGCTGAGATGTGTTATATCTCAACGCGGGATTCCCTCCCGATACCCAGGGACTGTTCAGGTCGAACGGATCCTCTCTGTGCCAGCGGTCTTCATACATATCTGAAAGAAGGTTTCCACCATTCTGAAATGGAATTCTCATTTCCCAGTGTCGGTTAGTGCTGTACATCGAACCGGCGGAGAAATCCATGTGCAGGTCGAAATTCTTATAGTTCATACTTACATTGATACCACCATTGATAATGGGGGACCATCCTGCACCGTAACCGATTGGCCGTTCATCATATCCGTCAATTTTACCATCACCATTGACATCTTTATAGATCAGATCCCCGGGAAGGATGGTTGTATTACCTTCCCCGTCAATATTTACAGGATAATTATTAATCTCCTCCTGTGATTGGAATTGACCGATCACCTGATAACCCCAGAAAATACCGGCCCATCTGTCTTCAATGGAGTGTCGATATTGATCCCAGGAGCTGCTAAATGTCGGATTGTAGGTGGAGAGATGTTTGCTCCTTGCAAAAGAAAAATTACCGCCAATACGATAGTTTAATTCACCTGCATTGCCTAAGTAGTGCAGAGCAATTTCACCACCGGTATGAGCATCACTGTTCAAATTCTCTTCCCGTAATCCATACCCGAGTTCATGAGGCAGAAATACGTCATTCCTGGTTCCGCGCAGGCCGTCTCGCTTTCTGTAGAAATAGTCGATGGATCCGCCCAGCTTTCCATTTCCAATCATAAAGTCCATCCCGGCATTAAAGATGTTACTGGTGTACCAGCTCAGGTTGTCAATGGGTATTCCCCGGTCTCTGGCTCCCCGGATCATCTGACCGTCAATAATAACATTTGAGGTTCCATAGTTATAGCCCGGCAAATAATCAAAAGAACCCAGACCTACGCCATCATCACCCAGCTGTCCGTAGGATACCCGCAGCTTCAGCTCATCCAGCTGGCTGTTATCTACCAGAGAATCCATAAAACCTTCCCGTGACAGTACCCAGCCAACGGAAACAGAAGGAAAGAACCCCCACCGGTTATCCGGCGGAAATTGCCAGGAGGCGTCGTACCGGCCGCTTAGTTCAAGCAGGTATTTCTCATCAAACGAATAATTTATCCTACCCACATATCCGATTCTGGCTTGCTCGGATTCCTGATCCTCATAGGATGTCATGTCAGGAAATTGAAACAGATACAGGTCGTCGGTCGGGGGTACTGAATGTGCCCAATGGCGCAGCCAGCTCCTTTCATAAAACTCTGACATTGCAAGAGCACTAATTGAATGACGTTCATTAAGCATGGTTTCATAATTTATATGAAACTGATAAACATTTTCGGTGATTTTCACCTGCTCTCTTCCCCTGTATGGATTGTCATTTCCTCCGGTTCTTACATACTCATCTTCATCCGCGTAATAGGTAAACACATCGTATCGATATTCATGGTTATCCCAAACATTATCCGCAACATAGTAGGAGACCATGCCTGCCACACCCAGACCGGGGATCGGCAGTTCATATTCCGCATTGAAGTTGAGCTGTAAAACTTTCCAGGTGTCGTCCAGCCATCCGGTTCTATCGTAATTTAGCAGTGCCCAGTTGGTTTCAATATTATTGATATCAGCCGGGTAATCCGGATGATCATTGGCATAGGGCCTCTCGGTGGGTCTGTTTCTAAACAAAGCAAACCTTGGCTGCCAGTAATCGTCTATTCCGGGCACTCCGGGATTCTCCCTGCTTTCTATTCTTCCATTAATTTGCGCTCCGACAGTTAAAGCATCTGTTATACTGGTATTAATATTCGACTGTATATTGGTTCTGTTAAATTCAAATTCATCTCCGAAAACAGCCGTTTCGTCGAGTCTGTTTACCGATAGGTAATAGTTCGTCCGCTCGGAACCACCTGAGACGTTCACATTTACTGAACTCATGGGTGCAGGATCGATCATAAAATCGTACCAATCGAAACTTCGGTACCCTTGCTCAGTCCCTTCTCTCCAGCGTGACAGCTCTTCCGGGGTGACATTGGTATTGCCAAACTGATTCATCTCCGCCTCTGCCAATCCACTCATCCACTCATAGGCATTAACCCCTCTGGGGAAACGTGTCCAGTTTTTCCACCCATAGTATGAGTTGATATTGATGGTGGGGGCCTGTCCCCTGTTCCCCTGCTTTGTGGTAACCACAATCACTCCGTTGGCGGCTCGTGAACCATATACGGCGGCAGAAGCATCTTTAAGGATCGTAATACTTTCGATATCTCCGGGTGCCAGGTTATTAAACTGTCCCTGGTCCTTTTGAATGCCATCAATTACAAACAGAGGAGTTCCCATATTTCTGATCTGAATATTCGCACTCCCCCCCGGTCGTCCATCGGCTTGTTTAAATGAAAGCCCGGGCAGTTTTCCGGCTAGTGCAGCACTGGCAGTTGTCGCAGGTACTCGCTCCAGATCCCTTGCCTGCACATTAGCCACCGAACCAGTTACCGATGCACGTTCTTGTACACCATACCCTACCACAACCAACTCCTCACCACTAATAGCCTGCGGAGACATCTCCACGTCCAGTGCGGTTCTCCCATTCAGTGGAATTTCCTGTGTCTGATATCCGATGTAGGTAAAGATCAGCGTATCTTGCGGGCTCTCGGCTACGACCTCATAGATCCCATCGAGATCTGTAGCGGCGCCTCTGTCGTATGATTTCAATATCACATTCACGCCAGGAAGTGGTTCCCCCGTTTGTAAATCCGTTACCCGTCCCGTTACAGAGTGCTGAACCGCTTCAACAGACTCATCGACTTCGGACGTGCCTGACCGATCCGCTACATATATTCCGTATGTTTTGGGGTTGATATAAGAGTAGTCAAGTTCGCTGTTTTCTCCGGCAAGTAAAGTAACGAGGGCCTCTTCAAGTCTCTCCGGCAGATAGTATGAACCAGACACCTCTTTGCCTTCCACGGCATCTGTTTTGTACAGAAATACCACATTGTACTTTTTTTCAAGGAGCTTAAGCGCTTCCTCCAGTTCCATTCCGCGCTCAACTTTCTCTTCAAAGTAGAGCTGGCTGTCTGAGTTCAGAAGTGAACCCAGAGCCTGAGCTTGCGCCAGAGCCTGACTGGTGTAACCTGTAAGACAGATTACAAACATGCTCAATGCTACTAGTAATCGATTCATGGTAACATCACATTTCATAATCACATTTATTATTTGTTTTGCTTTCGATGAGGATTAAAATGAGTTTCTCCTTTCTTACTGAAGAGGGTCTGACCGTAAGCGGTCAATCATGTTCATCCTGTGTTTTGGTTGCCCTGCTATTTGGATTCCCGATATAGACCGTATCTCTTTCTGCAGATCGGTAGACCGGGATTCCTGTTACTTGTGATACAGATTGGACCAGATCTTCAAGAGTTCTAAAGTATACCGCCCCGTCCAGGGTAATCCCTGAAAGTTCTGCATCTGCAATCACTGTTCTCACGTCATAACGCTGCTCTATGTACCTCGAAAACTCATCCAGTGAAGTACGATCCAGCTGCATAAATCCAGTAGCCCATGAGGTATAAAATGTTGTGTTTACATTTCTTCTGTCTAAAATATTCTCATGAGTAAATTCTATCAATTCTCCTTTTTCTGCCCGATAAGAAGAAATCTCTTTATAATTCGGAGGGTTGAAATCAGCCTGGTGCCTGGAGGGGAAGATCTCAACAACGCCTTCCTGTACGACAACACGGGAACCGGTATCTCCAACAGAGACCAGAAATTCTGTACCGATATCCTCAATGATGCCGTTGGGTGTAGAAATTGAAAATGCCGGACCCGGCAGGCCGGGATCATCATCTGCCACAAACCAGGCTTCTCCATCCAGGAAAACCTGAATGGTCTGGCTGTTCACCTGCCCGGTACTGTAGGTAATGGTTGAGTTACTGTTTAATACGATGCTTGAACCGTTGGAAAACCTCATGATTTTCTGCTCATTCTCCGCTGTCCGCAGCGTAGTCTCTTCTATCAGCTGTTCAAGCTGGGTAACAGGCATACCATCATTTGAAAAGAGATGGCTGCCCGCCCAAACGGTTGAAACCAGGATCAGAACTGCAACTGCGCGAACAATCCAGTTTAATTCCCTACCGGTTAATCGTCTCGATTCCTTCTTCTGATCTCCCGCCGTTTTTTTGTATAACAAAGCCCACTGCTTTTCTATGTCCGGCGCCAACTCATTCTTGAATTCAAAACCAACTATTTCTGATATAGCGGCCTTGGATTTGGCTCTGTTCTGTAATGTGTGTTCAATCCATC
>CALKWT010000224.1 GCA_938003885.1 uncultured Balneolaceae bacterium | reverse complement strand
AACAGTGGGCGGCTACTATCGAAAAACTAAAACAAAAATATGGGTTTGAGCGCTTCAATGTCGTAGCTCACAGCATGGGCGGTCTCGATATGAGATGGGCAATCAGCAAACTCGGTATAGCCTCCTCGGTTGCCTCCCTGACAACGATTGCCTCACCTCACCATGGCACCTATCTTGCGGTGATCGGACTTACAGCTCCGGAAACAATAAAGGAGAAACTCGTCCAGCTGATTGACTGGTTTGGCGAGAGCATCTACCCATTTGAAAAAAGTGATGCACAAGCAGCTGTTGAACAGTTAACACCAGAATATGTCACGAAGGAGTTTAACCCAAATACACCCGATGCGCCTGAAACGAAGTACTTTTCATACAGTGCAGCTGTAGGTAAAGGAACAGATATTCCGCTAAATCCAATCTACAAATTGCAAAATCAGCTGATTTATCAGCAAGAGGGACCGAATGACTCTTTTATCTCTATCGACAGTGCACGTTGGGGGACTCATCTCAAAACCCTCGGTTTAAGCCACCTTGAACAGATAGAAATTCAAGTCAGTAAAGAGCGCAAGCCTCTCGTGGATCAATTTTGGCTGGAGCTTGTTGAAAATCTCCGGAATAACGGGCTATAAATCTATCTTACCCAAATCGTTCAATAACGAATAGGCTGTCAGATCATACTGAATCGGAGTCAGGGATGCATACCCTTTTTCCAGGGCGGATATATCATTATTGTCATCCTGGTCCAGAAGCTGGAATTTCCCGGTAGGCCAGTAGTAGGATCGGTTGTGAGGGTCTACGCGGCCTTCGAACTCCTCCACATAGCGGCTGTTCGCCTGACGTGCCCATTTGATTCCTTTCAAGGGACCAGCCGGTGCATTTAGGTTGAGGGTAACACCTTTTGGTAATCCATGCTTCAGCACATAGGAAATCACTTTTCTTGCCGCTTCCCGGGCGCCTGACAGATCAGCCTCCTCAGAGAAATCTGTGCAAGAGACTGCGATAGATGGATACCCGAGTATTGTACCCTCGGTGGCAGCACTGACTGTGCCTGAGTAGAGGATGTTGATTCCCGCATTGCTTCCGTGGTTAATGCCACTTACCACAAGATCCGGTTTCCGGGAGAGCAGGCGGTCATGTGCCAGCTTTACAGAGTCTGCCGGAGTACCCGAGACAGCTTGTCCGTTGAAACGCCCATCCACCTGAAAGGCCCGTGAGCGCAGAGGGGTCCGGACGGTGATTGCATGACCTACCGCACTCTGTTGGCGGTCCGGAGCAATGATCTCAACCTCTCCGAATTCAGCAGCAACTTCCGCCAGTGCTTTGATTCCAGGTGAGAATATCCCGTCATCGTTACAAACAAGAATGAGTGGCTTTTCGATTTCCGACATAAATTTTGATTACCTATATGCAGACAGGCTCACGGACCTGAGGGTCCTGTAGAACAATCTCTTTCGATAACCGGCCCGGGAAGTTACAGATTGCTGCAGCTTTTGCCCCTGTGATATGTATCGTTAATATTGTTCGCTTTCATTTGGAAAGTCACCTGACTTCACATCCTCATTATAGTGCTGAACTGCCTCGGTCATCTCCTTGTGCAGATCTGCATACCGGCGTAGAAATCTGGGTGAAAAATCTTTATTCAAACCCAGCATATCATGAATGACCAGCACCTGACCGTCGCAGTGGGGACCTGCCCCTATACCGATAGTAGGTACAGAAACAGACTCTGTCACTTTCTTCGCCAGTACAGAAGGTATCTTCTCCAGAACAATTGAAAACACTCCGGCCTCTTCCAAAGCCTTTGCATCCTTTATAAGCTGTTCGGCCTCACCTTCCTCTTTTGCGCGCACTTTATAAGTTCCGAATTTATAGATACTTTGTGGCGTCAGCCCCAGGTGCCCCATTACAGGAATTCCAGCATCCACAATCCTCTTTACCGTCTCTGCAATACTCACGCCTCCCTCGACCTTAATGGCATGGGCGCCCGCTTCTTTCATCATTCGTCCGGCGTTTGTTAGCGCCTCCCTGGCCGTCACCTGATAGGTCATGAATGGCAGATCTGCAATGATCAGTGCTCTTTCCACCGCTCTGACCACAGAAGCAGTATGGTAGATCATATGGTCAAGTGTCATGGGAACTGTTGTCTCGTAACCCGCCATAACATTGCCCGCAGAATCTCCTACCAGGATAACGTCTGTTCCTGCCTGGTCAATAATTCCAGCCATGGTATAGTCATAGGCTGTCAGCATGGAAATTTTCTCTCCCCTGGCCTTCATTTCCACGATCGTCTGGGTAGTTACCTTGTTGGTTCGGGTATCTTTTGATTGGGTACTCATTGAGCTCCTTTTTGAATGATTGCTGCCGAGGCTTCCAGTTCACAGGCTACTTTGTCATCAACTTTTGCTACTCCTTTCATGGTGGCAAAGTTTCTTCTGAAATTGATCAGCTCCACCACCATAATAAGCTGATCACCAGGCACTACCTGTTGACGGAATCTGGCATTTTTTATTCC
The DNA here is from genome assembly GCA_938003885.1 of uncultured Balneolaceae bacterium. Classification (GTDB taxonomy): domain Bacteria; phylum Bacteroidota; class Rhodothermia; order Balneolales; family Balneolaceae; genus Rhodohalobacter. The sequence continues at coordinate 8,065 of CALKWT010000224.1, read as the reverse complement.
GGTAAATACAACCAGTTTATCACTGATGTCTTCGGTATGGCCATCCAGCAACATAATACATCCGCTCTGCGCAAGGGCTTCAACCTGCAATACACCGGGCATGATGGGTTGTCCCGGGAAGTGCCCATTAAAGAAATCTTCATTTACGGTCACATTCTTCAAGGTCAGAATCCTTTTTTCTTCCAGTTCCAGTACACGGTCTACCAGCAGGAACGGATAGCGATGGGGTAAATACCTGGTAATTTCCTGAATATTCATAGATGCTTTTCCAATAAATTAAGAGTCTAAATCGGTGGCAACTTCCCGCTCTGCCGGAGTAAACTTCTTGCAAAAACGGGTCAGATAACAGATTGCAAAGACCATTTAAAGATCGTATTCAATCCACCCTGATTTGCTCACCAGTTCACAGGTTAAAGATTGACATGCATTTAAGTTGCAATAAAATAGTGAAGTTTAATTAGAATTAATTCCAAAATACATGTGCAGATACATCCGTTGCCAGATACCCAGGCATCTGGAGGATACACCTGTTGGCGGAAGATCTAAACCAGTCCAATATAAATGTAGGAGATGCCTCCCGTTAGTTTTACGGATCGGACCGATTGAAAAGCTCCGGTCTCCCTCATTAGCTCAAGAAATGCCTGATCTGAAGGAAATTTAGCACTGGTTTCAGGAAGGTAGGTATAAGCTTCCCGATTACCGCTGATTGCACCGCCCACAGCCGGCATGATGTATTTGCTGTAGAAACGAAACGGAACTCCGGTAAACCCTTCGGGCTGACCAAATTCAAGTACCACAACCCTGCCTCCCGGCCGGACCACACGGGCCATCTCTTTTAGCGCAACGGATGGATCATCCACATTTCGGATGCCGAAAGCAATACTGGCAATATCGAACGAATCCTCATCATAAGGCAGATTCATCGCATCCGCCACTTCAAAATCTACAACAAGCTCTTGTTTTTCGGCTTTTCCCGGGGCATGCTCGATCATCTCTTTACAGAAGTCCGTTCCAAGCACATATCCGCTGTGGCCCACCGCTTCCTTAAACTCCAGGGCAAGATCTCCTGTACCTGTGGCACAATCGAGTACCCGGTCACCCGGGCGTGCACGGCTCTCTGCAACTGCTCTTTTCCTCCATGCTTTATGGATACCAAAAGATAATATGCCGTTAATCCGATCGTAATCATCGGCAATATCAGCAAACATATTTCTTACTTTTTCACTCATTATGCAAACCGTTTAAGTTTATTGAAATAATTCGTTTTATTGAGATATTCGGCTCTGAACTCGCCATCTGACCAAATAATCTGGTTGACTCCGCAATTATCGTGATGAATGCGGTCCATATTTTTAATACCGTATCCCAGCCATTCAGAGAGTAAAATACGTAACAAACGGCCATGCGCCACAACAAACAGGTGACTCCCTTCAGCTTCTGAAAGAAGCGACTGGAAAACTTCGTTTGCCCGTTCAAAAACCTCTGCCGGTGATTCTCCTCCCGGTAATTGCAGTCTGACTTCTCCGTTTCGCCACGCCTTGTCTATGGGTTCCAGCTCCTCTACTACCTCTGCATAGGGCTTCCCTTCGAACTCTCCAAAGTCCATCTCATCCAGGCCGGCATGCTGAATGATATTCATATCTGTGTCGTCTGCATAATATTCTGCAGTTTCATAAGCCCGGATCATGCTGCTGCTACCAATATATGTGACGGGATACTGCTCAATATATTTGGCCAGTTCAGTTGCCTGGCTCATACCTGTAGCATTCAAGGGGGCATCGATCCCCCTTCCTTGCAAAAGTCCGTCTTTGTTATAATCGGTCTCTCCATGACGTGCAATCAGTAATCTGATTTCTTTCATCTTTCTACTTTTTATCCATACTTATTCGATGGATCTGTTGATCTATTTTAGTTATGTGCTTCTGTGATATGTTATGCCTGGAAGCGTACTGTGTTAATATAACCCTTAAAGTTTTGTCGTTCAGGGGAAGTTTTCTTTTACTCCCGATTGAGGGAATTCTGTCCCATAACATCCGCAGCAATCCCACTTTAAAGAGAAAAAAACTGAGCAATCCCAATAATGTCGCCAGATAATTGCCCGTCATCCCCAGATAGCTAAGTACCGGTACAGCTACAGCGAGCTGAAACAGATCATGATTTATTACTGTTAGAATTGGAGTCCATCCGATACGGGCAAACAGATGATGATAGTGATACCACAGGAAGTGAAACAGTATGGAGATGGCGATTGCGGGCCACGGCTTGATGAGAAAGACCAAACCCAGAAAGAGCAACATGGCAAGTGAATTGGCACTGTCAATCCAGACGATTGACCTGGAAATTAGTTTTTCAAATGTGCAGAAATTCAACAGGCCGGGAAGATGTTTTTCCACTGCAGCCCGTGTAGTATAGAACCAGTGCCCCCTGTTACTGACTGTAGAAAACGGGGTCTCCAATATTTGTACAGAGTGGGTTTTCTTTTTATCCATTACATCCTGAAGATAACGCCATTTCTATAAACCAAAAAACTCAACTCCATGGTCCAGGAAAGATCGATTCTCCCCATAACCAACGGACAAGAGAGTTCAGATCATCATAAAGCACCTCTTAGAACCACTTGATTCGGCCTTCTTATGCCGCTTTAAGGCTCCCGCAAAGTCACTGGCAAGCTTTTAAAATATCAGGCTCTGGCAAGAGTTAAGAGAATGGAACTCCGCTCACAATGTCTGTAGACCATGTCTGCCAGTTCATAAAGAGTAGCCCCTGTTGTAAAGACGTCATCAATCAGAACAGGTATTTCATTCATACGCACACGCTCCTTCCATTCAAAAACAGCATGAACATTCGCAGTGCGTTCCTCTTTGGTAAGGCCGGTTTGTGATTTGGTATTTCTGTTTCGGATCAGTAGATCGTCAGGCAACAGCTTCCACCCTGTTGCGGCAGCGACACCTTCAGCAATCAGCCGGGCCTGATTATAACCACGCTGCCTCTCTTTTCTTCTGTGAAGAGGCACCGGAATCAGGATAAACCCCCTGGAGCGATCCGTTTTCATATAGGTGTACTCGGGACTACATCGGTAGCTGTTTCCGAGATATTCTCCCAGTTCCTTGCCAAGGTTACCAAGGTGATGATATTTTAAAAGATGAAGAAGGTCCTGGAGATACCCCCCTTTATCAAATGTCCAGAGTGAAAATTGATGCAGAACAGAAGCAGGTAATATTTCTTCACCGGTTTGGATCGGTTTCTCGAAGCGTTGATCCCTGCACTCTCCGCACAACAGTATATGATCGCGATAGACCGTCAACCCGCAACAGATGCACACATCCGGGAAAGCAATCTGTCTGCAGGCGGTGAGAATCTTTATCATTCTTTGGAGCGCCATCTTTTCAGGAAACCATACTGTGAGAGTTCATTTATATACAGGAAATAGAGAATTGAAAAATCTTACATAATCGCTGAAAAAAACCGTTATATTTTACCTGTGCCCAATTTATCAACATACCGCCAGTTCACTTAACGATTATGCCATCATTAGGAAAGGATCTTGTAAAAATCAGAACACACCTGGGGCTGACCATTCAAGACATTCAATACGCTACGAAAATTCCCGTACATACATTAGCAAAGATCGAAGATGATACCATATTCGATCAATCTGAAGAGGGAACCATTTACATCAGAAGTTTTGTCCGAAGTTACGGCCGTGCCCTGAATATTAACGAAGCGTTGATGATTGAAGCGCTCGATCAGTATGAGGTCGGTACTTACCAAAATCTGCTCATTCAAAATTATTTTGGAGAGGATGCACCGGACGTGAAGCCCGGTTCAACAGGCGACAGCCCGCATGACTCTGAATCCAATGGAGATCGAAGCCAGACTCCGGAAAGCGAGACAGATGGTGAAGAGTCCCCTACCCCTGAAGAGCGTAGTCCCGAAGGTGAAGATAGTATGGCTTCCCAACAGGATCGGGGGGATAACGACATGAAGTCAGCTTCCGAAAGTGTATCGAAAAATCCCCCGGCAGCCGGTAATGAGGCGAAGAACCGGCCAGCTTCCAATTTCAATCCTGAGAGCCGTTCAACCAATGTGGACTGGACGAAAATGGGCCACCCCGTCACGTACGATAAACGGCCCCTGTCACTCTGGATAGCGGGTCTGTTTCTCCTGGTCATTATCCTGGGGGTCGCCGGATATTTCATTGTGGAATCTGATTACTTTTCAGGGTCTGATCAGGCAGAGGAGGAGATCACAACGCCTTCTGAAGAGAGCACCGGAATCTCTCTCAACAGAGGGAGTACAGACGATCAGACTGCTGATGCAGAATCTGGCAGAAGCGAGATTTCACTGAATGAAACACTCTATATCACCGTTTACGCTGCTTTTGGCAACGCAGACCCGGTCCGGGTCTGGAGTGACCTTAAACCCCGGCCCGATCCCTACTGGCTTAATACCGGAACAGCCATGAATTTTGAATTTCGTGATGAGATCAGGGTTCGGGGCCCCATGGATAACATTCTGCTTTTTATGAATGGCCACCTGATCGAAAATCCAACGGATCATTTTTATAATGAGGAAACAAGAGATGTGGAGCTCTCAAGAGACTACTTTGTCTCCAGCCCGGTCTGGAGTGATTCTGTGTCACTCCGCCTTCCGGAAGGCGTAGCGGAGCCGGACACTTTCGAACAAAGACCTGTTTTTTAGGAAATCTGTTATCTTCATAGCTGCTATTCCTAAGAATTTATTTACCATGATCTATGAATGAAAAAGAAGCTGCGAAGCGAGTAGAGGAGCTGCGGGACCTTCTGAAGCGCTCTAACGAAGCTTATTACAATGAGGCGAAACCCTTTATCTCTGACCGCGAGTTCGATAAATCGCTCAAAGAGCTTGAGGAGCTTGAGAAGAGGTATAATCTGGTTACACCGGACTCGCCTACTCAGCGGGTAGGAGGTGACCCTTCCAGTGTCTTCCCTACTGTTGTACACACTCCACCCATGTTAAGTCTCGACAATACCTACAATGAATCGGACCTAAGGGAGTTTGACCGTAGAGTATCAGGGATGCTGGGGCATAACAACTTTACCTATTCAGTAGAACTGAAGTTCGACGGGGCTTCGATCCGCCTGCGCTACGAGGAGGGCAAGCTCGTACTGGGTGCCACACGAGGAAATGGAACAGAAGGTGATGACATCACCCGAAATATCAAGACTGTACGCGATATCCCGCTTCTATTGGCAGACCCCCCCTCACCGATTGTGGAAGTGCGGGGTGAAGCCTATATGGAAAAAGAAGCGTTTGTCCGTCTTAACTCATACAGAGAAGAGCAGGGACTCGGAACTTTTGCCAACCCGAGAAATTCTACAGCCGGCTCACTTAAAATGCAAGATCCCCGTGAAGTATCCCGAAGGCCCATTCGTTTTTTTGCCTTTGACCTGATACTGTCTGATGAGCATACAGAGTGGACGCATCAGGAAAAGCTGAGGCGGCTAAAAAAAATGGGCTTGCCGGTTTGTACACATTTTGAAGTGTGTGAAAACATTGACGAGGTATTTGGTATCATCGAAGAGTGGCGCAGGATCAGACAGGACCTGCCTTATGAAATCGATGGTGTCGTGGTCAAGGTAAATGAAGAAAAGTATTATCAGGAACTGGGGACCACCTCCAAATTTCCAAGATGGGCGATCTCCTATAAGTATGAAGCGGAACAGGCCACAACATTGCTGGAATCGATCACCCTGCAGGTCGGCCGCCTCGGTAAGATTACCCCGGTGGCAGAACTCACCCCCGTTTTGCTGGCAGGCACCACAGTCAAGCGTGCCTCCCTTCACAATGAAGATGAGATTCTTAGAAAAGATATTCGGCCGGGAGATTCCGTTGTGATTGAAAAGGCTGGTGAGATTATACCCCAGGTGATCAGTGTGCTGAATCCTGACCGTGAAGACCGCTCTCCTCCATTTTCAATGCCGGAGCACTGCCCTGCATGTGGGGAAGGGTTGGTGAAACCGGAAGGAGAAGTGGCCTGGCGATGCATCAATCCCAAGTGTCCGCCGCAGGCGCGGGAGCGGATCAAACACTTTGCCTCCAGGGACGCCATGGACATCGAAGGGCTCGGGGAAGCAGTGGTCTCCCTGCTATTAAATGAGAATTTGATCGAAACCTATGCGGACCTGTACGACCTTAAAAAAGAACAGCTGCTACCGCTGGAGAGAATGGCTGAAAAAAGTGCACAAAATCTGATCGAAGCCATCGAAAAAAGTAAAATGAGAAAGCTGGAGAATCTGCTGTTTGGCCTCGGAATCCGATTCGTTGGTAGAACGGTAGCCAGAGATCTTGCGCACAGTTTGAAATCATTGGATGCTATTATGAATGCAGATGAGGAGACCCTTCTGGCTATTGACTCCATCGGACCCAAAATCGCAGAGTCCGTCGTGACGTTTTTCAAGCTACCTCGTAATATGGAGCTCATTCAGCAGCTCAGAGATGCCGGGCTGAATTTTGAAATGGAAAAAGAAAAGCTCCACTCATCCGATCTTCAGGGAAAACGGATTGTGATAACAGGTACACTCCCCACGCTTTCCAGAAATGAAGCCAAAGCTTTGATTGAATCTAACGGCGGTAAAACCACATCTTCTGTCAGCAAGAATACAGACTACATCCTTGTAGGTGAATCCGCGGGAAGTAAACTGGCGAAAGCTGAGAGTCTGGGAGTTCCGGTGATTACAGAAGCTGACCTTCGTGACATGATAGGTGATGAGTAGGTATCAGAAGAGGGCTAAGAGAACTTTTCTTTCTCTTTAAATACTCAAAAAGACTTATTATACTGTGATTACAGCACAGGTTGAATTTCAACTGCTTTTTATATACCTACCCACATGAGTTTTCTGAAAAATTTAGGATTATCGCCTAAGAAACCGGAAGCAGCCCCCTCTATCGGATCAAATAAGCGGAGAGAAGAGGAGCGGAAACACCTGAGAAATGCTAAATATGTAAGAGCTTTGATTCTCTTCTCGTTTCTGGCTCTTGTATTGATTGTGCTGCCCCGTCCCAGCTATCAGCCGGTCGCAAGCTATACGATCGGCGAACCGTGGCGCTCGGATGATCTTACATCCCCATTCACGTTCTCCATTAAGAAAACTGCAGAAGAACTGGAAGAAGAACGGAACGAACTGAGTATGCAGATCGAACCGATTTTTCACATTGATCTGGATGCAGAAGCGGTCATTATCTCCAGATTAGACTCTCTTCTGCGTGACCTGCAACCGGTACTCGACAGTTACATTCAGTGGCAGCGTGCTGCCAATAACGATAGTCCGTCTGCAGAAACGGACAGCTTAAGGTTTATTGAGGAGCAGATGTATCTCGAGTGGGAACTGAACAGCTCCGCCTGGGACGCTATTCTGGATCTTCACGCAAATGTCACTTTCAATAATCAACCGCAACAGCGCCTGCCGGTCAATCAGATGAGAATGCAGCTTGAGCTGATCATTGAGGATGTTCTCTCCGACGGGATCATCGACCTGCACAAAAGTGAAATTGAACAGGATGATATCACAATTCGAAACCTTCGTGAATCGACACAACGCTCTGTGAGTCTCAGCAATGTACACGACCTGACCGAGTCTTTCGAGTTTGCACGGCTTCGGCTGCACCGTAACACAACAAGTGAGATGGCCGATGCCTCCCTGCAGATATTTGCCCATGTGATTGAACCCAACCTGATCTACAGTGCTTCCAATACAGAAATGCTCTATCAGGAGAGCCTTTTGAATATCTCCCTCACAAAAGGAGCGGTCGACCAGGGACAGATTATCATCCGACGGGGAGATATCGTAACAGAGGAGATTGACAATGTCTTGCAGAGTCTTGCTGAAGCCAGGGCACTCACCGCAACAACACTGGAGAGAGGACTTAGATTTGCCGGAGAGTCCATTGTGATCATCATCGCAATACTCATGTTTTTCTTCTACATCTTTCTCTACAGAAAAAAAATCCATGACTCCCCCCTGCTTTTTTTCCTGGTCTTTCTTGTTCTCTCGATTGTTGCCCTGCCGAGTGCCTTGATCTATCC
>CALKWT010000223.1 GCA_938003885.1 uncultured Balneolaceae bacterium | reverse complement strand
CAAAAAGCCGGAAGAGTTCGAACGGGCATGGAAACGATTTGGTGACCAGATCACTCATTTTGGGTATGTAGAGGATGTTGAAAGCTACAGCAAATTGCTTCATTCAGGAGATATTGTCGTCTCAACGGCTACTCACGAGTTTTTCTGTGTGGCCATCATGGAAGCGATCTACTGCGGCTGCCACCCGCTGGTTCCTGCCCGCCTGCACTACCCCGAGCTGATACCGGAGACTCTGCACAACCCACTACTGCATGCTCCTGTACTCTATGAAACTGAAGATGACCTTTTTCACCATCTGAAAGATCTTCTGACCGGAACCACACGGCCTCTCCCCAAAGCTTCGCTGCAAAACATCAACAAGCATCTGGACTGGAGCCGTATGATAGGCCGTTACGATGAACTTTTTGACGAGCTGAAAAAAACCAAAAGCCTTGCATCTTTTTAACCAGGATACCCAGGATAACCTATGACAAAATCCGTTTTTATACACGACAACTTCCTGCTAAACAATGAGATTGCCAGGGAGCTGTATCACGATGTGGCCAGGCAGCTGCCAGTGATTGACTATCACAACCACCTGCCACCAGAGGATATCGCATCCAACAGGCAGTTTAAAAATTTGCATCAGATTTGGCTGGCCGGGGACCATTACAAGTGGCGTGCAATGCGTACCTGCGGCGTGAACGAAGAGCGGATCACAGGGAATGAAAGTGAATGGGGAAAATTCTATGCCTGGGCAGAAACAGTTCCTAAGACAGTAAGGAATCCACTCTACCACTGGACGCATATGGAACTGGCCAAACCGTTTGGGATTCGGGATCGTCTCCTGAACGGGGAGACGGCTGATGAGATCTGGGAGGCGTGCAATGAGATGTTGGCGGACCCGGAGTTTACTGCGGTCGAAATTCTGAAAAAAAGCGGTGTGGAGCTTGTTGCAACGACAGACGATCCCACAGATTCGCTGGTGTACCATCAGCAGTACAGACAGAACAAGGGTCGCCCATTTCAAATGGTTCCGACATTTCGTCCGGATAAGGGGATGAGCGTGGAGAACCATGAGCTGTTTGCAAAGTGGATCGAACGGCTGGAGGAAGTGACGAATCGGTCCGTAAGCACTTTTCAGGATCTGATGGACGCTTTAAAAATGCGTCACGATGCGTTTCATGAATTGGGCTGCCGTGCATCCGATCACGGGATATCCGAGCCGTTTTCCGAACCTTTCACAGTTGAAGAAGTGGATCGGATTTTCCAGAAGGCAAGATCCGGCAAAGAAATTACAGAGATGGAAGCGCGCCAGTATAAATCTGCATTTCTATTCATGTGCGGAGTGATGAATGCAGAAAAAGGATGGGTGTTTCAACTCCATATCGGAGCAATTCGCAACAACAACACCCGAATGTTTAACATATTGGGTGCCGACAGCGGGTACGACTCCATGGGCGACTTTCGAATCGCTCAGCCGCTGGCACGGTTGCTGAATCAGCTGGACATGGAAAATCAGCTGCCTCGGACCGTTCTTTATAATATCAATCCGGCAGATAATGAAGTGATGGCCACCATGGCAGGGAATTTTCAGGATGGAGTGATACCGGGCAAAATACAGCATGGACCGCCCTGGTGGTTTCTGGATCAGAAGAACGGAATTGAAAAGCAGCTGGACTCACTGTCTGACATGGGTATTTTAAGTGAATTTATCGGAATGACCACCGATTCAAGAAGCTTTCTGTCGTTTTCACGACACGACTATTTCCGACGAATTTTATGCAACAGCCTGGGGCGTGATGTTGAGAAAGGGCTTATCCCGAATGAACGTGAAATGCTGGATCAACTCGTAAAAAAAATCTGTTATCTGAATGCGAAATCCTATTTTAGATATCCGGAAACAGAAGCAGGAAAGCCAGCCAGGTGATTTCCGGAAATGACCAAACACAACAAAACCTTTTGAATTTAAACGATCTTTCTGATGTGTAACCGCCTGCTGAAAATAACACTCCTGATGCTTATTACAAGCTGTGGCACAGCCAGTGACCCTCAGGCACAGGATTTTGAAATCCTGGTAGAAGCAGGGGATATCGACAGGAACCATACCATTGTTACGTTTACATTGCCACAGGCAGCGGTACAGGCGGACTATGCATTGACAGATGAACAGGGTGTGAAAGTGAGCCTGACCATAGATCCGGACAATGTAGCCTGGTTTGTACTGGATCAACTGGAGGCTGGAGCTTCAAAACGATACACCCTTTCTCTCGAAGAGACCCTCCCTTTTAATACGGAAAATGGAGTCTATACCGAACGGGATGGGAATCAGATTCATATCTTAAACGGGCGTGGAAAAGTAGCCAGCTACTACAGCGGGTTTAACACACCGCCTGAAGAGCTGGAGGGTATTTATCGCAGGGGAGGCTATCTTCATCCGATCTATACACCTGACGGCACGGCGGTTACCAATCATTTGAATGTAGGGATGCACCCGCACCATTCGGGGATCTGGTCTGCATGGACCCGGACCCGGTATGGCAATCACTCTCCTGACTTCTGGAATGTACATCAAGGCACGGGACGGGTAGATATAGAATCGGGATCAGCCTCCGTTTTTCCCGGGAATGCAGTGGGAGGGTTTCAATCGGTACACAACTTCATTCAGCTGGACGAGGACGGCACTCAGGAAATTGTACTTCGGGAACGATGGTTATTTCAGGCATATCCGGGGACGGAAGCGTATCATGTTTTCGATCTTTCTGTTCTTCAGATGATGGCGGGAAATCGTTCTCTGATCCTGCCTGAATACCATTATGGCGGGGTAGGATTTCGCGGGCATAAGCAGTGGGACAACCCGGAGAACGTCGTTATCATCACCTCGGGAGGGGAAGGTCGCGCAGAAAATCAGGCCCGGGTGAACTGGGTCTATATCGGAGGTGAAATTGACGGGAAAAGGGCGGGAGTTCAGATCATGAGTGATCCGGAAAATTACGGCCATCCGCAGCCGGTCCGAATACATCCGGAGGAGCCTTTTATCAATTTTGCCCCTCAGCAGCTCGGGGAGATGCGGATCGACCCCAAAACCCCTTATATTGCCAGATACCGTTTTATCACCACAGATGGAGAGCCGGATAGAGAGATCATGGAGCAGCTTTGGCGTGATTTTGCCCATCCGGTCTCTGTAATAGTTACAAACAAATAACCACAACAGATCTACCTATGAAAAAGTTACTTCTCACCGGCGGGCTGCTCTGCTTTCTTGCGGCATGCTCCGGTTCTGAATCCATTTTGTTTGACTACACAGCGGATAGCGACAGCGATGTCCGAATACCGGCTTCCATAACGCTCACCATGGAAAAGATTCCTGAAAGGGTCTGCCTCCGGAGCCCACTCTCACCCGAACCCATACCCGCACAAATTGAGTCTGCATCCAATTCGCGTGTCAGACTCTGGTGGCAGCACGATCACCCTGCCGGTGAAACGGTATCTTATACGGTTCTGAGTAATGAGGAGTGTCCCGGCGGAGGATTTGAGTGGGACAGGCTGGATGGTGATTCCATACAATTGACCTATCAGGGGATGCCTGTAGTGCAGTATGAGCATCCTGTTTTTGATTCTGATGATATCGAAAATACCAAGAAACCTTTTCATCTTCTGTTCGATCCGGAGCGGAACATGCCGATCACAAAAGGGGTGGGGGGGCTTTTCCCTCATCATCGCGGTGTCTATTATGGATACAATAAAATTGTCGCCGGAGACAGGGAGTTCGATGTGTGGCATGCTCACAATGGGGAGCGAACAGAACATGCCGGAATACTGGATGAGATCGAAGGACCACTATTTGGAGGGCATACGGTTAAGATAGATTGGAAAGATACGGATGGGGAGCCGGTACTTGAAGAGGAGCGCACTATCCGGGTGATGAGGCTGGCTGACAACAGTTATATCATGGATCTGGATTCTAAACTTACCGCCCTGTATGAGTTTGTGGAGTTGGGAGGTGACCTTCAGCACGCAGGGATCCAGTTCCGTGCGGCACAATATGTAGCGGACAATTCAGAAACGACCCGGTTTATCCGGCCTGCCGAATGGTCCGATTACCCGGATGATGAAGAGCTGGACGAAACCAGATGGGAGAATCTGCCATGGAATGGGATGCATTTTATGATTGAGAATAACCCGTACACCGTGGTCTATATGAGCCATCCGTCCAATCCGGACAATTCTCAGATGTCTGAGAGAAAATATGGACGCTTTGGCGAATTTATTCCATACCAGCTTGCAGAGGGCGAAACCTTCCATCTTCAATATCGGTTTTGGGTCGTTGCAGGCGATGCCCCTACGGTTGAAGAGATTGAAGAGCTCTATTCGGTTTACGCCTCAGAATGAAGAAAAGGATGGGGCAATAGTAGCGGCCGGTCAGGTTTTATGAGATCTGATCGGATTTTACACGAAATTATTAAGAAAAGTGATTTAAATCTGATACCATCCACCATGGAGCAGATATATCACAATCGGTTTTATACGATGGGTACCCGGATGCACATCATCCTGCCGGGTGTGGATGAGCAGATGGGCATGAGGATTTTTACACACTGTAAGCATGAAGCCGAAAGAATCGAAAGAAAAATCAGCCGTTTTATTCCGCAGAGCGATCTGAGCCGGCTGAATAAAGTAGCGTTCGAAAAGTACGCACTGGTGGACGAAGAGTTTTTTGACATCCTTTTGGCGTGTAAAGAGGCGTGGCACATTACGGGCGGAGCTTTTGATCCGGCTGCCATCGCTCTGTATGATGATCAGAGGCGATCTACAGGAATAAAGCCGGGGATGATAGAGCGGGCAACTCCTTCGGGGATGGAAACTGTTCAGTTAAACAGTGAAAACAGAACCGTTCGGTTTACCTCGCCGGATACCCGCATCGATCTAGGCGGATTTGGCAAGGGCTACGCTCTGGAGAAGATAAAAGAGTATTTGGAGGCAGTTTCCATACCTTCTGCCTTTATAAGTTTTGGCGGAAGTTCGGTGCTGGCCATCGGAGAGCATCCTGCTGGCGGTGGCTGGAAAATCGGAATCCAGGATTACCTGAATCCGTCTGAGTCCCTCTTTGAATTTCAGGCAACCGATGGT
>CALKWT010000222.1 GCA_938003885.1 uncultured Balneolaceae bacterium | reverse complement strand
CTACAACCCGTTCGAGCATGGGAACCACATCGTCACCAGGCAGGGCATAGGGCCAAATATCAGCCACGGGCCTGCCCTCTTCTGTTCTCCAGAGCGTCATTGTGGGAACTTCCCGTTCATCCTGACGGAACGTAGCGATCTTACGGGAGTCGTGCGACCAGGTCAAGATGGGCCTTTCGGACCTTCGCCAGCCATGGTTATCCGTTCCATATCCGTAATTCTCTTCACCATCTTTCGTGATCTGATACTGCTCGCCTGTTTCCAGATCCTGGATCCAGATGTTGTGATCTTTCCGGAAGGCAGCCTTTTTCCCATCAGGTGAAACTACGGAGTTGGGCAGAGGCGAAAGTACATCTCCTGCAATCACACACTCATAAGAGTTTAGAGTGCAGGTCCACGTTTTATTTGAGTAAATAAATGAGATGGTCAGCAGATCAGCTGAAATGGTGAGACGGGGAAGTAGATTCAGCGAGGGGGCAGGAATGCCTGCATCCTGAGCAGCTGATTCCATCGCGGCGGCCAGACGCTCTTCATCGAATGCTGAAGTTTTGACCCCACGCTCTGTATCCACAAGGTAATAACGGTTTTGCTGCCGCTCATTTACACGATACCAGAATCGTGTTTCATCGATCTGATAGAGCTGGATATTATTTCTGAACACTTTGTTTGTCAGGTTCCAGCTGAGCATCGATTCAGCCAGCTCATAGCGTTCAAGCATTCTATTCTCCGGATCTGGATTTGCATCCATGAATCGGCCTTCAGAAAGTAAGGGGGTCAGAACGAATAGCAGTAGTAAGGCAGACCATCTTTTTGCCATAGGGTCACTATTTAATTGTAAACTAAAATGATAACAGAACTTCCGACCACAATAAACGGCCTGAAATATTACTTTGCAACCCTGAAAATCTGACCCTTCGACCCCTCGTTGATTGGGAAATCCTTTTGAAAGGCCTGCCCTACCCCTCGATCTGATGTATCTCTTTCAGGATGGCGATGGCATCCTTGTCGTTCTTCTGCATGACCCTGTGCTGAAGATTGGTAATGATTTCGGGACGGGCGTTCTCAAATGCGAGTTCCTGTGCTTCCGTGTCCGATCCTGTCCGGACCAAATCATAGATGTCATCGGCACGAACAATGCTGTAGAGATTGTCTTCATTAAAGGCATGGGATCTCAGCTGCTCATACTCCTGGAAAAGCTCCGGAAACTCTTCGGTATCCTCTGCACGCCGGATGACTTCAACATCGGCTGGCCCTTCAGCACTCAAAGGAGTTTTAGTGAGGTAGTAAAATTTTTGCTTGTAAATCATATTAGCTCAATTTGTTTGGTTCTGCCGGAGATCCGGCACGTTCCGTCTGTGGGGGTCGGCAGATCTTCCTGTTGGCTTTACAAAATGTTTTCGATACAGTTAACCAGTTCCGACAATTTCTTTTTCGATCTGCATTCACGGGCATCCGTTCAGATGCCGGCTAAGAGACTTAATATACGGAATTAATGATTTTTTAGCGATTCGGTTTATGAAAATCTTGAGGAGTGATAATGGCGTCCAGGCTGCAGCTGCCCGGTCCAACCTCACTCCACTCTTTCGTATTTGTGTTTAAAAGCGCAGCAGTCGCCGTTTTTATCGGCTGCCGGATAGGCTGACTGCTTAACAGATTTATCACAGACTCTGTCATTGGATTGTGGCCGATAAGAAAAATGAGTTCTGAAGATCCGGCAGCAGAATGGATGGCTTGCAAATAGGCATCGTCCCCGGAAAAATAGAGCTCATCTCTCCATGTGATGAACTCTTCCGGCAGGCCGAAGATTTTAAGGAGTGGCTCCGCTGTCTGGCGTGTTCTGAGTGCAGTAGAGCAGAAAATCTGAACCGGCCGCAGATTTTGATCCGCCAGCCATTTCGCCATGTTAGCCGCCTCCCGGAGTCCCCTGCTGTTCAGGGGACGGTCATGATCCCGGAGTGAAGGGTCATCCCACGAGGACTTTGCGTGACGCATCATCAGAATTTTTTTGTTCACAGCTTCCCGGATTCTAATTGTAGTTTCTGCAGATCAGCTTTCCAGAACTTGCAGGTTTATATGATCGAATATCGGGCAATAAAAATAAATCTGTCAGAATATCCAACTTATTTCTCCAACTTCAGTACAGTAAACGGAAGGTAAAGGCCCAGTGTGATTCCCCGAAGAATCATAAAGAGCAGCATCGCAAGCCACAATCCGTGCACACCATAAAGGGATGTAAAGAGATAATATGCCGGAAAGAAGATGGCAAACGTGGCGATGATCATAGAGTTCCTCATAGGTACCGTATGTGTGGCCCCGATAAAAATACCGTCCAGGACGTAGCAGGCACTGGCAGCAGCGGGTGCCAGTACAGTCCAGATAAGAACACTTCGGGCATGTGCAATCACCTCTTGATTATCGGTAAAGAGATGGAGCAGCTGATCTCCGGCCACGCCATAGATCAGGGTGCCGGCCACTCCTATTCCCATCCCCCAGATGAGGGTGAGTTTAACTGCTCGCTTTAATTTCCCGACTTCCCGGCTGCCCGTGTATTTACCAATCAGGCTTTCTGCAGCATAGGCAAATCCATCAATGCCATACGAGAGAGTATACCAGAATTGAAGCAAGATGGTATTTGCAGCAAGGACGATCTCCCCCTGGGCAGCAGATGCGGCGGTGAAATAGGTGAAGGTGATCATCAGACAGAGGGTTCGTATGAAGATATCTCGGTTGACGGAGAAATAGCGCTTCAGTTTCTCCGGATCAAAAAGGGTGGACTTTTCATAAAATTTGAGGTATTTCCGGTATTTTCTGAAAAAAAGATAGAGAGCCAGAATAACCGAAAGGTAGCTGGAAATAAGCGTGCCATAGGCTACTCCATTGACATGCATATCAAAAACATGGATGAAGAGTACATTCAACAGGAGATTGAGGATATTCAGAAAGACAGCGATGATCATCGGATCCCGTGCGTTTTGCATTCCAAGAAACCATCCTGTGATGCCGTAAGTTAGCAGAACAGCCGGCGCAGTATATATGCGTATGTCGTAATACACCCGGGTGTAATTGGCAACCTCGTCGGTGGAATCTATCAGAAAGAGGCTCAGTTCAGCAATCGGGTGCTGTAGCAAGATGATAGCCAGTCCCAAAACCAAAGAAAGTCCCGTAACCCGTGCAAGAATCATCATGATTTCCTGGTTGTTTGAACGGCCTAACTCCTGGGCAGTAAGCCCTGTGGTGCCCATTCTCAAAAAGCCGAAGCCCCAGAAAACAAAATTGAAAATGACACTGCCGACCGCCAGTGCTCCAAGGTAGTAGACATGTTCAAGGTGGCCAACAAGCGCCGTGTCTACGATACCGAGAAGTGGTACCGACAGGTTACTGATGATGTTCGGAACTGCCAGGTGTAATATTCTTTTATTCAAGGAAAACAGATTAGGTAACCTCCGTCAGGAGCGCGGGAATGTAGCGAGTGGATGATCCATATCTAGAGGTTTATTCAGGTGATCGTGATCTCCACTCCGGATCCCGCCAGAGCAAGGTTTAAGATAAGAGCTTTTCAAGTTCATTTCCGCCATGACTGCAATGGGAGGTGTGATGGCCGGGCTGCCAACAGGCAATGGGAGAATAGGAGGGATAATATTTGCACCATACATAGTGAAAGAGTATGATTGTCTGTAACTTATTTGGAGCCAGATTCGCTTTTAATGAGAAATTAACCTAAAAAAAGACGTTTCATTGCTTATTTATTGCTACTTTCTCCACAGGTTTCTCTTCTATGCAGGAAGGGCACAACCATTAACAGGGTAAAAATTTTAGAAGGTTGCATATCTAATTGACTGCAATTATTTTGATACACTATATTTCAGAACCAAAACATCGCTAAACAATATTATTTCTCACATGAATATCACTACTCGAAATAACATAATCACAGTTGTACTTGCTGTTCTTATTGTCTTTCTCTCCTGGTATCTGTACAGGTCCATTGTAGATCCCTACCAGGTTGTTGTGGAAGAGCAGGAAATGGTTGAAAGAGAGCGGCACCGGATGGGGTTAGTGCGTGATGTACTTGTTCAATACCGTAGCAGAAAAGGACATTTTCCGCCTACAGAGGGAGGCCTTGACAGTCTGGTCACTTTTCTGAAAACGGACTCTTTGATGGTGGCTATTGCAGAGAACACATACGAAGAGTTACCTCCGTCTACGTTTAACCCGGACTCACTGACCTATTCGCCAAGACCACCGCACAATCGTTTTGAGTATACCGTAAATGACACGATTCGTCCTCCACTGTATCTTCTGGTAAACCCCGATACAGGAGATCGTATTGGTGATCTGGAACGTACAACCTTGTTGAACGTACCGAGCTGGAATTAATATGGCCACAGATGGGAAGTCTTACCTTGGCATTTGCTATGCGGATAACCATCTGTTCTATGCAGTTCATCTACCGGAACAAGGGAACGATATTCAGAGAATCGGCAGCATCGATTTTAATTTCGATATCGATGCTGCACTCTCAACAGGTGCCCCTTCTGAAGTCGAGGTTCTGAAAAAAAGCATACAGGATCTGAAGGCGGAATTTTCCGCAGGATCTATACAGATGCTCTACCCGGCAGAGCATGAGTGCTGGACTGTTGTTCCGCGTGCTGTCTACGAAGATTCATCAGAACGGGAGACGCATATAGGGATTCTGATGCATGGCTCAGAGCGTAGCAATATAGAAATCTCATGGCATCAGCTGGCAAACACCGACAATAAACTCCTCCTTTTAAGGGACACTACAGTCACACCGGGGCTGAGTGCCCTTTCTAATGAGCTGGGCAATATTCAATTTCCTTCCGACTTTGAAATAGCTCAAGAGTGGCAGGTTCATACTAAAAACAAGAGTGCCTTCCTGATGGTTCATTGTCAAAACCATATCATAACAGTGACCTCCTCTATTATGGGCAACTTGAGAGGTTGCACCTGGTTTGAGTATGAAGATCCGGAAGATCTGCCCTATCTGTGGAATTTATATGCTGCTCATACCCCCTGGATGAACGGAATTCACGATAAAATCTTCGTTTTTGGACTCTACGCAAAAAGTGCTGCAGAACAGCTGACGACCTACTGGAGCCATCATGGTGATCTGGTTTTCCCCGACTCCCTTTCAGCAACTCATGTTCAGGCAGAAGAGGAAACCTACGGTTTTCCGCTTGAGAGCGCCTATCCAGCCATTATTCTGAGTCTACAGCATGAAGTGTTATGAGAATTATTACAGGAAAGCTGAAAGGCAGAAAAATACCAGTTCCGGATTCCGGCCTGCTGAGGCCCACTTCTGATCGTGCGAAAGAGGGCATCTTTTCCATGATCGATGCCCGGATCTATCTTGATAATTATCGGATACTGGATCTTTTTTCAGGGAGCGGCAGCCTTGGATTTGAGGCCATCTCCCGCGGTGCTTCCCACTGCACTTTTGTGGATAATGAAGCGCTGCATATGAATCAGATCAGCAAGCTCGCCAGGGAATTTGGAGTCACCTCCCAGGTCAGGGCCGTTACATCAGATGTCACTGAATTTCTCCAGCAAAACAGAGAGTCTTATGATCTTATCTTTGCTGATCCTCCCTACAACTATCCCGGCTTCGATGAGCTGGTCGAAGAGGTTATGAGCGGGGGACATCTTGAAAAGGAGGGGTGGTTTATTCTGGAACATGAAAAATATTCCGACTACAGTTCCCGCCCGGAAGCCGTTCTCAATAAATCATACGGGCGGACGGTTGTAACGATTTTTGTTTTACCGGGTACAGAGTTTTAACTTCCCGAAACAGAATCTACTTACCTTTTTCACCATGAATCATGTAGCAATTTATCCCGGTTCTTTTGACCCTTTTACTAACGGGCATCTTGATATACTTGGCAGGGCCGCTGCTCTTTTTGATAAGGTAATTGTCACAATAGCTGTAAATAGCAGCAAAACTGGATTGTTCAGTGACAAGGAGCGGATAGAGTTAATCCGGGATGCGGTCCGGAACCAGCCCTGGTCAGGAAAGGTGGAGGTTGAACAGTTCACAGGTTTACTTGTGGACTACGCAAGACAGAAGAACGCTTCTGTGCTGATCAGAGGAATAAGGCAGGTAGCTGATTTTGAATATGAATTCCGCATGGCACTTGCCAACCGCAGGCTGGCTCCGGAAGTGGACACGGTTTTTCTGATGCCGGATGAAAAGAATACATTTGTGTCGGCAACTCTAGTTCGGGAAATTGCAACATGGGGTGGGGATCTCTCCAGTTTTGTGCCGCCCAACATTGAATCTGCCCTTCGGAGAAAGTTTATGACGAAATAGTTTAGGCGCTCTCTCCGGCCCCCCCTGCCTGATCGCCCCCCGGGCGCAGCCTGAACCGGTCCCGA
>CALKWT010000221.1 GCA_938003885.1 uncultured Balneolaceae bacterium | reverse complement strand
TCTCTTATTAAATAACAAAAAAAAGCCCGATCCATAAAAAGATCAGGCTTTTTTTGTTTTAAGGAGTTTAGAAAAATTTATTCGTGTAATGTTTCTACGGATGTTGAAGAATTTATTGCGAGGTATGAATAGGAAATCGGCCTGTAGTGAATTCAGTTAAAGTCCGGATGGAAGCGTAGAAGTTCATGTTTAGTGTTCTGGCTTCAACAGGGAGAAGTAAGTAAGAGAGTAGCAAAAAACTCTTTAAATAGAGATTTTAAATTGGGGAGAGTGTCGGGCAGCTCTGATTGAAAAATACCTTAGATCTTAATAAAGGTGTGCACGACCCCAAACAATTAGATATCTTTCTAATGGATAAGTAATTATTGCACCTAAAGAGAACTGGTAATGTTTATTACTGGTATCTGTAAGTTTTATTGTCTTCAGTAGGTAGTATAAACTGCTTCTAAATTTTGAATGGTTTAGACTGTCTCTATCTGCTAATTGTGATCAATGACTACATAAGTAGTTCAAAGTCAGTAAAATAATTGCTTAATTAACGCTTTTTTAGTACTGAAATGATTATAAGCCCGTTTATGCTTATATTTACTGATCACAATACACATAAAAACTAAGGTTACAATTTTGAACGTGGACACATCTGGTAAGATAACTTTCAAGAAAGACATTCAACAATTTCTGTCGGACTATAAACAGAAGCTTTATGAGTTGTTTGCTGAAAGAAACGATGAGAATGAGTTGTTGACCAAACGGGGATTACCTCCTTATATCTTACGTGAGGTTTTGGAATGCAGTCCACTGTCCACATTTATACCGGAAGAGTATAACGGCCGGGGTGGGATCGTTTCTGAGGCTCTCTCTATGCTTGAGGCTTCTTCATATCAGTCTCTGCCCCTCTCGTTGATGATGGGGATCAACGGGGCTCTATTCCTGCAGCCAGTGGCCAACTACGGGTCTGAGGAAGCCAAACAGAAAATCTTTAGCAAATTTCTGAAAAAGAAAAATATGGGCGGGCTTATGATTACTGAACCCGATTTTGGTTCAGATGCCCTTAAAATGAATACAAGCTTTATCTATGATGAAAATAGCGAAAGCTATAAAATTGAAGGCCTGAAACATTGGGCCGGATTGACGGGATGGGCAGACTTCTGGCTAATTACTGCACGATCAAGAAATGAAGATGGTGAACTCTCCAGAGATATTGGATTCTTTATTCATGACAGCAGCAATGGAGGGATTGATGTATTGGAATATTACAAGAACCTTGGTCTTTACATGCTCCCCTACGGAAGGAACAAAATAGATATAACGGTTCCATCAGAATATCGGCTTGAACCCGATTCAAACGGTGTAACCATGATGCTGGATATTCTTCACAGAAGCAGGCTTCAGTTTCCCGGAATGAGTACAGGGCATCTAAAAAGAATGTTGGATGAAGCGGTCACCCACTGCAAGACCCGGATGGTGGGCGGATCCAGCCTGTTCGACTACGATCAGGTTAAGGAGCGCCTGGCCAAACTGCAATCGTACTTTACGATAAGTTCTGCCATGAGTTTTTTCACAAGTACAAACGTACCGCTGAGTAAAAATACATCCCGGATGGATGTACAGGCCAACTCCATCAAAACTGTAGTCACCGACTATATGCATGAAGCTTCACAATCGCTTCTGCAGTTGGTTGGTGCCCAGGGGTATAAGCTGGACCATATTGCAGGGAGGTCGATGGTGGACAGCCGGCCGTTTCAAATATTTGAAGGATCGAACGATATCTTGTACCAGCAGATTACAGCTGCTGTCTTAAAAAGTATGAGAAAAACGAAGGAGTCGAATCTCTATCAGTTTCTGAAGTCCTACTCATTGACAAAGCAATCTGCCGACTATTTTAAAGATGTTACCGATTTTAAAGTAGATCAAAAGATGGCCCAGAGAAAACTGGTTCAGTTAGGGCGTGCACTAAGCAGGATGGTTTCCATGGACATGGTCTTTAAACTTGGAGAGCACGGTTTTAACAGTGATATGATTGCCAACAGCCTTAAAGTTATCAGAAACGAAATCAAGACAACGATAGCTTCATATACACACAACGAAGAGGCTGGAGTCGTGGATGACTATGAGGATGGAGGTTCCTGGCTGAGTCTGGTTAACGTATAGAGGGTGTATGCTGAAATACGTTGTGGTTCTGACAGGCGCAGGAATCAGCGAAGAAAGCGGCCTGTCCACATTCCGGGACAGCGGCGGACTTTGGGAAAATTATAGAATTGAAGAGGTTGCTTCCATTGATGCATGGTATACAAACCGTCAGCTGGTTCTCGATTTCTACAATATAAGACGCCGTGATGCTGCCATAGCGCAGCCGAACAAAGCCCATCTGGCCATTGCTGAGGCAGAAAAAGATTTCAACGTTCAGGTTATTACACAAAATGTAGATGACCTGCATGAACGGGCCGGGTCGACAAATGTATTGCATCTGCACGGTATGTTAAATCAGGCCAGAAGTGAAAAGCGTGAAGATCTTGTGATAAATATTGGGTCAGAGCCCATTCGGATGGGTGATCTGGCCTCAGATGGTGAACAGCTCAGGCCAAATATCGTATGGTTTGGAGAAGCTGTACCTGCCCTTGAAACTGCTATTGAAACCATGCAGCATGCGGATGCTTTCCTGGTCATAGGAACTTCATTGAGTGTCTACCCGGCCGCTTCATTGATCCATTATGCACCCTCTGGAATACCCCGGCTCTATGTGGATCCGGCCGATCCCTCATTTCGCCTCCCCGAAGGGTGGATACATATCAAAGATAAGGCAGGCCAGGGTGTAAAAAAGGCATTGCAGATTTTAAAAGAAAAATTGATCAAAAGTGACTAGAAAAAAAGCGACAGAAAAGGAAAAAGAAGCCCTGGAAAAGTATTTACTCCAATTTCTGAATATTGAAAAACAGTTTCCACTGCTTCCGGGTGTTCAAAATATCGACGCAGTTGCCGGTCTGATGGGCCTGGAAACGGAAGAGTTGTTAAAATTGCGATCACTCTATGAAGAGAATGCCCGGCAAGCAGCTGCAGAACTCCTGAAAGAGGAGAATATATTTGATTGGACA
Source organism: uncultured Balneolaceae bacterium (assembly GCA_938003885.1). Taxonomy (GTDB): domain Bacteria; phylum Bacteroidota; class Rhodothermia; order Balneolales; family Balneolaceae; genus Rhodohalobacter. Next base: position 5,220 of record CALKWT010000221.1, on the reverse strand, counting down.
GATGAGCTTCCCTTTCAGCCGGGAGATACCATAGTAGCTCTGGGTTCCTCTACGACAGATGATCTGCAGGGGTGGTTTACGATCCTGAAACATGTTCTGGACATTGCTCTGGATGACCCCGATTTCAAATTTATCAATGCGGGAATGCCCAACAATACGACCACAGATGCACTCCGAAGAATCAACCGTGAGCTGCTCTCCCATGAACCGGACTGGGTATTTGTGGATCTGGGCCTGTTCGATGCGCAACGGCTCTCATACACGCCGTCAAAGACCCTCATACCGCTCTCTGAAACCTGGGAAAATCTGACGATTATCGACGATGTCATTGAGACAGTTACGGAGAACCCTCCAATATGGATCGTGCCTGCACCCATTATTCCAGGCTTGCTGGATGAAATGGAGCTGTTTGATTTCGACATAAGTGAACAGGATCTTTCCCGAATAAGAGAGATCATAACAGGTAAGCGCGGTTATATCGTCGACCCGCTGGGCCACAGAATGGGGAATCCGCCGGAAGCGTGGTATTATCTAAGTGACGGAATCAATCACACCCTTTCTGGGCATGTAAACACGGTTAAAGAGATTCTGAAATCACTGGCTACAGCCAAAGTTCAGGAAAAGAAATAACCTTTAGTTCAGCACACCCTGCTTCATAAAGATTAATCTTGGGCTCTAGCTTCTACTGCGGCTTAAGTTTTATATTGTAGGAAACCTGCCTAAAAAGTGCCTCTAAGAGAGACCAGGTTTACTCCGAAATCCACCTTGTAGTTGAGTGATTCAATCCCTGTTGAAAGTGTCTGAAAAATTGCAGGACTGGCCAGGCCGATATTGCCGATTCCGGTATCCAACTCCACAAGGGAGGACCGCGAGAAAACTTCGGAAACGAAATCCCGGTTTCGCTCAGCAAGCGCAAATGCATCGACCAATCCATATCCAAATCCCGCCCATGCTCCTGCAGAAGCCCCATATTTGACTCCTTCCAGAAATGAGCTGTTGGTAATCAATGCGATAGCTGCACCCATCGTAGCGCCCAATCCACTGCCATAGACCGTATCCAGCAGGATGATGACGGAAGTGTTGGTTCCATCGTTAAACGATCCGGATATGAAGAATTGCTGTCCCTGAGGCAGAGTGGCAACATCATAGATGGCCAGTCCTGCGCCTCCAAGAAGTCCTGCACCCACACCCACTCGTAGTGGTGTCCAGTCGGAATCATTCTGAAGTCCCATGGTGGCGGTGCCCAGGATCGCCCCTGTGACCGCTCCGTTAACAATGTTTCCGCCGATCAGCTGGCCATTTGATTGAGCCTGAATCTTTCCGGTTTGAGCAAAAATGAAGAGAATTACCGCTATTATCGTGAACTTTTTCATGGTGCTATGATGGATTATTTAATGCGACAGGCAGAACCTTACCGTTGTAGAATTTATTTCCGTGTAGTGCAAACGATGCAATATGTTCCCCCATTTCTCCTGGTTGAACAGGTGCCTTGAGGCCTGGAAATGCTTCATTCAGCATCTCTGTCTGAACGGCTCCCAGACAGAGGCAGTTAACCTGGATGTTACGATCGGCCAGCTCTAAAGCCAGGCATTCCGTTAATGTTGCCAGGGCACCCTTTGATGTACTGTAAGCACTGAGGCCCGGAAATTTTTCACTTCCCTGAAAACCGCCCATGGTGGAAATATGTAAAATATGACCGCGTCCCCTGAAGCAGGGAAGAAGTTCCCTGGTCAGGCTTACGGGAGCCATAAGATTCACACGGATCTGCTCTGTCCACTCTCTGTCAGTCAGTTCTGTAAAGGGTTTGTTGATGAGCAGGCCGGCATTGTGAATGATCCCTGTCAACGGGTATTCTGTTTCTTCCAGATGTTTTTTAAGGGTGAATGGGGCTGTTCCAGAGGTGATTTGAAGTGTCAGGGGATCGATCAGCTCCGGGTTTTTATCCTTGAGCATTCTCAACCCTTCAGCAGATCTTGAAACAGCGGTTACACGTACACCACATGCTGCAAGGTGGAGAGCTGTATGGTAGCCGATCCCTCTGCTTGCACCAGTAATTAGGATGTGATTGGTCATAATTAATGATCAGATGATTTAACAGAGAATATAAGAACAAACCGAATCACAAAACATTTCTCTGCTAAAGTCTGCTTAAGGGGTCTGCTAAAATCTACTCATTTTCAATTGTTTTAACATTTTGAAGATTTTTTCTGAAGAAATCGAAAAGGTTAGGTCATACGGTGTTCAAAAGAGCCCGTCAAACCTCATTTGCGGGGTTTTGAGTCCAAATGGCAGCCTTTTTTCGTGCCATTTTGTTCCAGTTCGCCGACGATCTTCACTAGTTTCGACCAGTCAATCACCGTTTGCATCCTGGCAAGAAAGAGAGCTGTTCTTGTATTTTGTTTTCCGGGATGAAGAGCTGGTCGGCAAGGGTACATTGGGTGTCTTATTGGATCATTAATGGATAGTATATTATTGTAATTTTTCTTCTTATGAGATACATAACCTAGTATTAAATATAAACTAAAGCGCAATCAAGGAAGGGATTTCAAAGACTCCATTAAAGATATGTGGCTCTCTATATATATCTTTATTCAAAAGCTAAGGGTTGGTACATCCAAGATTCGGATGTGGTCGGCTATTGTACATGGTAGGCCATTACAGTTATGAGTAAGCGACTATTCACTTTTTGTTGCAAGTCCTTTTTTCTGTATTGTACGTTTTCATTAACATACAAACCAACATTGTTTTATTTCAGACTTTTTAAAAAATGAAAAAACCCAATATATCTCTACAAGGGATTAAGAAAAGTCTTGGCCCGGGATTGATCATGGCAGCAGCGGCAATTGGTGTTTCTCATCTTGTACAGTCTACTCGTGCAGGTGCTGAATTTGGTTTTGCGCTTGTTTGGGCAGTGATTCTAGCCAATGTATTTAAATATCCATTTCTTGAATTTGGACCGCGCTATGCCCTTGCCACCGGCAAAAACATGATTCAGGGCTATGCATCCCTTCACCCGGTTGCATTCTGGATTTTCACTATCTTTACAATATCAACCATGTTTGCCATTCATGCTGCGGTTACCATGGTTACGGCAAGCCTTGCCACAAATCTTACAGGTATTGAACTTCCTTTGTTGGCATGGAGTGCAATTATTCTGGTATTATCCAATGTTTATCTTGCAAGGAACACCTACGCGATGCTTGACAGGGCGATCAAGCTGTTAATGATCCTTCTAGCTCTTTCCACAATAACTGCAGTGACTCTTACGCTATTAAACTTCACATATACCCCTCCTGCCGAAGTTATTTCAACGGAGATTTGGACCGTTTCGGGAGTGGCGTTTATTATCGCGCTTATGGGCTGGATGCCGATACCTATTGACGCAGCCGCCTGGCAATCGATCTGGACGCTGGAACGCATCAAACAGACCGGGTACAAACCTAAACTGGGAGAGGTACAGTTTGATTTTAACCTGGGATATATCGGGACGGCGATTATCGCACTCTGTTTTTTAACGCTTGGTGCATTCCTGATGTTTGGCAGCGGACAGGAATATGCAACTAGTGCAGCAGCCTTTTCAAACCAGTTTATTGAACTTTATACCACTGCAATGGGCGACTGGGCCTATTTTATCATAGCTATTTGTGCCTTTACCACGATGTTCAGCACCACGTTAACAGTTACGGATTCATACCCAAGAGTTGTCAATCATATCATCCATATCCGAAAAGGATCTGACGTCAGAACTGAATCTTTCTCAAAAATGTATGCGTACCTGCTTGTAGGCATTAGTGCCGGCACCCTGCTGCTACTTGGGTTTTTGGGAGATCGTTTCAGATTTTTAATAGACCTGGCAACAACCCTCTCTTTTTTAACGGCTCCCGTACTGGCGTTTATGAACCATAAGTTGATTCATCAGCCGGAAGTAGATAAAATGTACAGGCCAAAGCCATGGCTGTACCTGTTAAGTATTGGAGGGATTATTTTTCTTTCACTATTTGCATGTATCTATCTTTACTGGATGTTGATAAATTGATGATCCCATGCTAAAAAACCGGCTGATGGCACTGTTGTAAAAGTATATTTTCGTCCTAAAACCTAACGGTGGTGCAAGTATCTGTATATCCCCATGTTTCCAGGAGCAAGCTGTAGTAACCGGGTGTGTCCAAGGAATGCAGGTACTTTGGTTTGAAAACCCCGAGGCCCAATCCGAAATCATGTCAGGAGATCCCGACCTTGCTTTAACTAAGTTGTGCCGCGGCCGGCCACTTTTTTCGTACCGTTTTGATCCAGTTCGCCGGCGATTTTCACCAAGTTCGTCCAGTCATTCACCGTTCGCACCCTTGCAGGAAGGGCAGCTGGTTTTGCATTTTGATTTTCGGATGGAAGAGCTGGACGGTGAGGGTGCATTGGCTGTTTTATTGGATCATGACTTGATAGTATATCATTGTAATTTATATTCTTATGATATACAAAATCTAAGGTTAAACAGAGGCTAAAGCGCAACCAAAGAAGGGTTTTTCAAAGGCACCTTACAATGAATCAGTATGGTTTGTAAAAAATTTGAATAGTTTATCTACAGATTCATGATCAATAAAATCGCGAAAAAAAATGTAAAATGAGAGTAGGAATAAAGCCTGCCCGTTTTACAATTATAATATTTTTTTGCAGAACGATTAAATGATTTACAAACAGGAACGGTTTGTCTCGGTATTATACGGTATCAGAGTAAAATACCAGGTAGTAACTGTTTCCTAAAAGTGCTCTGACAGACGATGTTTCAGAAACACATTATTAAACAGGATAAATGCCAGGCTTAGTTTTTCGTAGTACAATTTTTTGCTTCACTCTTCTGCTCCTGATGATATCAGCAGGCTCGGTTCATGCGCAGAATGTTGCCATCAGCGGTGTTATTCGGGCTGAATTGGAGGACAATACAGAACCACTTCAAGGAGCAAATATACAGCTTTTTAGTTTGCCAGACAGTACAGCTCTATCCGGTACAAGTTCTGACGATAAGGGTGCCTACCGATTACTGAACGTATCCACGGGGGACTATTACCTGCAAGTTTCCTATTTAGGATTTGGAACGCAGTATAAAGAGATCTCTGTAGAGGAGAGAGATCTTGAGAATATGGACTTTACACTGAGCCCGCAGGAGGTTGAGCTTGGGGAGTTTTCGGTTATTGCACGCCGGCCCCGGGTGGATGTCCGCGGTGA
>CALKWT010000220.1 GCA_938003885.1 uncultured Balneolaceae bacterium | reverse complement strand
CAGGTAACCAATCCCCCGCTCGATTATCTGCGGGAAAAAATGGTGACGGATCTGAGCATGTATCTTGGAAAGAGACCCAATATCTTCTCACCCAAAGAACTGATCCCTCAATTTCCGGCACTTGAAATCGATACCCCCCTCCTCTCCCTCGGACAAATGAACGCCCTGCGGGGAATTAACGACTCTCCGTCGCGAATCAAAACCGCGGAGTTTAACATGACGTTTAACCGGGAGCACGGCGAAATCGGATTCCGATCCGCCATCCGGAACATCACCAGCCAGGCGATTGAAGCGGTGCGAAAAGGAGTCTCCATCCTGATCATAACCGACAGAAATGCGACCATTCGGGATCTCCCCATCCCCGGACTGCTCATGCTGCGCTCTCTGGTAAATGCCCTGAACGATTCGGGCCTGCGGCTTGACGCCTCCATCGTCGTCGATACAGCAGAGGTAAAAAATGCACACCATTTTGCGGCGCTTGTTGGTTTCGGAGCAACGGCCGTCTGTCCGTATAAAGTTCTGGAAATTGCCCGGTTTGATGAAAACCGAAAGACCTCGCATCTCCCTGCAGATCAGCGGGAAGAGAATGTGATCAAAGCTTTGAATGGCGGGCTGCTGAAAATCATGTCGAAATCGGGGATTTCAGTTGCCCGAAGTTATCAGACATCCAAACTCTTCACAGCACTCGGCATCGGAAAAGAACTTCAGGAGGTCTTCTTCCCGGGTGTTTTTTCTCCCATCGGGGGCATTGATGTGAAAGAGGTTGTCCGCCAAATCCTGGATCATGCAGCAACCGTTGAAGAGATGCAGGATGAAGACAAACCGATTCATACCTACCAATTCAAGGAGCACAACCGGGATCTGGATGGTGAAAAGCATTCCATGACCAACACACGCTCTAAAATTATCCACGAACTGGTGTGGGATACGGGCATCGGACTGGATGATATGAGCCTGTTCAATGAGTTCCTGAAACTGGCCGCTGAATCGGATCCCGTGAACCTGCGGCACTTGTTCTCATTCAAACCGCTTGCTCAGAAACCGGACAAATCCGATATCGAAACCGCAGAAAGCATTATGAAACGCTTTGGATCCGGTGCCATGAGTTTCGGAGCCATCAGCGCCGAAGCGCAACGGGATATTTTTCTCGCCATGAAAGAGGCCGGTGGGCGCTCGAACAGCGGCGAAGGTGGAGAAAATCCCTATTACTACACATTGGGCATTACAGCAAGCATCAAACAGATCGCCAGCGGACGATTTGGAGTAACCGCAGAGTATCTGGTGGCCGGTGAGGAGTTTCAGATAAAGATTGCACAGGGCGCCAAACCCGGAGAAGGCGGGCAGCTGATGGGCGTGAAAGTCAACGAAGAGATTGCGTTTGCACGGCACAGCGAGCCCGGTTTTGACCTGATCTCTCCCCCGCCGCTTCACGATATCTACAGCATTGAAGACCTGAAACAGCTGATTTATGAGCTGAAACAGATCAAACCGGGAGCCAAAGTGAACGTAAAACTGGTGTCGGGTGCCAACATCGGAACCATCGCCGTGGGCGTCGCCAAGGCGGGTGCGGATGTGATTCACATTTCGGGCGGTGACGGCGGTACCGGGGCGGCCACACTTACCTCCATGAAACATGCCGGACTCCCGTGGGAGATCGGCCTGCTTGAAGTTCACAAAACGCTCTGCAAGCACGGCCTTCGCGAGTTTGTAGAACTGCGAACCGATGGTGGCCTTCAGACCGGGGCGGATATCATCACCGCAGCACTGCTCGGGGCGGAAGGGTACGACTTCGGAAAACTGCTCCTGATTGCCGAAGGATGCATCATGGCACGCATCTGCGAAAAGAATACGTGTCCGAGAGGCATTGCCACGCACGACCCGAAATTCAAGAGTAAATACAAAGGACACAAAGATCACATCGTGCGGATGCTGCAATTCCTGGCAGAGGATGTCCGCCGTCAGCTGGCCTTTATCGGTGCAAAATCCCTGGATGAATTGATCGGCCGTATCGATCTGCTCACCGTAAAAGAGCATCATCAGATGCTGATTGAGTCCAGAGGCATCGATCTCTCTTTCTTTACGGCGGATGAGGGAGACAACCTTGCACAAAAAAACAGGCAGGCCAACCCGTTTGATGAAGGCATCAGCGGGTTTAATCAGACGTATCTTGAACTTTGTGAAAAAGTGATTGACGAGGAATCAGCCATCACCCTCCGGGGAGCCATCACGACCCAAAACCGGGCAGCTCTGGCCACACTTTCCGGAGGAATTGCCGCGAAGGTTTCTGCCAAGCGTATGGCGGAGATCCAGGAGAAAGGCCGGGCCGAATCCGATCATACCTTTAACGGTTCTGTTCAGCTGGAGTTTACCGGCAGTGCAGGACAGGGGTTTGCTGTGTTTCAAACCGAAGGCATGAATGTAAAACTTTGGGGCGAAGCCAACGACTCGGTTTGCAAAGCGATGTCGGGCGGACTCACGGTCATTAACCCGTCAGTGGAGAGCCGGTTCAAGCCACCTGAAAATGCCATTATCGGCAATTGCGCCTTATACGGTGCAACCGGAGGTACGTTGTATGTGCACGGTATTGCAGGCGATCGTTTTGCGGTGCGAAACAGCGGCGCCACTGCCGTTGTGGAGGGTACCGGATTGCATCCGTGTGAATATATGACCAATGGAACTGTGGTTATTCTGGGTAGCATAGCGGGTAATGCAGGCGCCGGGATGACCGGCGGAATCCTTTATCTTCGAAAAGACGAACTTCATCAGATCAACAGGGAGTATGTAACCCCGCTTGATCCGGCCGAAGAAGATGCTGTTAACTTGTACGGTATTATTTCTGATTATTATAAGGAAACCGGCAGTGAAACAGCGCGCACGTATATGGAGAACTGGGAAACGGAGAAAAACCGATTTTCAAAACTTGTTCCGAACGGCGTACTCGCCAGACAGAAAGCGGCGGAACTGGCTGCCAGTCAGCCGGAAATAACAGAACCTGTTAAACGAAGAAGTGCGGTAAAGCGGAAAAGATGAATATTTCCTTACACAGAAAAGGGTTAGCCGGTTTTCATGTTGATTGATCAAGCGGAGGCTTCGAAAAACCAGGGATTTTGGTTGATTTCAACGCCAGAGCAACTAATAAAACCGGAGCATAGTTTTCTATTCGAGGATTTTATTATTGCGATAAGGCAGAAAGCGAGCAAAATAAAGGTTTTACAAAGCCTCCTAATCAACATAAATAATGGAGGGACCCGAAGTTTTTACAAGATTACAGCCATTGTCCTGCACAGTAAATTCTTTTTTAAAGTGGATAGAATCGTTTTTACCCTCGGCTGTTAATTTTATTTCCCCACCTATTTTCCCTTGAAACCTGTCATCAATAAGAAGATATGTTCCGCTTTTATTGTTTCCCGAAAAGCTTGCGGAAGCACAGTCATCTGAATCGCAAAGTTCTAGCTCTTTTCCGGTATCTTTGTCATAAACAATCCATTCATCCAGCGCCACGGGTTGCCCCTCAGCGGTGAGCACCTGAACGGATGTCATCGTATAAACAGAAGGGCATGTTGTTGAATCGCTCACGAGTTCATCACATGATATGAGCAGGAAACCCAAAAATAGTGGCAGCAGTAATACAGAAACTCCAATTTTAAATTTTTTCATAACCTATGGGTTCATTTTAATATTTATTAAAATAAAGGAATAGTATTTATTTCAATACTATTCCCGAAACTATTTCAAACGGTTTAATAAGTGCTAAACACTTCATTTGCATATATAAGATCGCTTCTTATTCCATCCATGCGACTATGAAATGAGCGCTGTTGTGAATTATTTCTTCCCCAATGAATTCCATTCAAAATAATAGTAATATCATCTGGATCGGAATCATCATAGAATTGAAATACAGGGGAACCACTATCACCACTACCACTATATAAAGTAGAGCGAATTTGACAATGTAACGTCCAACCATCCATAGGTGGTGCAATATTACTTACAGAAACACAAGGATTATCTAATGCTCCTAACGTCCAACCTGCTGTTCTGCCTACCCTATTGATTATAACATTTGGTATAACATCAGAATATTCATCTATAATTCTAAGGTCTACATAATTACCACTCCCATCTGGTATTAACGTAACAGAAGCCTCCTGAGGCCACCCGCTAGCCCAACCATTGGTAATTAGTATATGACCCAACTTAGCTGTCTGGGGACTTTTTAGAACAAGTGCTGCATCTGAGTATCTAGTGTTTCCTACCCCACTATAATCTCTGAACTCTGAACCAACCAATGTGCCAGGTCCTCCAAGGATACTTTGATAGAAATCGGTCGTTGAAGTACTTGAAAATTGACTTGTACAGTGAGAATTAATAAGCCACATATCGACACCATCTAATGTGGCATTAAATCCAAACGTACAAACCCATAAAGTAGACAAAAAAGGATTATGACCTTGTAATTGCAAACCTCCCCTAAGTGGACGTATAAAATCTCTAAGAGTAAGAGTACTCTGCATATTAAGCTCGTTTGCTGAACCCATAAAAATATCTGGTTCTATCCTCTCAGTCTCATAGAAGTTAACTTTATCAGTGTTTATTTTATATTTATCTAATAAATTTAGATATTCGGATGTATCAGCTCCTTCTAATAATCCAATTGAAAAATGATTGTTCATCACTTCTATGGATGACTCAACTATATCGTCTCTTTCATGAATAATAGGAATAAGTAAATCTCTAACGCGTTGCAAGTCCTTAAATGAATAGTCGACTTCTACTATTTCAAATTGATACTCAGAAGCAGAAAAACTTTCTATTCTTGCCTCACGTTCTAATATTCTTTCTGTTAGAAGTGGTTGAAAATTTGATATGATACCACCTCGATTGCCGGTATCTCCATTTTTTTTAAGGGCTATAACTACTTTTTTATTATCATCAGGATTAATCCAGGCGCCCCCAAATCCATCGTATATTTCAGAAAGATCATTTTGCATTCTTTCTGCATTTCTTACAATTTCTAAGTCGCTATATGAGCTGCCGTCATAAAACGTTAGAGAGTTTTCAATAAGAATGTCGCTGTTAATATTAGGTTCTTTTTGAATATCTGAGTCGTAAAGTGTTGAATCACAACTAACAAATATTAAAAATACACCAATTATGATGAGTTCATAAGATCTATTTCTTCGTTTTTTATATTTATTATTTTCCATGGCATTATGAATTTAATTTAAAGTTTACATATACTTCATTATTTTATTATGGGTTTAATTTACAATGAAAAAAGTAATGGCTATTAATTAATGACACTTCTCTTTTCTTTGATTAGTGTAGATTTACCTGTATAATGGGTAACCAAAGCTTTATCAAACTACAGCCTTAGTTTGACGAGCTTAATTAATTTGCGTGGTTATGTCAAATAATTTATTATTGATAAAATGACATTTAAACTCATCAAAAATAAAATCAACTATTTATAAATCAATAAAATCTGGAATTATGGGTTTATTTCCCTCCATAATCAATAGCATTTCAGATAACCAACAGGTAGGATCGGTCAGTTCGAAGCTAAGAAAACAGCGGTTTGCTGTTTTCTTGGAGAAACTGACGGTCACTCCCAGTAGCAACATTTTGGATGTGGGTGGTACCAGCCAAATCTGGGCGGGCAGCGGTTTTGAAAATAATGTAACCCTGCTGAACCTCCATCAGCCCAAAAAAAAGGATCTCGAAAAAGGCTTTAGCTGTGTGCAGGGTAACGCTCTGAATATGCATATGTTTGAGGATAATCAGTTTGATGTGGTCTTTTCCAACAGTGTGATTGAGCATGTGGGTTCTCAACAAAATCAGCGTATGTTTGCGGAAGAAATCCAGCGTGTGGGAAAATCGTTTTGGGTGCAAACGCCAAATAAATATTTTCCGGTGGAACCACATTTTTTGTTTCCTTTCTTCCAGTTTTTGCCGGACGCAATTAAGAGAAAAATCGGAGTTTCGTGGCCTTATTCGCACCACAAACAGTGGAACTTGAGTAATGAAAGAATTTTGCAGGATCTGAAAGAATTACGGCTTCTTTCTAAAAATGAATTGCTATTTTTGTTTAAAGATGGCTCTGTGTATAAGGAAAAATACTTAGGACTGACCAAAAGTTATGCTGTTTATAGCGCATGCAAAACGTCATATTGAAAGAGTTGATTTTTAGCTAAAAAACCAAATGATTCTGTCTATATCCTGTTCTGTACGTAGTGTGGGGCTACCTTCTCAATTATACAGTAAGTTTAATGGAAAAAAGAGTCAGCCCGTAATCTTCTGTGCTTTCACGTATAAAAAAACCCGGCTCCACACTTGAAACCGGGCTTTTTTATTTACTAAAAGGACAGGTATACTCACTGAGTGAGAAAACTATTTATCTGTCAACGCTGCTACTCCGGGGAGTTCCTTTCCTTCCAGATACTCCAGGCTGGCTCCGCCGCCGGTTGAGACGTGCGACACCTCTTCGCTAAGACCCGCCTGTTTGATCGCAGCAGATGAATCTCCGCCTCCAATAATGGTGGTGGCGCCCAGTTTGGTCGCTTCTGCAAGGGCTCTGGCAACTTCAAAAGTCCCTTCTGCAAAGTTACTCATTTCAAAAACCCCCATGGGTCCGTTCCAAAGTACCGTTCTCGCATTTTTAATCTGGTTGCTGTAGGCGATGATTGTCTGAGGGCCAATATCCAGCGCCATCCATCCATCTTCGATTCCGTCTTCATCCACCACGTCATTCTCAGCCTCATTTTTAAACTCTTTGGCAATTACAGAATCGATCGGTAGCATAAAATTCACGCCGGCTTTTTCTGCCTTCTCCATCAGTTCTTTGGCAAGATCTACCTTGTCCTCTTCAAGGAGGGAATTTCCAATCGGCAGCCCCTTGGCTTTATAAAAGGTGTAGGTCATTCCACCACCAATCAGGATGGTATCTACCTTGGAGAGCAGATTTTCGATCACACCGATTTTATCAGACACCTTGGCTCCACCCAAAATAGCAACGAAGGGACGCTCGGGATTGTTGACGCTCTCTTCCAGATACCGGATCTCTTTTTCAAGAAGGAAGCCGGAAACCGAAGGCTGAATGTATTCCGTAACCCCTGCTACAGAAGCGTGCGCGCGGTGACTGCTGCCAAAAGCATCATTTACAAAAAGGTCTGCCCCTTCTGCCAGTTGTTTGGCGAACTCCGGATCGTTCTTCTTTTCACCCGGATGAAAACGGACATTTTCGCAGAGGATAATCTCCCCGGCTTTGGCGGCATCCACTACCTTTGATCGCTTCGGACCCACGCAATCTTCGGCAAAATGAACCGGAACATCTACCAGCTTTGCAAGATGATCGGCTACCGGCTTCAGGCTGAATTCCGGGTCGGGGGCGTCGGCCGGACGTCCAAGGTGACTGGTCAGTATCAGTTTTGCACCGCCTTCCACAACCGTGCGGATCGATTTCAGAGCCTGTACAATACGGTTGTCGTCTGTAATTACACCATCTTTAATCGGGACGTTAAAATCGACTCGCATCAGTACCGTTTTCCCGTTAAAGTCTACATCATTTAGGGTCAGTTTAGCCATGTGCTTATGTTCTATTAATTTCTTGTTTCTATGAAAAAATAATTATACCACCCACGCTTTACCTGCGAACTGCCTTCACCTGAAATAAATTTCCCGGACAGTTCTCTTTACTGTGGTTTACCTTTCCTCCGGCTCTGAAATCAACCGAAATCCCTGCTCATTTTTCAAACGTGAAGCGATTACTCAAAGCCTCCTGATAGAGAATATGGCAAAATACAGCTCTTGAAGTTAAAATCGAAACCAGACCGCAAGAATTCATAGAGATGAGCAGGGAGTTCACAAAAGCAGACTCTGTCCGGAGAGATAGCTCTTCATCGGACATCGTGGGTTCGTAACACCCCGCACCTTTCTACCACACGAAATAATAACCCTGCTTTTAAGAATGATTTTGGATATTTTTACAGTGCAACTATTAAACAACAGAGTTTATGAAAACAGTCTATTTCGATCATGCAGCCACCACCCCGGTGGAAAAACGAGTGCTCGATAAAATGCTCCCCTACTTTACCTCACAGTTCGGGAACGCTAATTCGGCTCATCAATTTGGCAGGGATTGCAAAGTGGCTATTGAAGATGCAAGGGAGGAGATCGCCGCATTACTTGGAGCTGAACCATCAGAAATTATCTTTACAAGCGGGGGTACGGAGAGTGATAACGCCATCATTAAAGGCGTTGTGAATGCTACACGTAAAAAGGAGATCATCACCTCTCCGATAGAGCAT
>CALKWT010000219.1 GCA_938003885.1 uncultured Balneolaceae bacterium | reverse complement strand
TTGCAATCAGGGCATCCGGATCATTTGCATAGACATCCCGTAGCATAAAAAGTACGTCGCGGTTGGGCTGGGTAGAGGTCACACCCTTCCGGGCGAGAGTGATGGCCAGCTGAAACCCTTCTTCCGGTGTGTCGGTAAGAAGACTGAGCTCATCAGCGGCGGCTGTCTGGCCGGTCGATGCCTCCCCGGACTGTGCAGTGGCCGGGATCGCTGTGCAGAGGAGTGAAAAAAGCAGAAGCAGTGGGATGAGAGTTTTTGGAGTTTTCATGTTTTATGGGGTCTGTTGTTCTGGTTGAGTGATACAGTAGGTACAGGAGTAATCTCCTTCCGGGATGTAGGAGATCCGCTCCACATTCCCTTTGAATAACTTCTCATAGAATTTCGCTTCCAGCTCGCAAGGGAGACGGGTCTCTTTGACCACTTCGTGGAACGGACAGTTGCACTCTTTTACGACCACGGTACCGGACTCCTCCGAATACTCAATTTCCGGCATAAAGCCCTCCTCTGAGAGGAGATCTGCCAGCCTCTGCAGCTGCTCCTCCTTGTCATCTTCCACTTCCCCTATTTTTCGCTCCGCTTTTGAGTGCCGGTCTTCCCAAAACGTGTGGAAAAACTCCTCAATTGTGGATTCTTCCCCCCTCTTTTTGAGAAAGGAGATAAAACTTTTAAGCAGAAACGGCTCCCGGGTGGGATAGATCCGATGGCCCTTGCTGGTCAAAGAGTACATCAGTGAGGGACGGCCCGGCCCGGATCTCTCGTAGGTTCTTTTGATATACTCATCGCGCTCCAGCTGTAGAAAATGTTCACGCAGCGTCGTTTTTGCAAGGCCGACGGAGTCAGTTACCTGATCGACCGATAAAATCCCGCTGCGCTTCAAAAGGTCCAGTATCTCTTTCTTGGTTCCCGAGGGTGTCATGCTCAATGTTTAGAGTTTGGTTTCAAAATGATGGCAGTCACGTGCTCCGTGGTTATAGTTTGGATTCGAGGGTGGGGAGCAGGTGTTTATCTTCAATATCAAAATGTCGGCCCACCAAATCAATTAGCATCCGAAGCTGGTTGGTTGCAATTCTAAATGTACTGCACGCACTCTCCGGATAGTTCAGGCCATTGCTGAGGCGGTTGATGTGGTGGATGGATTTCTGAATAGTCTGATGATCGTCGCGAACAATCTGCACCGATCGTTTCAGGTTCTGGACATCTCTGTCCAGGATTTTCTCTTTCTGATGGGAGTACTCATCTACCAGAGGGTAGAAGGTCATCTTTTCGAAATAGATCAAATATTGCAGCTTGTCAGTGAGCTGATCTACATAGGGCGCCGCTTCCTTTAACCAGGGGTACTGGATGCCGTGAATTTTCAGCACCCGTGCGTACTCTTTTTTGACCTTTGCAAGAAGGGTTTCAATCTCTGGAATCGTCACTTTTTTGAGGTAGTGGCACACCTCTGAGACACTCACGTCGTTATTGAAAAGATTTTCCACAAAAGTGGGGGAAGGGGTGGTCTCTTTCTCTTCATGGTGGCCGATCCATTCCAAAACTTCATTTTCACTCCACTGACGTTCTGAGCAGATCTGCCGAAGGGTCTTCTCTGTCTGTCCGTCCGGTTTAAATCCGATCGATCTTAACAACTCCTGTGCGTAACTGTTTCTGTTGAAGATCTGGCCCAACGTGGTGTCGGCAGTTAATACATCTTTCTGTTTCGTCTTCATAGCTGAAATTAAGATTAAACGGTTCCTTCATCTGCAATATAAATGAGTAATGTGAAGAAAACAATAAAAACGGTTAATACCGATTATAATATTGTTTGCAATTTATGAACTCAATATCTTTCGTCGTAATGGTAACATTTCACCTCTAATGAGAATTCCATGGCATATGTAGTAACTGATCCCTGTATCAAGTGTAAATACACGCACTGCGCCGCTGTCTGTCCTGTAGACGCTTTCCGGGAAGGCCCGAACTTCCTGGTCATCGATCCCTTCGATTGTATCGATTGTGATGCCTGTGTTTCTGAATGTCCTGTAGATGCCATCTATCCGGATGATGAAGTTCCGGAGAAATGGGAAGAGTATATTGAGCTGAATGAACAGCTGGCCGAAGCCTGGGAAGAGAAAGTGATCAATGAAACATTAGACCCGCTTCCCGATGCAGACAAATGGGCAGATGTTGAGAACAAGCGAGAGCATTTGACCGAACGTTGGGACGCATCAAAAATGGCGACATGATGAATGAATCCCAGATTGCAATCCGCACCGCGCTTGTTGAAAAACTCAGAAACGTGATCGACCCTGAACTGGGTGTAAATATCGTGGATCTGGGGCTGGTCTACAAAATAGATCTGGATCGGGACCAGCTCTCACTTGAATTTACGACAACCACCCCTGGATGCCCGATGCGCCGCTACCTGCAGCAGCAGGTAGAGAAGGCTGTGAATGAAACGGAGGGCATCGGGAAGGCCGAGGTCTCCATGGTAATGAAGCCGGAGTGGAACGTCGGCATGATCAGGGAGGGAGTGGAGTTCTTCTCGGTTCCGCCTCCACCCAGGGGTTGACCGGCTGATGAGCAGATTTAAAACCAGATTACTAAATACTCTTTTTGGACTGCTTCTGGCGATTGCCGGTATGGCCCTCTTGTCGGGAATCTACGCAGGGCTGATCCGTCTCGGGCTCCTGTTACCGCAAACCCTGGAGATTCGTGGGATTGCCCACGGGCCCCTTATGGTGAACGGCTTTTTGGGAACGCTGATCGCACTGGAGAGGGGGGCTGCGCTTGAAAAATTTTGGACCTATCTGGCACCTGCATCTTTTGCCGCTTCGATTCTGCTGATGGTGACGGGGCATTTTGCGCTGAGCAGTTATCTGCTGATGATCGGATCTGTAACACTCTTTTTGATTATGCTCTACCTCTGCAAACTGCAAATGGTGAGTCATCATCTGATCATGGCCGCCGGTTCAGCCTGCCTGCTGGTTGGAAATACACTCTTTGTGCTCTATACTCCGGTCTATGATCTGATCGGTTGGTGGGTCGCTTTTCCGCTGCTGACCATATTCGGAGAGCGTCTGGAACTGAATCGCATCACCCGTCCTCCTCAAACGGCGGTGAATGGGTTCAGCCTGATGATTCTGCTCTGGATTTTAACGCTGGCGGGGCTCCATCTCTCGAGAGAGGGTTTCTGGGCGGCCGGATCGGTCCTGTTGATCGCCATTGCGGCCTGGCTGATCCGCTATGATGTGGCCCGCCGCACCATCCGTTCCGTTCAGTGGACCCGGTATAGTGCATGGAGCCTGCTGACCGGGTACGGCTGGATTGTGATCGGGGGAGGGCTTGGCCTGGTGTACGGGCTGCCGATCGCGGGCCCCCTCTATGATGCGATTCTGCACATCTTCTTTGTGGGGTTTGTATTCAGTATGATTTTTGCACACGCGGCCGTTATCATCCCCTCCCTGACAGGAAAAATGGTTCCCTACAGCAACTATTTCTATCTTCCCTTGATTTTGCTGCATCTGTTTCTGTTCGTGAGGGTCCTGGGCGATCTGCTGGGGGTGCACCTGCTGCGGCTGATCGGCAGTTATGGAAATACAGCTGCGATTCTCCTTTTTCTGGGAGGGATCATTGTGCAGCTTGTGCGGTCGGATGAGTAGAGGGGTGGGGCAACCGGGCCGGCCTCATTTAAAGAATGTAGTATTTATGGAAGGAACTGAACGGCGAGAGAATTTGAATATGAGTAAAGAATCTAAAAAAACTGATATACGAAATGAGCAGGATGTGACCCGCCTGGTGCATACCTTTTACGGTTATGTACAGAAGAACGAGCGGCTCAACTCTATTTTTGGCGAGGTGGCGGATGTCGACTGGAACCACCATCTGCCCAATATGGTTGATTTCTGGTCAAATCTTCTCTTCCAGACCGGCCGCTATAAGGGGCGGCCCTTCAGGCAACATCTGCCGTTGCCCATCCAGCGGGAGGACTTTTCAATCTGGCTGAAACTCTTTCATTCGACCGTGGATGAGCTTTTCGAAGGGGAACGTGCCCGGTTTGCAAAAGAGATCTCGACGAAAATTGCCCAATCCTTCTCTCTGCGGTTGGAAATGGCGGGGAAGTATGATCAGCCTCGGGAGCCGGTCGATCGAGAGTGACCCGGCATGAAGGCGAGCCGCTGGAGCTGGGCGATGGGAACGGTACCGGCAGGAGGGATGGTGATCTGGACAGAGGCGAGCAGCCGGAACAGGGTGGAGAAGACCCGAAAGTGAAGGATTTCAGTTGTGGAAGGTTGATGGAGTGCGATCCGGAAATCAGGGCCAACCTCAGGAACCGGGACATAGGGTGCAATCCAACAAGAAGGCCAGGCGCACGGGCAGAATGCCGTGAAGGTACCTTTTCGCAATTGCGAGATTATTTTAAGACATTATAAGAATCAACAGGAGTTTTGAAACCTACATCAAACAGCCGTTTTATGGAAAACAGCAACAGTGACAACCTGGATCTCAAACTGGCAGAAACGATCCGTGACATCTGTGCCAGGGAAGCGCGTGACGGATTTATGGATGCTTCCATTCAAGGGCTCTGCACGGAAGGGGCTATGGAAGCAGCCGTGAGTGCCATCGAAAGAATCGACCTGAAAAAGGTAATCGAAAAACTGAATAAAACTGAGCCGTGAAGCAGCCCATTACCGGTTATCACAAAGATGAGGAGAACCACTGGGTCGCCCGGCTTGCGTGCCGCCATACTCAGCACGTTCGGCACGATCCGCCGTGGCAGCTACGGCCCTGGGTCACCACCGAGGAGGGAAGGAACTCCTACCTGGGATTTGAACTGGATTGTAAAAAATGCGACCGGAACGAGCCGGCGGACTTCTGATGAAAAAATCGACTAAGCTTCAGATGAAACGGGTCTATGAGGAGGCCACTTCAGAGGATGGATTTCGGATTCTGACCGAAAGGCTCTGGCCTCGCGGCGTCACAAAAGAGCGTGCCGCACTGGATCTCTGGATGAAGGGAGTGGCACCCGGCGACGACTTGAGAAAGTGGTTCGGGCACGATCCCGATAAATGGGAAGAGTTTCAGGAAAAGTATCGCCGGGAGCTCTTCGGTTCACAAGAGGTGGAGGAACTGCTTGAGATCCTCGGTAAGCATGAGAAGGTTACCCTGGTCTATGCATCAAAAGATGAGGAGCACAACAGCACAGTGGTCTTGCTCGGGCTGCTGAAAGATCTTCTCGATTCTAAAGAGGAGTAGGAGGCCGGGTCGTTGTGCTTGATGAACGGTATACCCTCTCCTTGCTACCGCTTGAAC
>CALKWT010000218.1 GCA_938003885.1 uncultured Balneolaceae bacterium | reverse complement strand
TATTGATTCTTGTTGCTCTCTTATCCTCCTGTCAGAGAGAGGCGGGGGTCCCCGGGCTTCCACACTTGCCGGAAAACGGACAAGCGATCTCCCTCCTGGGGGATACCCTCTATACGCCCTCAGTTTTTCTGGACGATTTTGATGATTTGAACAGTCATATTCAGGAGTCCCGGGAGGCGTATCATGCGGATCCGGAGGACGCTGAATCCCTGATCATGATGGGCAGAAGCACGGCTGCAACTGGAGAATACCGCGATGCGATCATGATCTTCAACGAAGGTATTGAGAAGCACCCGGATGACCCCAGAATGTATCGGCACCGGGGGCATCGCTATCTGACCCTCAGGGAGTTCGATCGGGCTATCGAGGACTTTACCACGGCAGAAGAGCAGATGGAGCAGCGGGCAGATGAACCGGAACCTGATCTGTTTCAGGGGCCTCACGGGGCTCCCGCCAGCACTCTTAAATCTAATGTGTGGTATCATCTGGGGCTGGCGCACTATTTCCAGGAAGATTTTGCCGAAGCTTCTGACCAATTTCAAAAAATACTGGATCCGGAAGTTGTGACAGATCTGGAGATCCCCGCTCTCTGCTGGAACTACATGGCTCTGAAAAGGGCAGGCAGGGATCTGGAGGCGGGACAACTGCTGGATCACGTTACTGAAAACAGTGATCTGCAGGATGAGGATGTCTACTTGAACCTGCTGCTCGTATTCAAAGGAGTTTTTGATCCGGACTATCTCATGGAGTCCACACCCGAAGCGATGCAGAATGCGACGTTAGCCTATGGGATCGGAAACTGGCACTATATGAACGGGCGCCGGGACCGTGCAATGAGCATCTGGCAAGATCTCTATCAGAACAACCGGGCACAGTGGCCGGTATTTGGGTATATCGCAGCTGAAGCGGAACTTGCCCGATAGAGGAGGATACATCAGGCCTCTTCGCCCACCTCATCCATTTTTACTCCTACCAGGCGGCTGACCCCCGTTTCCGGCATCGTCACACCATACATCATCTCCGCCTTGGACATCGTCTTCTTGTTGTGGGTGATGATGATAAACTGAGTATCCTCACTGAATTTCCGGATCATCTGTGAAAATCGCTCAATGTTTGCGTCATCGAGAGGTGCGTCAACTTCGTCCAGTACACAAAAGGGGGAGGGCTTGACCAGATAGATCGCAAAGAGAAGTGCAATGGCGGTCAAAGTTTTCTCGCCCCCCGAGAGCTGATTTATACTGGAGGGCCGTTTTCCTTTTGGGTTAGCCCGGATGTCTATTTTGGCATCTAACGGATCTTCTGCATCTTGTTCAATCAACAAGTCGCAGTAATCATCCTCATGAAAAAGGGTGTTGAAGACATTTTTGAAATTCGCACGGATCTGTTCAAAGGTTTCATTAAACCGTTTGGTAGCAGTGGTGTTTATTTCATCGATGGTCTGTCTTAATTTCTTTTCCGAAAGAAGCAGATCTTCAATTTGTGATTCATAAAAATCGAGACGTTCCTTCTCTTCCTCAAACTCCTGAATGGCCAAAGGGTTTACATCTCCGATCCGCTGCAACTTTTGTTTCAAGACAGAAACCTGCTGCTTGGCCTCTTTGGTCGTCATCTCTTCGGGCAGCTCTTCTTCAATCGTATCTATTAAGACGCCATATGTTTCCCAAATATGGTCACTGAGAGCCTGAACTTGCATTTCAAACTTCTCCTTAGCCATGGTCAGATGGTGAACCAGTTCCAGGTTGACCCCGCTGTTTTTCCGGAGAGTCCGGAGTTCACTCTCCATCTCATTAATCTCACCACGCTGCCGGCTGGTTTCATTTTCTGCCACGGCCAGCTTCTCATCGGCCTTCTCCTTGTGTGAGCGGAGCTGAGTCAGCTGCTCTTTACTCTCTTCTACAGCTTCACTATATTCGATGATCTTTCGGTTACTCTGCTGCATCAGATTTTCCCTGGACGTAAGCCTCGTCCGGATATTGGCAATTCCCGCTTCCGCTCTCTCGATCTCTTTTGAGATATTTCCTGTTTTATTTTCAATATCCTGATGTTTAAGCCGGGCATCATTGTATCGGTTCTGTGCGATCGCCCGCTCGTCCTCCAGTTTTTGAAGTGTGCTCTTCAGCTCTTCCTGACGCTTGCCGAGCGAAGTGAGCTCGTTCTGATACTCTTTTTGCAAGGGTTGCAGCTCTTCCAGATCTCCTGCATCCTTATCACGGTTACTGCTCAGGGACTCCTTACGGTTTTTCAGGTCAAAGATATTCTTTTCATAGACCTGAATTCCTGACTGATACCGGCTCATCTCCTGATCCTGCTTGCGGCGCTGGTTCTGTAGCTCCCGAATGGATTGCTGGATCTTGTTGAGGCTCAATTCTTCGAGCTTCTGTTGCACCTCGTCCAGCCGCTGCTCGCTCTGTTCAACAGAACGATTTAACTCCGAGAGAGTACCAGAAAGTCGATTCAGTTTATCCTTCAGGCCCAGACGAATTCCGGAATGTTTATTTCGACTGCCGCATTTGTAAAAATGGTGTGCGGTGATCAGGTCCCCCTCCAGCGTAACGGCCGAGGAGATCTGATCAGAGAGGAGGGAGCGTCCATGATCCAGATCGTTGCAGAGAGCGATATTGCCTAACAAAAGATCTCTTACCGGTTCATAAAGCGACTCGCAGGTTGTCCGGTCCGCCAGCGACGAGTGGGCTCTCTCACTGGTCTCAGGCAGATCCCGAAGAGGGATAAAAGTTGCCCTCCCTTTCTTTTCACTTTTCAGAAGATCAGCTGCTTCTTTGGCCGTCTCGAGACTATCGACGACCAAATAGTGAATGGCATCCCCCAGAGCAGCTTCCAGAGCGGGAGCCAGCTCTTCTGATGTTTGCAGAATATCCCCTACAGTGAGAAGCTTATCCGTGAAGTTGTGTTTGAGGAACTCTACTGAGGAGGGGAGGACAGCACTATTTTCTGCAAGACTCTCCATCAGGCTGATCTCAGAATTTACAGCATCTCTTCGGCTTTTGACTTTCCGGATCTCTTCCCGGATCTCTTCCCGAAGATTCTCGAGCTCGCTCTTTTTACGGGTTGCAGCTTCCAGTTCCGACTCCTTTTCCCCGAGCTGTTTTTCTACCGATTCCGCCTTGTCTTTAAGTAAATTCAGCTCACCTTTTGCATTCAGAATTTCATCTTCGAAATTTTCGATATCCCTCGATATTCTCAAAGCATCATGTTCACTGTTTTCAAGTCTCGATTCGAGTTTGATGCGGTTGGATTGGAGAGCCGTTAATTTCTGATTTACCTTGCTGATCGAAATTTCAAGTTCATACAGATCATGCCGCACCTTAGAATAATTTTGCTGAACCTCAGAAAATGTCTCCTTGGAAGATACGAGAGAAGTTTCAGACTGTTTTTGTTCGAAGAAAAGGCCTTCCAGCTGCCTGGAAGCTGATTCCTTCAGATTGTGAAGCTCTTTCAAGTCGACGTTGCTCTGCTCAATATCCCGCTGATGCTGGCGAACAACCTGATGTTCGTTGTTGATCTTCTCCTTGGTAATTTTCAGGGATGTTTCCAGATCCCGGATCGAAGAATAGATCTGTGAAACTCTTTTTTTCGCCTCCGCTTCCAGTCTCTCTTTTTCGATCAGGCGGTTTCTCGCCTGCTCTTCAAGTCGCTCCAGATCTGCTGTTCTTTTCGAAAATTGCTGCTTCTCTCTCTCCGCATTGGCAATTCTTTCTTTCAGAGGTTTCAATTCCTCTTCAATTTTGTAGAACTCAGCCCGGTTATACGCCTTGTCCAGATTTTCCAGCTGGTGATTCAGGTTTTTGGCTTTGACAGCTTTCTCTGCCTGTAGTTCCAGAGAACGGACTTTCTTTCGGATCTCAACCAATATATCCTCAAGCCGCTGCATATCTTTCAGCGTTTCATCCAGTTTACGGATCGTCTGTTTTCGTCTCTCCTTGAATTTTGTGATTCCGGCAGCTTCTTCAAAAAGCTTTCTTCTGTCGTTGTTGCGGTCATTCAGAATCTCTTCTACCATTTTCAGCTCAATAACTGAATAGGCGTCTGAACTCATCCCCGTATCCATGAAGAGCTCCATGATATCTTTGAGCCGACAGGGTGTGTTATTGATCAGATACTCACTCTCCCCCGACCGGTACAACCTACGGGTGATGGTCAGTTCACTGTACTCAACCGGCAAGATGCCCTTGTCATTCACAAACGTAAGAGAGACGTCGGCCATCCCGAGAGCTTTTCTCTTGGCTGTACCGTTAAAGATCACATTGCTCATAGAGCTGGAGCGTAGCAGGGAAGGGCGCTGTTCCCCCAATACCCACCGAAGTGCATCTACAATATTAGACTTACCACACCCATTGGGCCCTACAATTGCTGTAATCCCGTTATCAAACTTTACATGTGTTTTATGTGCAAAACTCTTGAAGCCGTGCAGGTGAAGATCGGATATGTACATTTACAAATGTAGTTGATGTAGATGTGAATAGAGCTGCGGCAGCAGTACACGTACCTCAGACGGTCATGATATCTTCCTCTTTCACTACCAGAAGCTCTTCAATCTGCTTGATGTGGGCATCGGTATGCTTTTGAACCACTTCCTCTGCTGCATAGCGGCTATCTTCAGGAAGAGATTCATTTTGAACAGTGGCCTTAATTTCATCGTTGGCTTCCCTTCGGCTGTTCCGAATACTGACTCTGGCCTTTTCGGCTACTTCCTTGGCGTGTTTTACCAACTCCTTTCGTCGCTCTTCCGATAGCATCGGCAGCGGAATCCGGATCAGCATCCCGTCATTATTCGGATTGAGCCCCAGATTGGATGCCATAATTGCTTTCTCAATCGATTCGATCGAACTTCTGTCATACGGTTGCACCACCAGCATTCTGGGTTCCGGTGCGGTAACGGTTGCCAGCTGGTTCAATGGAGTCAAAGAGCCATAATAATCAATTTTGATGCCATCCAGAAGGGTTGGTGTCGCCTTTCCGGCGCGGATATATGTAAACTCCGATTTACAAAAAGAGACAGCCTCCTTCATTTTCTCTTTTGCATCGTCAATAATAAGTTGAAGTTCCTCAGGTATCATAATTGTTTTAATTAATTTATGATTTCAAAAAAGATCCGGTTATAACTTCCTAATATAGTATACTGCCTATTGCATGACAACATTTTAGATCGGCTTCTGAAACCTGTCTTCTATCACTCCTCATCCCAAATGACACGGGTGCCGACAGAGAGGTTATTATTCAGAACCTTGAGAAGGTTCCCTTTTTTATTCACGTCAAAAACAATAAAAGGGGTCCGGTTGTCGCGGCAGAGTGTGAAAGCTGTCAGATCCATGACATTCAGCTGGCGTTTCAGGACTTCATCGCCGGTGATCTTGTTAAATTTGACGGCATCATCATGTGTTTCCGGGTCTTTATCATAGATACCGTCTACTTTGGTGCCTTTTAAAATCACGTCGGCTTCAATCTCAATGGCACGCAGGGAAGCGGCTGTGTCGGTAGTAAAATAGGGGTTGCCTGTTCCCGATCCGAAAAGAACGACCCGTCCCTTTTCCAGATGACGAATGGCGCGTCTTCGTATATAGGGTTCCGCAATCTCTTCCATTCGGATGGCACTCATCAGGCGTGTGTGAATATCTTTTCTTTCCAGTGCATCCTGCAGGGCCATACTGTTGATCATGGTGGCCAGCATCCCCATGTAATCTCCCTGTACACGGTCCATGCCTTCTGTGGCCCCCCGTACACCGCGGAAGATATTTCCGCCGCCGATGACCACTGAGATTTCAAATCCCGCTTCTTTTACATCTTTGATCTCATTGGAGTAGTGTTCCAGCATTTCAGCATCGATGCCGTGTCCTTGTTTACCAAGGAGTGCTTCTCCGCTCAGTTTTAAAAGAATACGCTTATAATGATTCGACAAAATAGGTGTGGTTTAATATTTGATGTTGGATGAATGCAGTGATGTAGCTTACAATAGTGACAATTTCGGAGCAAACCAATGAGATTAGGTTGCCTGTTGAAAAATTAACCAAAAAAAAAGCCACCTGGAAACCAGGCAGCTTTTAATGTCTCTAAGGAAACTTAGCTCTCACCGAGCTGAATTCTGTGAAAAGAGGTCACCAGAGGTGCGTTGTTGTTTTGCAGAAACTCCTTGACGGAGAGTCCGTTGTCTTTAACATACTTCTGCTCTAACAGGACCCGTTCCTCATAGAACCTGCGGATCTTGCCCTGAGCAGCTTTTTCAGCGATCTCTGCCGGCTTTCCTTCGTTGATGAGCTGCTCTTTCGCAATCTCGAGCTCTTTCTCCACCAGGCTTGCATCGACGCCTTCGCGGGTTACAGCCAGTGGATTCATGGCAGCAACCTGCATGGCCACATCCCGTCCAACGTTTTCATCCGTCAGTTCACCCTCGAACTCAACAATGACTCCGAGTTGATTTCCGGGGTGAATATAGTCGATGAGTGAACCTGTGGTATTTATAAATACAACTTTGCTGATTTCTATCTTCTCACCAATTTTTCCTACCATGGAATCGAGATGGCTCTCAACAGTCAGCCCGTCCACTTCAGCCTGGTTCAGCTCCGCTACCGACCCAATCTCGTTTTCAAATGCTGCGTTCAGAAACGCCTCACCCTGGGCTTTGAACTCTTCGTTTCTGGCAACAAAATCGGTTTCACAATTCAACTCGATGGCTGCCGCTTTTTTATAATCGTCGCTGATCTCGATCAGAACCAGCCCTTGATCTGCATCCCGGTTAGCTCTTTTTTCGGAAACTTGCTGGCCTTTTTTACGAAGGATTTCGACAGCCTTGTCGAAGTTTCCATCAGCTTCTGCAAGTGCTTTTTTACAGTCCATCATACCGGCACCTGTGGCCTCGCGAAGCTTCATCACATCTTTTGCACTAATACTCATGGCTATATAAATCTGTTAAATGGTTAGAGAATTAATTTTCGTTACTTTCACTTCCGGTATTCTCCTCTTTACCGGAATCTCCGGCATCCTCACCGGATTCATTTTCAGGTTTTTCCTCCTCTGCCGTTTCAGATTCGCTCTCATCTGACTTCTTGCGTCTTCTTTTCCGTCTTCTGACATTCGTCACTGCAGCGGCTTCATCCGACTCTTTCGGGTCGCCTGCAGAGACCTTTGCCTCTTCGGCTGCCTGTTCCATTAATTCCTCTTCCTTCAGGGCCTGGTGCTCTGCGGTACCTTCAATAATGGCATCCGCAACCAGGGAGGTGATCAGCTGAATTGTACGGGCAGAATCGTCATTTGCAGGGATGATGTAATCCGGAATATCGGGATCAGAGTTGGTATCCACCATCGCAACGATTGGGATATTGAGTTTAATCGCTTCATTCATAGCGATGTGCTCTTTAATGGTATCTACCACGAAAATGGCACCGGGAATCCGGGTCATATTGGCAATCCCTCCCAGGGTCTGCTCCAGTTTTTCCTGCTCACGTTCCAGCATCAGCCCCTCTTTCTTGGTCAGTTCCTCGAAGGTGCCGTCATTTTTCATCCGCTCGATCTCTTCCATCCGGGAGATGCTTTTTCGGACGGTGCTGAAGTTGGTCAGCATACCGCCTAACCATCTGTGTGTAACGTAAGGCATACCGCAGCGGATCGCTTCCGTCTTGATGATATCCTGAGCCTGCTTTTTAGTACCGACAAAAAGAATGGTCTTCCCTGCACGGGCCAGTTTGGTGACCTCTTCCAGTGATTCTTGCAGAAATTTTTCTGTTTTCTTGAGGTCAATGATATGAATCCCGTTTCGGGCCATGAAGATGAAGTTCTTCATCTTCGGATTCCAGCGACGGGTAAGGTGGCCGAAGTGGGCACCTGATTTGAGTAGTTCTTCTATAGAAGCTGTTTTAGGCATTTTGATACTATTTTGAGTTATTCCTCTATACAGTTCATCCCCCAAGCGCTAATTTCGGTTATTTTGCCGAAACACCCGGCGATGGGTCCCTGTATATGTGTGATTTTAGTTTATTTGGCAGCTTTCAAAAGAGTGCCTCATCTCTCCGCAAACCAGATACTGAAAGAAAGGTATGCGGAGGATGAAAAAGTGCGTGAAAACGCAATCTGACAGTAATAGTCTATCGTTTAGAGAACTGGAATTTCTTACGCGCTTTTGGCTGGCCATATTTTTTACGCTCAACCATTCTGTCATCGCGGGTGAGAAGGCCATGCTCCTTCAAGGTGCTGTGGACATCTTCGTTCAGGTCATCAAGCGCTCTTGCAAGGGCAAGGGAAACGGCTCCGGCCTGGCCGGTGACTCCGCCGCCACGTACCGTTACTTTTACATCATACTCGCCGTTCTTTTCCGTAACAGCAAGGGGGAGAAGGGCGATGTTGTTTTGCGCTTTGGTTTTAAAATACTCATCGACCGGCTTTCCGTTAACGATAAATTCTCCGGTACCAGCTTTAATATAGAGGCGGGCTGTGGAAGTTTTTCTACGCCCGATGTAATTTTCTTGTGCCATGTATAGGTTTAGATCTCTTTAATTTCAGGTTGTTGAGCTGTGTGGGGGTGTACCGGGCCTGCATAGACTCTCAGATTGGTCAGTAGCTTTCTGCCAAGTCTGTTTTTAGGGAGCATTCCTTTTACAGCCCTGGTCACCAGAGCGGTAGGATCTTTTGCAAGCAGCTCTTCAGCAGTTGTAAACTTCTCACTTCCGGGATAGCCTGAATGACGGAAATACTCTTTCTGAGCCATCTTATTTCCGGTCAGCTTTACTTTTTCAGAGTTGATTACCACCACATTGTCTCCAATATCCATATGGGGAGTGTACTGCGGTTTGTTTTTTCCTCTGAGGATGATAGCGATTTCGCTGCTCAACCTTCCTAAAGGTTTGTCCTCAGCGTCGATAAGCACCCACTTTTTGTCCACGTCGGATGGCTTCGCACTGTATGTTTTATTACTGATCGTATTCACTGGATTCTCTTTTAATTCTGCAAAATTGATAAGTTGAAAAATATAAGGCTATAATTTTTGGTTTGCAATAAAAAAAGCAGGCAAAAGGCCTCTCTGTGAATTCATTTCGAAATATCACGGAAATTATCTCTAGAAAGCCGTATTTTAAGACTCATAATACAGACATAGTAAGAATAGTGTAAATTCAGTCGAGGATATATATGACAACGAATAATCCATTGCTTCAAACAAAAACAGCATTCTCTACAGGGAGTGGCGAAGCACACCTCTACAGCCTGAAGAAACTGGAAGAGCTGGGGTATGGGCAGATCAGTAAGCTTCCGTTTACCATCAAGATATTACTAGAAACCGTATTGAGAGAGCAGGACGGCTATGCGATCACAGAAGATGATGTGAAACTGCTTGCGAATTATGATGCTAAAAACCCAACCGGGGAGATCCCCTTTAAACCTTCCCGTGTGGTGCTGCAGGATTTTACAGGTGTTCCAGCGGTAGTGGACCTGGCGGCACTCCGCTCTGCCATGCATCGGATGGGCGGAAATCCGCAGGCCATTAACCCTCAAGTGCCTGTGGATCTGGTGATTGACCACTCTGTCCAGGTAGATACCTTTGGACAGGACTACGCTTTTATGTTTAACGTAGAAAGGGAGATGGAGCGGAACCGCGAACGTTACGAATTCCTCAAATGGGGGAAAGAGGCATTTGACAACTTCCGCGTGGTACCGCCCGGGCGTGGAATTGTACACCAGGTAAACCTCGAATATCTGGCCAAGGGCGTCTTCACACGAAAAGAGAAGGATGGGACAACCCTTGCGTATCTGGATACCCTTGTGGGTACCGACTCTCACACCACCATGATTAACGGCCTTGGAGTATTGGGTTGGGGAGTGGGTGGTATTGAAGCGGAAGCAGCGATGCTGGGACAGCCGATCTATATGCTGGTTCCTGAAGTGGTTGGTGTAAAGCTTACCGGCCAGCTGAGAGAGGGAATTACGGCTACCGACCTCACACTGACAGTCACCGAAATGCTGAGACGACACGGGGTGGTAGGAAAAATTGTAGAATTTTTTGGATCCGGGCTAAGCAACATGAGCCTGCCGGACAGGGCGACGATCGCCAACATGTCACCAGAGTATGGAGCAACCATGGGTTTCTTTCCGATAGACAAGGAAGCACTTCGCTACCTGAGTCGTACAGGGCGCTCCGATGAACTGGTCAAGCTGGTAGAAGCTTATACCAAGGAGCAGGGACTTTACAGAACGGATGAGACTCCAGATCCGGTCTTTACGGAAGTTCTGGAACTGGATCTGGGCGAAGTGGAGACTTCCGTAGCCGGACCGAAGCGGCCCCAGGACAGAATTACCCTGCCGAACATGAAGCAGGCATTCAATGATTCCCTGACCAGTGATGACCAGACCATGGGATTCAATCTGACACAGCAGGAGCTTGCCAACAGAGGTATCTTTAAAAATGGACAGGAGATAGAGATGAAGCACGGGGATGTGGTGCTGGCGGCTATCACAAGCTGTACCAACACATCCAACCCAAGTGTGATGCTGGGCGCAGGAATTGTAGCCAAGAAAGCGGTCGAAAAGGGGATGAAAATTCCTCCGTATGTTAAGACCTCTCTGGCACCCGGCTCCCGTGTGGTTACTGAATATCTCAACGAAGCGGGCCTGACTGATTATATGGATCAGCTCGGCTTTAACCTGGTGGGATATGGATGTACCACCTGTATAGGTAATTCAGGCCCTCTGCCTCTGCCCGTAGAGAATGCAGTGCGGGAGGGAGATCTGGTCGTAGCGGGAGTCCTTTCAGGAAACCGGAACTTTGAAGGCCGGATTCACCCCTATGTAAAAGCCAACTATCTCGCTTCCCCACCATTGGTTGTGGCCTACGCGCTTGCAGGAACAGTAGATATCGATCTGGCGAACGATCCTGTCGGAAAAGACAGGGATGGCAACGATGTCTATCTGAAAGATCTCTGGCCGTCAAGCGAAGAGATTGCCGAGTTTTTAGATGAAGCGATCCGCCCGGAGCTCTTTGACAAGATGTATGGAGATATTTTTGAGTCTGAAGAGTGGGATGCCATCCCAGTTGGCGGTGGAGAACTTTATGAATGGAAAGAAGAGTCCACCTACATTCAGGAGCCACCATTCTTCAAAGGAATGAGTGAAAAGCCGGAGCCTATTCAGGCAATCAAAGGTGCTAAGGTACTTGTTAAGGTGGGTGATTCGATTACAACAGACCATATTTCACCGGCAGGGAACATCAAGAAGGAGAGCCCCGCAGGGCAGTATCTGATTGAGAACGGAGTTGAAGAGGATGATTTCAACTCCTACGGTTCACGACGTGGTAACGACCGGGTGATGACACGCGGAACGTTTGCGAACGTCCGGTTTAAGAACCAGCTTGCTCCCGGCACAGAAGGCGGATATACAACCTACCATCCAAGCGGTGAAGTCACCACCATCTACGATGCCGCTCAGAGATACAAAGAGGATGACACACCGCTGATCGCGCTTGTAGGTAGTGAATACGGAAGCGGATCCTCACGTGACTGGGCTGCAAAAGGAACCATTCTGCTGGGTGTGAAGGCGGTTATAGCAACCTCCTACGAGCGGATTCACCGTTCTAACCTGGTGGGTATGGGTGTTCTGCCTCTGCAGTTTGCCGATGGAGAGTCGCATGAAAGCCTCGGGCTGGATGGTACTGAGGAGTACACCATTCATGTGGATGACAATCTCAAGCCACGCCAGACAGTAAAGGTAGAGGCGAAGAAAGCAGACGGCACCATTCTTGAAATAGAGACCATCTGCCGGATTGATACCCCTGTAGAGATCGACTACTACAGAAATGGCGGAATCCTCCATAAGGTGTTGCGCGACTACATGGAAGAAGACAAAAAGCAGTCCAATTAATCACTGCAGTTAGATAAACTCTGCCGGTTTCTAAGAGTAGAAAGCTGGCACGAACTGAATAGGAGCCCCTGTAAAGAGATCTTTCAGGGGCTTTTTTTATGGTTAAAAGGGAAAAAGATTCTAAGAAACGAGCGATTTGTTATATATAATCCCTTATCGATAGGTTTTGGGACGTTCCAAATTTTAGTTGAGGACACCACCAGAGCAAAAGGCCATCGGAATCTGCAATTTAGCAGAGTAACCACTTTATCCACCGGATGACAGCTTGCTGGACCCTGGATAAGCGCATCAGAAGATATGTAAGAACGCAATTCCCTTCTGATTTTGCCTGAAATTAGAGTTATTTTCAGGTCAACCGAACAGAACAACCCATTCTAAACACGTGAATATCCGAACGGCTCAGCTCTCTTTGTTGCCTTTCATACTGTTTATTATCCTCTTCCTGGGAACGGGACTCTATATGCAGTCACAGGGAGTGGACCATGCCTTTGAACAGCTGCCTGGTGAGGTTGCTATTCTACCCGCCCTGATTCTGGCTGCATTTCTCTATCCCAAGCCGTTGAATGAAACCCTCGCGATGCTTGTGAAGGGGGCCGGCAACAGCAACATCATCACGATGTGTATGATCTTCTTGCTTGCCGGAGCGTTTTCAAGTGTGGCAGCAGCCACTGGAGGTGTGCAAGCTGTTGTGAATGCCGGACTGGCTCTTATCCCGTCCGGGTATATTGTTCCCGGGCTGTTTATTATCGCATCCCTGATCTCACTCGCGATGGGAACGTCGGTAGGAACCATCGCAGCACTCGCACCCATTGCCGTGGGTTTTGCCGAACAGACCGAATCCGCCCCGGCGCTGCTTGCGGGAACCCTTCTTGGAGGTGCCATGGTCGGTGACAATCTCTCAGTAATCTCAGATACAACCATTGCGGCTACAAGGACACAAGGTGTAGCTATGCAGGCGAAGTTCTATGAGAATATTAAGCCAGTCCTGCCAGTTGCTATTGTCACCATCGGAGTTCTTATTCTTCTTTCGGAAGGCGAGGCTCCGGTTCCGGGGGACGCTACTCAGTGGATGTTGGGCATGCCCTATCTGGCCATATTGATTTTGGCGCTGGCCCGGGTTAACGTATTTATAGTTCTGATTTTGGGGACGATCCTGGCGGGAGTGCAGGGAGTAGTTGCAGGAACGTATGAACTCTCTTCCTTTGGGGGAGACATTGCGGCGGGATTTGCAAGTATGCAGGGGATTTTTCTACTGGCGATGTTCGTTGGCTCGCTGGCTGAATTTGTCAAGCAACAGGGGGGCTTGCAGTGGATTGCCGGAGGTATCAGCAGACTCGCAGAACGGGCTTCGGGAAAGGGAAACCGAGCACAGCAACTGGCGATTGGAGCCCTGGTCTTCATTACCGATATTTGCATCGCCAATAATACGGTGGCGATCGTGGTAACGGGGGATGTGAGCCGGGTAATTGCAGAAAAAAACGATATATCGGGGAAGAGAACAGCCAGTATCCTGGACATCTTTTCATGCATTGGCCAGGGGATGATACCCTATGGCCATCAGGCTCTTTTACTGAGTGCAACCTTTGCCATTGCACCCTGGGAAGTCGTTATCAAAAATTATTACAGTTTATTCCTGCTCGCAGGAGTGCTCTTATTTATCTCATTTACCAGTGATCAGGCATCAAATAAGGTTCAAGACTGAAATCATGTGAGAGAGAGATAGTATTCCTGCATAGCCGGATCGCCAGGAGAGATCGTTTGTAAATAGAACGAAGGCCTGGAGAGTGGAAGCGGATCTCTGTGGGTTCAGAGAACAAATTGTAAATTAATTCGTTATCTTCGTAAAAAAAGGTGGATGCTATGATCAAACCGATGTTCGGCCATCGGCCGAAGCCCAAAAAATTTGATATGCCTCTTCGATATTACGATCCGAAAGAGGATGAAAAAAGAAAACAGCGAATTCGAATTCAGTCCAGTACCAACAGGGAACGATACCGTGCACAGAATATTCGGGTAGTCTCTTATATGCTGGTACTTGCGATAATCATTTGGGTGATCGCAACATTATAACATTTGAACCAGGTTTTTCATATCAAAAAGAAGGTTTTTTTGAACACAACAGGAGAATCGGGGGAGTCCATTATACGCCCCATGCCTGCGGAGCTATCCAACAAAATAGCCGCTGGCGAAGTAGTACAACGTCCGGCCTCGGTTGCAAAAGAACTACTTGACAATGCAATCGATGCAGGTGCAGATCATATCAAGCTGATCATTCAGCAGGCAGGCAGAACACTGATCCAGTGTGTGGATAACGGGTGCGGTATGTCTCCGGCAGATGCACGGCTCTGTTTTGAGGCTCACGCCACGTCCAAGATCCAATCCATGGAAGATCTCTTCCGGGTTCAGACCATGGGATTCAGGGGGGAGGCCATGGCTTCGATAGCAGCTGTTGCACAAATTGAGCTGAGGACCAAAAGAGTCGGGGACGAAAACGGGGTGTTGATCGAGCTATGGGGAGGGGAAGAGAAGCGTTTTGAACCTGTCGCTATGGATGACGGTACATCGATCGCCGTTCGGAACCTTTTCTACAACGTACCCGCCAGGCGTCAATTCCTGAAAACGGACGGAACCGAATTGAGGCATATCATCCGGACGTTCCAGAACAGCGCACTTGCCAATACACATATAGAGTTTGAGCTGCATGCCGATGGCGACAGAATGTACCACCTGCCGAAACAGAGTCTGAAGCAGAGAGTGGCCGAACTTTTGGGACGACAGTACAAAGCCAGTCTGATTCCGTTTGAGGAAAAAACCAGTTATCTCTCCCTGCACGGGCTGATAGGAGATCCCAAGCTTGCTAAAAAAAGCCGGGGTGAGCAGTTCTTATTTATCAACGGCCGGCCTTTTCAACACCGCCACCTGAACTACATTGTACTCAGCCTGTTTGATGCCTGGACCCGCAAAGACGAATATCCCTTCTATGCCATCTTCCTCAAGATGGATCCGGCGAACGTGGATGTGAACGTACACCCGGCAAAAATGGAGGTGAAGTTTGATGATGAGCGAAGTGTAACCCAGCTTGTCCGTTCTGTTGTAAAGAAAGCTTTAAACCAGCATTTTGCTGTACCGGAAGTGAGTCGGTCAGATACATTTGATCAGGATTTTGACCTCTCCTTCGACTCTATCCGGCAATCCGCAACTGGCCCGGGGGGCAGAGAGGAGCGAATGCCCCTTCACTTTCCCTCCCGGATAAATAAACCTGTTGACGGACTGGAAGCAGCCGGTCAGCTCTATGGAGATCAGCAGGAAGAGGCCCCTCTTTTTACAGATTCAACGGCAGATAGCCAGAATGAGAAGAGCCGCAGCAAGGGAAGAGAGCGAGGCTTCTGGCAGCTTCATAACCGCTATATCCTCACACAGACCCGGACCGGATTTACGGTCATTGATCAACATGCAGCACATAAACGCATCATCTACGAAAAAGCTCTGAGTGCTACTGAAGAGACACTTCCGGGCACACAGCAACTTCTCTTTGCCCAGACAGTGGAGCTTTCTGCCACAGATTTCTCTCTTCTCAAGGAGCTGTTGCCCATCATTCAGCGGATGGGTTTCAGCATTCAGACCCTCAGTGGGAATACAGCGATGATTAACGGCGTGCCGGCCGATATCGAGATTGGGGATGAGCGCCAGGTATTAAAGGATATGCTGCAACAATACCGGGAGCTGAATAAACGTCCGCAGCTCGATGCCCGCCATAAAATTGCCATTGCATTTGCATCCCGCACTGCTATTCAGAGAGGGAAACCTCTTTCAGAAGAAGAGATGGAGATGTTGATCGACCAGCTTTTTGCTTGTGAAGATCCCTATCACGATCCTCTACAGAAGCCGACTCTGATCTATATGTCTCTTGACGATCTGAAAGGACGGTTCCGGTGATCGCGGAGGCCGCTCAATTAACGGAATCTTGTTCCCACTCTCCTCTCGCCATCCCGGCTCTTAACCCCCCTCCTGCAACCCCGAACCTCCACCCCCTTTGCATCCTGTGCGAAGCATAGGATCCCATCGCTTTAAACTTTCCCTGTATCCGGGCTCACTCAGGCACTCCCTGCT
>CALKWT010000217.1 GCA_938003885.1 uncultured Balneolaceae bacterium | reverse complement strand
GTTCAGATCTCTTTCCCCAGCCGGGATTGGCCATAAATAATCGCGTGAAGCATTAAAAGACCGTGTATGCTGACCCGGGACGGGTGCAAACGAACCGCTGCTGCTGGCAATTTCAATACCATGAACTTGTCCGTTCAGCACATTTTCGGCAGTTTTCCATCTGCGGATATCAGCAAGGTGGAGACCTTCCCAGGCAAGCTCAATAACGCGTTCGTTACGAATAAATTCAATGGCATCATCCTGAGACATGGAAGCGATATTTACCGGAAGAGGTATTCCCGCTCTGTCTCTCAGCTGCTGAATGGCATCCTGTACAGACGCATCCAGCTGCCCCAGTTCCGCTTTGGCTTCGGCATACATCAGCAGAACATCGCCATATCGCATTTTAATAATGTTGAGCCCGCTATTAGACGGGGCTGACTGATCCTGCGGATCCACATATTTCATCGCGATATACCCGGTATAGGTATTGTAATAATCCGTTAACAAAATTCCATCTGCTGATTGGCTGCAATATCCCGCAGGTGCACTATCACATGAAGGATACGAATTATAAACTCTCCCATTAAATTCACCGCCCGGAAATAGTATCGTTCCGTAAAATCGTGGGTCTCTGTTTTCATACATCCCAAGGGTCTCGACTGTCGGGCTTCCGCCGCTGTATGTAATTCGCGGAGGCTCAGGATTATACAGCGGAGATTCATCAATGGGCAGTCCATCATCCATTGGAAACCGATCCGCCAGCTGACGTGTCGGAGTGGCATCTACGTTACTACCCATGGTTTTGGGTGCGAAACCCTGCCAGGCGTGCCAGCCGTTCTGACCCGAAACTTTCTGATAATCAAAAATGATCTCATTGCTTTGCTCACCGGCATAGGTAAACAACTCTCTGAAATCGGGGTGCAGGCTATAGACATTCAGATCGATCACGCCCTGTGCGGCATTCGCAGCTGCCTCAAACAGTTCGCTGGCCCGGCTTTGGTTTCCTTCGTGATACTTTTGCCAGCTGGCTTCGTAGAGGTTGGCTCTCGCCTGATAGGCCAACGCTACCCCTTTTGAAGCACGGCCATAATCACTGGAGAACCAGGTGTCAGGCAATAAGTCTGCAGCCTCGGTCAGATCGGCCATAATACGGGCGAAGACCTCCTCCCGTGATGAGCGGCTGATCTCCCGCGCTTCCTCGATGGTTGGCACACTGGTAAAAATCGGAACACCGCCAAACATCCAAAGTAGCTCATGATAATAGTAGCCACGAAGGAAAAGCGCCTGTCCGCGAATTTCGTTTTCAGCCGCAGGAGAGAGGACTCCATCCTCCACCTGCTCCAGCTGCTGCAGCACTTCATTCGCCCGGCTGATTCCGGTATAGATTCTCCCCCATATATCACCCGACCAGCCAGACAAGGCATCGGCCCGCCCCATCACATACTCATGCTGCCGCATCCAGTCTGCATGGGAATATCCGATTTCGGTGGCAGCATCAAAATAGAGAGGATCAATATTCACCCCCATCATGCGCTCATACGAGGCATTAAGCCCGGTTTTAAAGTCCCGCTCCGTCAGCCAGAACGTTTCCGAGGAGATGCGGTCATTCGGTACGGTATTTAAAAAATTGTCATCACACGCTGTGGTGCCAAAACCCACCAAGAGGGCCATCACGATGAACCATCGTTTCATTGTTCTCATGTTAGATTCGAAATAATTTTTTAAAGTCATAGTCATACCTGTTTTAGAATGAGACATTCAGACCCAGGCTGATCACCCTGGTTTGTGGATAGTAATCTGCCCGTGTACCGCTCAGGCTGGGATATTCCGGATCGATATTGATCCCCAGGTTCTGCTTCATCCACAGGTTTTTCCCGGTTACATAGATTCTCAAACTTCGAATACCGATGTCGGAGAGGAGATCCTGCGAAAAATTATATCCGATCTGTGCATTCCGCAGTTTTATAAAACTTCCATCAAGTATCCACCAGTCGTTTGTAGCGTAATAATTTCTATTGTAGTTCGAGTAATAAGCTGGGTGTCTTGCGTCGGGGTTTTCCGGTGTCCAGTAATCTTTATGCCAGACCGATGTGTAATTTTCCCAGACGGGCCCCTGAATAAACCCGAGGCTCAGGTATTGATCCCTTTTGCCCACTCCCTGAAAGAAGAGGCTGGCATCAAAGTTTTTCCAGCCGAAATTCAGGTTCACTCCAAAGATATATCGTGGGTTCGGATCTCCGATTACAACACGATCTTCATCATTGATCACACCATCTCCATTTTGATCCTTGAAGATGATATCCCCCAGATGCGTCTCCTGTCCGGCCGGTTGGGCATGTGAGTCGATCTGCTCGTAGGAACTAAACAGGCCTTCAGTTTCCCAGCCGTACCAGGAGTTGATCGGGGATCCCACCTGGACCACTCTTTCCTCCATGATGTAGGGCCCTGTACCGTGCAGATCCACCACTTCGTTTCTGTTATCGGAGAGATTCACATTGATTCCGTAATTAAAATCTCCAACAATATCCATCCATCTGACGCTCAGCTCCCACCCTTTGTTTTCAACAACGCCAGCGTTTTGTGCCGGAGCCCCCCGTCCTACCATGGCCGGAATCGGTAAGTTCAGTAGAATATCCTCAGTTCTTCTGGAATAGATATCTCCGATAATATCGAGCCTGCCTTCCAGGAACGTTGCATCAAATCCGGCATTGATCACGGTTGTGGTTTCCCACGACACCTCTTCATTCACAAGGGAGGTTGCCGCGCCGCCAACCGACTGTGTTCCGCCGCTGTTGCCCAGGTAATAGGGGATGCCCAGATCGATAGAGGAGTAGTACGAGTAGAGGCCTACAGACTGATTTCCAAGCTGGCCCCAGGACCCTCTGAATTTCAGCTCGCTGACCCAGTCTACATCAAAAAAGTTCTCTTCAGACATTCTCCATCCCAAAGAAAAGGATGGGAAAAAGCCATAACGGTTTCCTTCTGCAAACCGGCTCGATCCATCATATCTCGCGTTAACCTCCAGCAGGTAGCGATCCAGCAGTGCATAGTTCAATCTTCCAAAAAAGGAGCGCAATGCCCACTCGTTTCCGTAGCCCCGGGTGCCGTCATTTGCGGTATTCCCTAAATCAAGCGGACGCAACTCATTACTATAATATTGATCTCTCCACGCCCGGAACTCTTCAAAGTCGTTGTTAATCTGCTCATACCCGACCAGGCCGGAGATATCGTGCTGCCCTCCGAAGTTCTGGCTGAAATTTACAATTCCCTGCAGGGTGGTGTTTACATTATGGTTGCTTCTTTTCTCGCCAAAATTTGGCCCCCAGTAGGTTCCTTCTGCAGGATATTCGTCAATATAGTTAGGATCTGTCATAAACCGGTCCCAATCCATATTGTTATAGTCCACGGCTACTCTGGCCTGAACGTTGACCCAGTCTGGTATCAGCTCATAGTTTAACCGTCCTCTGACGCTTCCCTGAAGAAAGGTGCGTTGTTCATCTCCGCTTACTTCTGCATACGCCAGGGGGCTGTGGCCAAACAGGTTCAACCCATAGGTCCCGTCAGAGTACCGGGTTCTGTGGGTGGGTGGTGTATCGTGAACGAGGAAAAAGGTTGCTTCCCAGTTTCTGGCGGGTATGATATCCCACCTTCGGCTTCCGGACACATCCAGCCCTGCACTTAACCTGTCACTCGGTTGAAAATCAGTATTTAACCGGAGGCCATACCGGTCGGCTCCGGTATTTGGCATCAGGCCGTTTTCCTCCATGTAGTTCAGGGAAAGAGCGTACCGTGCGGAGGCACTTCCACCGGTAACCCGCAGTGTATGCTCTTGTATGGGCTGGGAACTGAACATCTCATCCACCCACTCATTATCAGGGTAGGCATCCGGATCTGTACCCGCCACGGTATTTCGGATATATTCCTCTGAATAACGGGGGGCATAGTTCGGGTTATCGTAACAATCCTGCTGTGTAGCTGCATTTGGATCGCGCCCATCAAGACACCACTGCAGATAGTTGGATCGAGCCAGGTTTGCAAGATTCATATGCGTTTCTGTATCGACTCGTTCCGGCCATGCTGTGATGCTTTGAATCCCTGTGTAACCGCTGTAAGAGATCTGCGGGCGATCACTCGCCAGTCCCCGTTTCGTTGTTACCAGAATCACCCCGTTTGCAGCTCTAGAACCATAAATGGCCGCCGATGCCGCATCCTTCAGAATCGAGATGTTCTCCACATCATCCATATCCATGGTGGCAAGGTCTCCTTCAATCCCATCGATCAGAATGAGGGGCCTGGAGGCACCACGATCTCCCGTATTACTTCCACGGCCCAGCGTACCCTGGCCCCGGATCAGCAGATCCAGGTTGTTCCTTCCGGGGCGGTCCCCCCCGTCCAGAAGCTGCAGGCCGGGGGCCAGGCCCTGCAAAGCATGAGTTACTGTGGGAACAGGCAAGCCTGCGATGTCCTGTGTGGAGACCGAAGAGACAGATCCGGTAAGGTTTTCGGCACGTTGCGTACCGTAGCCTACCACCACCAGTTCATCTCCCGCCACTACCTGCTGGGTCATCTCAATGTGGATCGTCTCCTGCCCCTCTACGGCAATCTCAAGGCTTTGATAACCGATATAGGAGAAAACCAGCACTTCACCCTCCTCCACCACCAGGCTGAATGTACCCTCAAGGCTGGTGGCGGTGCCGCGGCTTGTGCCTTGTACCACGACAGACACACCAGGAAGCGCTTCGCCTGTATGTGAATCGGTAACAGCCCCGTTAAGGGTGTACTGCAGCTCTGAACCTGCGAGGTATTCACTATTTCTCAAAAGCGGATGAGTATCGGTAACCCTCCGCTTCAAAAAGATGTTACGCCCAATGGTATGAATTTCAAGATTGGTCTCTTTCAATACCTCATGAAGGATATCACTCAGCCGCGTATCCTTAAATTCAGATGTAATTTCTACTTCCGGAGTCAGGTCTGAATCAAAATAGATACCTGCCCTGGCTTTTTTGGCGATTTCTGAAAGTGCATCCTCTAGAAGGACCTGTTCAAACTTTACGCTGATTGTCGGGTTTGAACTTTTCAGAATCTCCTGCTCCTTGAAATAGGTAAGAGCCGGAGGATCCGCCTGCTGGATCGACTGTGCAGCGACAACAGGAGCTAACCCCGGAATCAGAAAACTGACTGCCATCCATAAAAAGCTCAGTGTAGTAATGGTTTTTCGCATAACGACATTGTGTTCGGTTAAGGGTTCAGGTATTCGTGTAATCCTATTCACAGAATGGATTGCCCATCTGACATTATCTTTCTTTGACACTCTAATCTTCATTTCCGCCAGCCCGCCAAACCACGCGCTCCCCATCCCGGGTGTAGCTGAAATCCAGAGCTGCTGCGATCGCCTCCATCACATCATCCCGTGCAATCTGTTCGGTATAGACGGTGAGTCTGACGGACGCCATCTCCGGATTTTCAAAGGCGTGCTCCTCATCATAAATTCTTTCCAATTGCCGGA
>CALKWT010000216.1 GCA_938003885.1 uncultured Balneolaceae bacterium | reverse complement strand
CGGCAAGCAGGTTGATAGATGGCGGTATGTATGCCTTAATGACGGAACGCTTTGGTTCAGAGGCAGATGATCCTGAACGTGATGTGATCTGGGATCTTCACCGTCCGGAAAACAAGTCTATTGCAGCTAATACAGAAACTATATTACTGGTAATGGATCGTATCGATACCGAGGGAAATTCAGGAGGAATGCAGTCGATGCGTCAGGGAGTCCCCTTTTGGAGTACTTCAATTAATACACCTACAGGAAATCGAGGCACAAGCGATCAGCCGGGTATAGAGATTGATTTAGTTAACAAGTATGGAAGAGGTATTGGCCGTCTTCGAGGTACTTGGTACTCCACCCACATGATTTGGGATGATCCCAATGATCTCCGACATGCCCCGGGAAACTGGATGAGAATGGAAGATCTGGTCTATAATAATCCGACAATAAAAGATTCTGACCCTTACTATGGCCAGCCTCTCCAGTTTAGAAACAATGATGGAGTAGTTCTTGTGTCGGATAGTATTCGGAGTTGGTTTGACTGGCCTCATTATAAACTGTTTGTTCCCGATCCACAACGTACTCAACCCAGAGGAGGACACAGTGACTGGTATGTTTTTCGCCTGGCTGAAACATATTTGTTAAGAGCAGAGGCTTATTATTGGAGCAATGACCTGGCCAATGCAGCAAAAGACATTAATGCAGTAAGACACCGTGCCGGAGCTGCTTCATATACGGCGGGAGATATCAACATAGGAACTATTTTAGATGAGCGTGCCCGAGAGCTTTATTATGAAGAGCCGCGCAATACTGAACTTACCCGAATAGCATTTCTTTTTGCAAAAACGGGAAAGACTGCATATAACGGGAAAAGTTACAACATGAATACTTTTTCAGAAGATAACTTCTATTACGATAGAATCATGGAAAAGACAGAATTCTATAATCAGGGAGTTACTACCCGCCATGGTGATGCGTATACCATGAGTCCCTATCATGTGTTATGGCCTGTACCTGCTGATGCAATAAGTTCTAACACAAGGGGCAGAATTAATCAGAATAAGGGATATGCAGGATATGAGAATAATGTACCTCCATTAACAGAAATAGCAGAGGAGTAATCCTCATTTCAAAGCGACTGTTTGTTACGGCTCATGCTGTTAAGTTTATCGAAAGCAACTCTATTCAAAATTCTTACGAAGTAATTAATGATTAATGACAATATATTTCCAAGTATACAATTTATAAGTCTTATCCTTAGTGGCCTCTTATTATTTATTCCCTCTACGATTTTTGCCCAGAATAGTTGGCAGCAACTCTTCAACGGCGAAAATCTTGACGGCTGGACCCAGCTGGGCGGGGAGGCCCGCTACTATGTGGAAGACGGAGCCATCGTCGGGGAGGCGGTCCCGAACACGCCCAACTCCTTTCTGGTCACCGAGCAGGTGTATGGCGACTTCATCCTCGAATACGAGGTCTATCTGGACAACCAGATGAACTCCGGGGTACAAATTCGCAGCCACAGCGACCCCGGCTACCGCGACGGCCGGGTGCACGGCTACCAGGTGGAGATCGACCCCTCCAGCCGCGCCTGGAGCGGGGGTATTTACGATGAAGCCCGCCGCGGGTGGCTCTACCCGCTGACCGCCAACCCGCAGGCGGGAGCGGCCTTTCAGCTTGGAAAATGGAACCGGTTCCGGGTGGAGGCGATCGGCAACACCATCCATACCTGGGTCAACGGCGTGCAGTGCGCGCGGCTGGTTGATGATATGACCGCCGAGGGCTTTATCGGGCTGCAGGTGCACTCGATCGGCGATGAGGCCTTGGCGGGCGCTCAAATCCGCTGGCGCAACGTACGGATTCTCACGGAGGACCTGGCCCGGCACCGCCGCTTGCCGGACCCGCAGTTGCGGCAGATCAGCTACCTGAAGAACCAACTGACCGATTGGGAAAAGCGTAAAGGATGGAGGCTGTTGTGGGACGGACAGACTACCGATGGATGGCGGGGCGCCAAACTGGACCACTTCCCCAAAAGTGGGTGGACGATCGACGACGGGGTGCTAACCGTGCAGGCCACCGACGGGGGAGAAGCTACCG
Organism: uncultured Balneolaceae bacterium; assembly: GCA_938003885.1. GTDB lineage: Bacteria > Bacteroidota > Rhodothermia > Balneolales > Balneolaceae > Rhodohalobacter. The sequence goes on along the minus strand of CALKWT010000216.1, from coordinate 1,363 downwards.
GACCGGGCGACATCATCACAGTAGATCTATACAGCGACTTTGAGCTGGAGCTGGAATTCAGGATTACGGAAGGCGCCAACAGCGGTATTAAATACTTCGTTGATCCTGATCTGAATAAAGGAGCCGGATCGGCTATTGGAGCTGAATTTCAGATTTTGGACGATCGGCATCATCCCGATGCCAAACAGGGGGTTGCAGGCAACCGCACCCTCGGCTCGCTCTACGATTTGATTACAGCGGAGAATCTTTCCCTCCCGGACCGGCCAAAGCCTTTTAACGGAATAAATAAGTGGAACAAGGCCCGGATTGTCTCACGCGGAGGGCAGATCGAGCACTGGCTGAACAACCACAAGGTGGTGGAATATGACCGGTTCTCCCAGATGTTTGTTGCCCTGGTGGCGTATAGCAAATACCGCAGATGGGAAAATTTCGGGCGCTGGCCGCAGGGCCACATTTTGCTGCAGGATCATGGCGATGAGGTCAGCTTCCGCAGCATTAAAATAAGAGAATTATAACTCTCATAAATCAGAATCCTTAACAGTACAATTATCTATGGAATCACGAAAAAGTTTTATCAAAAAAACCGTTCTGGGTGCGGGGGGACTGGCCTTGGGATTTTCAGCCAAAAACTACGGCAGAATAGTGGGAGCAAACGCCCGGATCCGGGTAGCTTTTGTGGGATGCGGCCGCCGGGTAGGTGCCTTCTACGAGAGCCTGTCGGATCCCTTCAATACGGAACTGTCCTGGGTGTGTGATGTCAAGAAAAGTCAGCGCGAGAAGGTGGCAAAGGACCTTCAGGACAGAATCGACTATAGTCCGCGCCAAACCGAAGATCTCAGGACTGTACTGGAGGATGCCGATGTAGATGCCATTTTTAATGCTACTCCGGACCACTGGCATGCACCGGGATCGCTGATGGCTCTGGCGGCAGGCAAACATGTGTATGTAGAAAAACCCTGCAGCCACAACATGGCCGAGAGTGAGTTGCTGGTCCGGGCCCAGCAGAAGTATGGGAAGGTGGTGCAGATGGGCAACCAGCAGCGATCGGCCCCGCACACCATTGAGATCATCAGTGAAATTCATGAAGGAGTGATCGGCCGGCCCTATAAAGCTGTAGCGTTCTACAGCAATGCCCGCGGCCGGGTGCCCGTCCCGGTCCGGCAGGAACCCCCGGCGGACTTGAACTGGGAGCTTTTTCAGGGACCGGCCCCCAGAGAAGACTATCGCCACGACACCTGGAACTACAACTGGCACTGGTACGGTTGGAAATGGGGCACGGCCGAAACCGGCAACAATGCCACCCATGAACTGGATGTGGCGCGCTGGGCCCTGCAGGTAGCCTATCCGGAGCAGGTAATTGTTG
>CALKWT010000215.1 GCA_938003885.1 uncultured Balneolaceae bacterium | reverse complement strand
GTGAAGGTGGCCGGACCGTAGGTGCAGGCGTCGTATCTAAAATTATAGAGTAAGACCTGGCCTCTCAATCATACAATGAATCGAAATTACAGGCAGGAGACAGATAGTTGTCTCCTGTCTTGTTTTCATTCTATACGGGTGTAGCTCAGTTGGTAGAGCACTGGTCTCCAAAACCAGGTGTCGGGAGTTCGAGTCTCTCCACCCGTGCATTTTCTGATTCAGGTCCAATGCATTAAGTTTTATGAAAAAAATTAAAGAGTTTTTTGAAGATGTAAGAAAAGAGATGGCAAAAGTCTCCTGGCCAACTCAGCAGGAATTGATTGATAACACAATTATTGTGGTGGTTTTTACAATCATCATCTCTTTATTTATTTTCGGAGTAGATCAGGTTTACAGTACCATATTGGAGGCTATCTATAGATGAGTGAAGAAATGGGATCTGAAAATAACGGTTTTGAATGGTATGTTGTCCGGTGTTTTTCCGGCCATGAGAGAAAAGTAAAAGAGTACCTTACAAGAGAGATTGAAGAACGGGGACTCGAATATAAAATTAAAGAAGTACTGATCCCTACCGAAACCGTTGTTGAAATCAGAGCCGGAAAAAAAAGAACAAGAGAAAAAAACTTTTTTCCGGGATATATGCTTGTATACGCCAGGTATGATGAAGAAGTAAATAATTTGATTCAATCTGCACCTTCATCTATCGGGTTTCTAAAAGGGGGCAGAAGTGATACCGTCCCTACCCCTATTACCAAGCGCGAAGCGGATAGAATATTGGGCCGCGTTCATGACAATCAGGAGCTGGCAGAGAAAGGGGGTGTGGTAGATATACCTTATAAAGAAGGGGACCTTGTAAAAGTTACCAGTGGTCCTTTTAAAGAGTTTGATGGAACTGTAGAAGAGGTGCTTCCCGAAAAATTAAAGCTTCGGGTACTGGTCAGTATTTTCGGAAGAAAGACCCCGGTTGAAGTCGATTTGAATCAGGTCGAATCAACCACCTAAGAACTTTAACGTGAGCTATTACGCAGCAAACAGAAAAATGAATCGCTAATGGATTCTATATGGCAAAAAAAGTAGATCGAGTGCTTAAACTTCAGATCGTTGGCGGACAGGCAAACCCTGCTCCTCCGGTGGGCCCCGCTTTAGGCCAGGCCGGTATCAACATTATGGAGTTTTGTAAAGCATTTAATGCGCAAACCCAGGATAAGGCTGGGACAATCATACCCGTTGAGATTACGGTTTATGGCGACAAGTCTTTCTCATTTAAAACAAAGACTCCGCCTGCAGCTGTTCTACTCAAACAGGCCGCAAAAGTGAAATCCGGATCGGGTGAGCCTAACCGTGCGAAAGTAGGGAAAGTCACCTGGGCACAATGCCTGGAAATCGCAGGACAGAAGCTGGAAGACCTAAATGCCTATGATGTAGAACAGGCAGCGGAAATGATTGCCGGAACAGCCCGAAGTATGGGTTTGAGAGTAATCCGAGATAAATAAGAGGATTTGAAAATGGCAAAAAGAGGTAAAAAATATCAACAGGTCGTCGAACTTATCGACCGTGATACGGAATATACCATTGAAGAAGCGTGTGATTTGATTAAACAAACCGCAACGGCTTCCTTTGATGAATCTGTAGATCTTGATCTTAGATTAGGTGTTGACCCGCGTCATGCAGATCAAATGGTTCGCGGCACCGTTTCACTTCCTCACGGTACAGGTAAATCTGTTCGTGTACTTGCATTGGTGAACGAAGCCAAGCAAGAAGAGGCAAAGGAAGCTGGAGCCGATCATGTAGGCCTGGATGACTATATTGCTAAAATTGAAGAAGGTTGGGCAGATATTGATGTCATTATTGCTACACCGGATGTGATGGGTAAGATTGGAAGGCTTGGGCGGCAGTTGGGCCCGAGAGGACTGATGCCTAACCCTAAAAGCGGTACAGTGACCATGGATGTTGCCGATGCAGTCAAGGAGTTCAAAACCGGTAAGATTGACTTCCGTGTTGATAAAGCAGGAATTCTTCACACATCGATCGGCAAGGTTAGTTTTGAGGCAAATGTAATACGCGAGAATTTGATCGCATTTTTACAGACCATTATCAGAATGAGGCCTGCATCTGCCAAAGGAATCTACATCCGAAGTGCTTACCTGAGCACTACAATGGGTCCTAGCATTCCTTTAAGCCGTTCATCCATCAATTCAATTTAGAAATTAATAGGTAAAAACAATGCCGAAATTAACAGAAAAAAAGGCAATTGTAGAGGAAATTACCGCTCATCTGAACAATTCAAACGCTGTGTATGTTACCAACTATACCAAAATGTCTGTTGCAGATATGGGTGAGTTGCGGAGCAAGTTCAGAGAGGGTAAAGTGGAGTTTAAAGTCTACAAGAACACACTTGTAAAACGAGCGATGGAAGAAGTTGGTGGATATGAAGATCTCTATCCGTTCCTCGTGGAGCAAAATGGATTCGCATTCGTAGGTGATGAACTCTCTGCACCGGCCAAAGTACTGAAAGATTACATCAAGCAGCATAAAAAACCTCAATTCAAGGCTGCAGTAATTGACGGTGAATATTACAACGAATCGCAGCTTGATGTGCTGGCTGCAATGAAATCGAAAGATGAGGTTATCGGGGATATTCTCGGTCTTCTCCTCTCTCCGATTACAAACGTTGTCAGTGGCCTGCAGGCACAAGGTGGAAACATTGCCGGTGCTATTCAAACAATTGCCGAAAAAGGCGAAAACTAAACACATTAAATTTTTTTAAATAAACCGACCAACGGAGATATATAAAATGGCTGACGTAAAAGAACTCGCAGAACAACTAGTCAACTTGACCATTAAAGAAGCGAATGAACTTGCAAAAGTTCTGGAAGAAGAATATGGCATTAAACCAGCCGCTGCTGCTGTAGCAGTAGCCGGACCGGCAGCTGGCGGAGATGATGCTGGTGGAGATGAGCAGACAGAATTTGATGTTGTGCTCAAATCAGCAGGCGCCAAAAAGATTGCTGTAATTAAAGAGGTGAGAGCAATCACCGGCCTTGGACTGAAAGAAGCGAAAGAGCTTGTAGATGGTGCACCAAACACCGTTAAAGAGGCTGTCGCAAAAGAAGAAGCTGAGGAGCTGAAATCCAAGCTTGAAGAAGCTGGTGCTGAAGTTGAACTGAAATAAGTTCAGATTTATTTAGTTTATTGTCATAGCCGTCGCCTGAAAAGGTGCCGGCTATTGGCATCTTATTTAAAAGTGGTTACTTATATATAAGTACCTGTTGTAAACTTTAAGTATCCGCATTTTTTTTAACCTAAAGGAGAACTTCCTTTTGAGTACTACTATGGAGAAAATCCCGTTTACCAACCGCCTGTCATTCGGCAGAATTAAAAATGTAATTGATTACCCGGATTTTTTAGACATACAGCTCGAGTCGTTTAATGATTTTGCGCAACTTAACGTTGCTCCCACAGACAGAGCAAACAAGGGTTTACAGAGAATCTTCAATGAAAATTTCCCTATTCAGGACACTCGTGAGACACATATACTGGAGTTCCTGTATTATACCGTAGATACTCCAAAATATAATATTAGTGAGTGCCAGGAGAGAGGGCTCACTTATGCAGTCCCACTAAAGGCCCGTCTGAGGTTATCGTCCGCAGACAGCAATGATGAGGCTTCTGAGACGATTGAACAGGAAGTCTTTTTGGGAGATCTGCCTTGGATGACCGAAAGAGGAACATTTATAATCAATGGTGCCGAAAGGGTAATTGTAAGTCAGTTGCACCGATCACCGGGAGTCTTTTTTGGTCAGTCTGTGCATCCGAATGGTACACAATTATACTCCGCCCGGGTCATTCCATTTAAAGGATCATGGATTGAATTCACAAATGATATTCGGGACGTGCTCTGGGCCTACATCGACAGAAAGAAGAAAATACCGGCCACCACGCTTCTGCGTGCATTGGGATATTCAACAGATTATGATCTGCTCACACTGTTTGACTTGTCAGAAGAGATCACTGTAGGCGGTAAAAAAACATTTAATGACAAATTGGTCGGCAAGCGACTGGCAACGGATATTGCAGTTGAAGTTGTAGAAGAGGTTGTCGACGATAATACCGGAGAGATCACAGAGGCTCAAAGCCGAAAAGTACTTCTGGAGAGAGATCATGAACTTACGGAAGATGATTTCGGAATTCTGAAAGAAGCGGGAGTGAAAAAAGTTCACATACAGAAGATTGGATCAGAAGAATCTGACCGCTCTGTTATTATGAATACCCTGCGAAAGGATCCGTCTCACGACAGTACAACGGCACTGGGCGAGATCTATCAGCAGATCCGAACCGGAGAGATGCCAGACCCGGAGACTGCCCGACAGGTTCTGGAAAGACTCTTCTTCAATGATAAAAAATATGATCTTGGAGAAGTAGGCCGGTACAGACTTAATAAGCGGCTGAAGGTGGATGTTGACCCCGATATTCAGTACCTGACCAAGGAAGACATTGTTGCCATTGTCAAAGAGGTCATTCGTCTGAAAGAGATGAAATCTCAGGTAGACGATATTGATCACCTGAGTAACAGACGTGTAAGAATAGTAGGTGAACAGCTTGGCCAGCAATTTGCAATTGGCCTGGCCAGGATGGCAAGAACCATCCGCGAGAGAATGAACTCCAGAGATGCTGAACAGCTGACTCCGCAAGATCTGGTAAATGCGAGAACCATTTCCAGCGTAATCAACAGCTTCTTTGGCACGAACCAGCTGTCGCAGTTTATGGACCAGACGAACCCTGCTGCCGAGATTACCCACAAACGCCGGATGTCTGCACTGGGTCCGGGTGGTTTGACACGGGAACGGGCAGGATTCGAGGTTCGAGACGTGCACTATACGCACTATGGAAGACTCTGCCCGATTGAAACTCCTGAAGGACCGAATATCGGTTTGATCACTTCTCTCTGTATACATGCCAAAGTAAACGATTTTGGCTTTATTGAAACGCCTTATCGAATCGTAGAGAATGGAAAGGTCACAGATAAGATTGAGTTTCTCTCTGCCGAGCAGGAAGATGAAACCATTATCGCGCAAGCGAATGCGCCCATAGATGAGTCCGGTAATTTTGATAGTGAAAGTGTATTCTCACGCTATCGTGACGGAAACTATCAGTTGGCCAAGCCTGAACAGATCGGGTATATGGATGTATCTGCCAACCAGATTACATCGCTTGCCGCTGCACTGATTCCGTTTATTGAGCACGATGATGCAAACAGGGCTCTGATGGGTTCTAACATGCAGCGTCAGGCCGTTCCGCTCCTGCGGCCCGAATCGCCTGTGGTAGGCACCGGCCTGGAACATCGCGCTGCCAGAGATTCACGAGCGATCATCTGCGCAGAAGGAGATGGTGAAGTTGTCTATGTAAGCGGTAAAGAGATCCGTATTAAGTACAACCGGAACGATCTCGAAAAACACTGCTATTTTGATGATGGTATTAAATCCTATACGCTTCAGAAATTTGAAAGAAGTAACCAGGATACAACCATTAACCAGCGTCCTATTGTAAGCGTTGGCGACAAGGTTGTAGAGGGTCAGCCGATTGCAGACGGATGTTCAACTGAGAATGGTGAACTGGCACTTGGCCGAAATATGCTCGTGGCTTTCATGCCTTGGAGAGGATATAACTTTGAGGACGCGATTGTCATCAGTGAAAAGGTTGTACAGGAGGATGTCTACACATCGATCCACATCACGGAATTTGAACAGCAAGTCCGGGATACAAAGCGAGGTGAGGAAGAGCTCACCAGAGAGATCCCCAATGTGAGTGAAGAGGCCACCCGTAATCTCGATGAAAGAGGTATTGTACGTGTAGGTGCCAAAGTAAATCATGGCGACATCCTGGTAGGAAAGATTACACCAAAAGGGGAGACAGATCCAACTCCTGAAGAGAAACTGCTCCGTGCAATTTTTGGAGACAAAGCTGGTGATGTCAAGGATGCATCTCTGAAAACACCTCCGGGAGTATCTGGTGTTGTCATCAACACGAAACTCTTCAGCCGGAAACGGGATGAGCAGATCTCACGAAAAGAAGAGAAGGCTCTGGTGGAAGCAGAAAATGAAAGGCATGCCCAGAAGCTGGCTGAGCTGAACTCCCAGTGGGCAGACAAGATGTACAGCCTGCTGCGTGATAAGACCTCACCCGGCGTGTATAACTACAATGAGGTAGAGCTTATTCCCAAAGGCGAGAAGTACAAAAAGTCTGTCTTTGAAGAGCTGGATCCTGTCAATATCAATGAAAATATTGACTGGGCTACGGATGAGGAGCTTGTCAAACATGTCCGGCTCCTGTTTAAGAACTACCGGGAATTAAGACGTGAAATTGATACAGAAGCCAAGCGGCGGAAATACCAGATTCAGGTAGGAGATGAACTGCCTCCGGGAATTATCCAGAAGGCCAAAATCTATGTAGCTAAGAAGCGGAAGATTCAGGTAGGAGACAAGATGGCCGGCCGTCACGGAAACAAAGGTGTGATTGCGAAAGTCGTTCCTGTCGAAGATATGCCCTACATGGCAGACGGTACTCCGGTAGATATTATCCTGAACCCGCTGGGGGTACCCTCAAGGATGAACCTGGGACAGATCTATGAAACCATTCTGGGTTGGGCTGGAATGAAGCTCGGTGTAAAGTATGCATCTCCCGTATTTGATGGTGCCACCTACGAACAAGTACAGGAAGAACTCAGAAAAGCCGGATTACCGGAAGATGGACGGGTTCACTTGTATGATGGGCATACTGGCAAGAAGATGGATCAGAAGACAACGATCGGATACATGTATATGTTGAAACTGAACCACCTTGTTGAAGACAAAATGCACGCCCGTTCCATTGGTCCTTACTCTCTTATTACTCAGCAACCACTGGGCGGTAAAGCGCAATTTGGTGGCCAGAGATTGGGAGAGATGGAGGTATGGGCTCTCTATGCCTATGGCGCTGCCAACATTTTGAAGGAGATGCTCACTGTAAAAAGTGATGATGTAAAAGGACGCTCGAAAGTTTACGAAGCCATTGTGAAGGGAGATAATCTGCCCGAAGGCGATGTGCCGGAGTCGTTCAAAGTATTATTACGTGAATTAATGGGTCTCGGTCTCGAAATCCATATTGACTAACGTTTGTTAAGTTAAAAAATCTAAAAACGGAGGTCTTCCTTGCCGACCACTAACACATTAACTGTTACCAAAGACTTTTCTAATATCGGGATATCGCTGGCGTCAGCCGAGACGATTCTGTCCCGGTCACATGGTGAAGTTCTAACACCGGAAACTATTAATTATAGAACCTTTAAGCCGGAGATGGAAGGTCTTTTCTGCGAAAAAATCTTCGGTCCGGTAAAGGATTACGAATGCCACTGTGGCAAATACAAAAGAATCAGGTATAAAGGCATTATCTGCGATCGCTGCGGCGTTGAGGTTACACGCAAAGCCGTGCGAAGAGAGCGGATGGGTCACATCACATTGACGGTGCCTATTGTCCACATCTGGTACTTTAAATCCCTGCCAGGCAAGATTGCTTATCTGCTGGGATACTCTTCAAAGAATCTGGAGAGAATTGTTTACTACGAAACGTTTGTAGTGATCAATCCGGGACTTGCCCGGGATCTGGGTTATAAGCGCGGAGATCTGATATCAGAAGAGGAGAAATTTGATATACTGGATCAGCTTCCTGAAGATCAGTACGATCTGGAGGATGATGATGAAGATAAATTTATCGTGAAAGATGGTGCCGAAGCGATCCAGGATCTTCTCACAGACATGGACCTGGACGGATTGGCCTATACACTTCGCGAAGAGGTAAAAAATGAAACCTCACAGATGCGGAAGAAGAAAAAGCTGAAAAGACTTCAGGTTATTGAATCCTTCCGTGCAGCCAATCAGCATACTCAGAACAATCCTGAGTGGATGGTACAGAGTGTCATTCCGGTTATTCCGCCAGAGTTGCGACCGCTTGTTCCTCTTGAGGGAGGAAGGTTTGCAACCTCCGATCTGAACGACCTCTACAGAAGGGTTATTATCAGAAATAACCGCCTGAAGAGATTGATCGATATTAAAGCACCGGATGTCATTCTCCGAAATGAGAAGCGGATGCTTCAGGAAGCAGTAGACTCTCTCTATGACAACTCCCGAAAATCAAATGCAGTAAGGAATAACAACCGTCCTCTGAAATCCCTCAGTGATATGCTGAAAGGGAAGAGCGGTAGATTCCGGCAGAACCTGCTCGGTAAGCGGGTCGACTACTCTGGTCGTTCGGTCATTGTTGTGGGTCCTGAACTTAAAATGCATGAGTGCGGACTTCCGAAGGAGATGGCGATTGAACTCTTTAAGCCGTTTGTCATCCGAAGATTGATCGAGCGTGGATATGTCAAGACTGTTAAAAGCGCAAAGAAAGTAGTTGACCGAAGAGACGAGGTTTTCTGGGAAGAAATGGAAAATGTGATTGACGGACACCCTGTTCTGCTGAACCGTGCTCCTACACTTCACAGACTCGGTATCCAGGCTTATCAGCCTGTACTGATTGAAGACAAAGCGATTCGTCTGCACCCGCTCTCCTGTACCGCATTTAACGCGGACTTTGATGGCGACCAGATGGCTGTTCACCTTCCACTGAGTCACGATGCCGTACTGGAAGCTTCGGTATTGATGCTCGGGTCTCATAATATCCTCAGCCCTGCAAGCGGCGGGCCGATTGCCGTTCCGTCACAGGATATGGTATTGGGGATCTATTATCTGACCAAAATGGGTACAGGTAAAAAAGGAGAAGGGAAAACCTTTGCCGATACCGACGAAGTGGTTGTAGCCTTTGATCAGGGCAAGATCGATGTTCACGCCAAAATAAACGTGCGGATTCCTCAGAAGGTAGATGGTGAAATCCAGGGTTATGAAATCATCAAAACCACCACGGGGCGGGTACTATTTAACAAGATCCTGCCTGATGAAATTGAGTATGTGAACAAAACCCTGGGCAAAAAAGAGCTCCGTTCTCTGATCAGTAATATCTTTACCGAGACCGGAACCAGCAAAACTGCCGAGTTTCTCGACAGAATGAAAGCGATAGGCTTTGAGCAGGCTACCATTGGGGGCCTCTCCTTCTCTCTGGAGGATATCATCATCCCCGATATGAAGAGAAAATTGATAGAAAGTGCCCAGAACGAAGTTTCTGAAATAGAGGAACGTTATGAAATGGGCTTCATCACCGATAACGAGCGGTATAATCAGGTGATTGACAAATGGACCAGCACCACGAACCGGGTTTCTGAAACACTGTTCCAGAGTTTGGCAGAAGATAACGACGGATTCAACTCCATCTATATGATGGCAGATTCTGGTGCAAGAGGTTCTAAAGAGCAGATCCGTCAGCTGGGCGGGATGCGTGGATTGATGGCCAAACCACAGAAAAGCTCCCTTCAACAAGGAAACGAGGTTATTGAAAACCCGATTTTGTCCAGTTTCCGGGAGGGATTGACTGTTCTGGAATACTTTATCTCTACACACGGTGCGCGTAAGGGGCTTGCTGATACCGCCCTTAAAACGGCGGATGCGGGTTATCTGACCCGTAGATTGGTGGATGTCTCCCAGGATATCATTATTAATGAGAATGACTGTGGTACCCTGAGGGGAATCAAGATGCAGGCACTCAAGGATAATGAAGATATAATCGACAGCCTGGAGAACCGGGTGATTGGCCGTGTATCGATGCACGAGATCAAAGATCCGATTACAGATGAGCATATCTGCAGTGCAAACCAGCTCATTGATGAAAAAATTGCGAAGAAAATTGCAGAAACATCCATTGAAGAGGTTGAAATCCGATCTGTACTGACCTGTGAAACCGAGCGAGGTGTATGTGCCAGGTGCTACGGACGGGACATGGGCCGGAATTCACTTGTGGAAGTGGGTGAAGCTGTAGGTGTTATCGCTGCACAATCGATTGGTGAACCAGGTACACAGCTGACACTTCGTACGTTCCACGTTGGAGGTACTTCATCACGTCTGGAGTCCGATTCACAGCACAAAGCCAAATTTGATGGAAAAATTGAGTTTGAAAATGTTCGTGTTGTGGAGTACGATGACGGGGAAGAGATTCACAATATCGTATTAAGCCGTGCCGGCGAAATGAAAATCATCGGCGAAGATGGAAAAGTTCTGAACAGCTACAACGTGCCTTACGGTTCAGAAATGCTTGTCGATGAAGGTGACAAAGTGATGAAAGGCATGCCTCTGTGTAAGTGGGATGCGTATAACGCACTGATCTTCAGTGAACTGGATGGTACTATTGAATACAAGGATATCATTGAAGAGGTCACCTATACTGCTGATACTGATGCACAGACAGGGCACAGAGAGAAGGTGATTATTGACTCTCGTGATCGTTCACTTGTTCCAACACTGGTAATTAAAGGGAACGACGACCGTGTCCGTGAGAATACACTGCCTGTCGAAACCCATATTGTAGTGGAGGATGGTGAGAAGGTTCAGGCAGGACAAGTATTGGCCAAGATACCGAGAGCTGCCTCTAAGTCGAAAGATATCACCGCGGGTCTTCCAAGAGTGACCGAGCTTTTTGAAGCACGTTCACCAAGTGATCCGGCTGCTGTATCCGAACTGGACGGTATCGTTAAGATGGGGACCAGAAAGCGCGGTTCTCAGGAAGTGATTGTCGAAAGTAAAGATGGCACAGATGAGAAGCGGTATCTGATCCCCCTTTCCAAGCACATCCTTGTACAGGAAAATGACTTTGTGAAAGCAGGACAAGCCCTCTCTGACGGAACCATACCGGCACAGGAGATCCTGAACATCCTCGGCCCATTTGCTGTACAGAGCTACCTGGTGAATGAAATTCAGGAAGTATACCGTCTGCAGGGTGTGAAAATCAATGACAAGCACATTGAAGTAATTGTTCGCACCATGATGCAGAAGGTGGAGGTCACCGATCCTGGCGATACCATGTTCCTGGAAGGCGACAGGGTTGACCGGTTTGAACTGAACAGCATTAACGACAGCCTGATTGGCAAGTTTGTAGTAACGAATCCCGGCGGAAGTGAGCTGAAGCGGGGAGCACTGCTCGACAGAAGAGAAGTGCGTGACTACAACAATGAGCTGATCAAAGAAGGGAAAGAAGAACTGCAGACCCGTGAGGCAGAACCGGCCATTTCAAAACCGATCTTGCTGGGTATTACACGAGCTTCGCTATCTACTGAAAGCTGGTTGTCAGCTGCTTCATTCCAGGAAACAACCAAGGTCCTGACTCAGGCATCCATTGAAGCGAAGAAAGATATGCTCAGAGGATTGAAAGAGAATGTGATTGTGGGTCATAAGGTACCTGCTGGAACAGGTCTGTTGAAGTACGATGAGCTTATTGTAGGATCGAAAGCTGATTACGATGAGCAGGATGAGGACATCGAAAAAGTGTTCGAAACACTTGGAGCGGGTGACTCATCTGAAGAAAACGACAAATAGACACGAGATACGTAAATACGGAAAAGCCCTGATGCAAGTCAGGGCTTTTTTTTTGCCTGCCAGGTGCTTTATGTTTCAAGTACTTATGTTACCACGGAATGGCTACATCGTATGGGGCTGTCCCGGCAGTCGGTGAACAGTTACAAAAAAGCGGGTGGCTGGAACAGATAGATCATGGAGTATATAAACGGCCTAATGATTCTATCCAATGGCAGGGAGCATTGTATGCTGTACAGACTCTTCAGGGGTTGCCGGTCTGTAAAAGTAAAACGCTTGTTTCTCTATATGGCTGAAGTTCACAATCATGCGTGGCTGAGGTAAATCAATAAGTCGGGTATCGATCTTGGTAGTGGAAAGCGGGAGATAGTAAAAGGGGGCAAACTGAACGAAAAATATAACATTGTTGTAACCGATCCGGTGAGGGAACAAGAATGAGAGCAGTCTTTCAAAAACAGGTTCGTTTACTGCTAAGGATGTAGCCTTTGGTTGCGAAGGAGGAGTGCTTTGCCCTAAAAGGCGGAACGGCCATCAATTTCTTTTGGTGGGATTTCCCCCGGTTATCAGTGGATATTCATCTGACATATGTCCACATTAAGGGTAGAAAAGAATCTTTAGAAGAGATCAGTAGTCGTCTGGTCGAAATGAAAACAGGAATTGAAAAAGCAATTCCCGGTTCTTCAGTAACACCTCATAAGCCATTCCAGGCCAATGAATGAATTGCTGAATCCTAATACCATTTCTATTAAAGATCTTTTTGAGGAAGAGTTTGATGGCATGACTAATGAAACTGTGACCCTAAATGAGTTGATTCGGATTCAACAGGAACTTCCAAACCAACTGCTTAATAGCCTTAGATTGAAAGAGAAAGGGTTCTTACTATCGCTTAAGTAAGGAACCCCGGATTGGAATTTAACAAGCATACCACGATTGAATGTATTACCGGCAGTGAAGTGGAAACAGATGAATATCAAAAAAATGGACCCCCGGAAACACAAACAGTCAATTCAAAAATTATCGGATGTGTTACAACTTTAACTGGCTGATACCGTACGGGTAACCCAGGGGCATTTCGAAACAGCGTTGCTGGATTGGGATGATTACGATTATTGGAAAGAGCAGCATTAAGAAGAGGATAGTGTGGGTGCACATTGCCATGGCCACTGAACTGATCGTACATTTTAAACCCTTATCGGCAGACTGGTAATCTTCTGCTCCAATATCTTTTGTTAATGCAGGCGGAATAAGTCTCTTTTAATTAAGAGACTTATTTTTTTCAATATTCGCTAACAGACTTTCCGCTTCTTTAATTAGATCGTCCGCACGTTTTTTTGCATCGGTCACTACGTTGTCACTTTTTTGCTTGGCGTCCGATGTGAATTTCTCTTTTTCAGCTTTCAGCTGCCTGATTAATCTGTTCAGTTCATCTGTGTAGGCGCTTACTCTGTAGGAGAGTTTGCCCCGCAGATTGGAACCCGAATCGGGAGCATATAAGAGAGCAACAGCAGAACCGATAGCGGCTCCGGCTAATAGTCCGAGTGCAAAACCTTTGCCTGATTTACTCATATCTGAATCCGTTTAATTATTTGAAAATATCAGTATCTAATAATAGCATACAAATTGGCGGAATAAAATAACTTGAACCAATTTACATAACCGATCGTTTCCATTGCACGAAAGTGCCGGGATATCGGTATCTTGAATAGAACAATCATATGAACGGCCGCAACCTGAGCGAGCCGGAACGTCCCGGCATTTATCAAGAGCACCAGGATTGCAACGTCTTCTGATGAGGTAACGTAACAAAAACATTCCTGATATGTCATTATCATTATATTAGGAAAATACTTAAATCTCAAAGTCATTTCGCATGAAATTTTTTATTGACACAGCAGATCTGAATGAAATTAAAGAAGCCAAGGACCTCGGAGTACTGGATGGTGTAACCACCAATCCTAGCCTGATTGCAAAAGCAGGGGTTACTGATTTTGAACAACACATCAGGACCATTTGTGAAATTGTAGAAGGCGATGTATCAGCAGAAGTACTGGCTACTACCTATGATGAAATCGTAGAGGAAGGCCGGGCCATAGCCGAAATCGCAGATAATGTGGTGGTGAAAGTTCCACTGATTAAAGATGGAATTAAAGCCATTAAAACCCTGAGTGCGGAAGGTATCAAAACCAACTGTACACTCTGTTTTAATGCATCACAGGCACTCATCGCTGCCAAGGCAGGGGCTACCTATATCTCGCCGTTCATCGGACGCCTGGACGATATTTCAACAGATGGAATGCAGTTGATCGCTGATATCCGTCTCATCTATGACAATTACGATATTAAAACAGAAATACTGGCTGCAAGTATCCGGCACCCGATGCACTTTCATGAGTCGGCTCGTATAGGTGCAGATGTGGCAACCATGCCGCTCAAGGTGATTGAACAACTGCTGAAACATCCGCTGACCGATATCGGACTGGAGAAATTTTTGGCTGATTCAAAAAAATAACAGGATTGGCCCGGATATAGGAAGAAGAGGTGGATTTGCTAAGCCACATTCCGGCTCATTGCGATCCGCCAGCCGGCCATACAAAATTGAGCAGGAGTCTTGGTTGTTTCAAAGCGTAAGGAAGACCAGGCCGCAGCCCCGTCTTCTATCAGGGGTTTTATGCACCCGAGGCGATAATTTATTTCTACCTGCAAAGTGAAATCATTCAAATGAGCGAATTCAGAACGTCTCATCATATGTAGATGATTCATTTTATCTGGCGGATGACAGGAAGAACGTTATTGTAGCGTGCAATCGGGGGAAAGCATGGAAAAGTTAACGATCGATAAAATTGCAAAACTGGCACTCGTTTCACGCTCCGTAGTATCGAGGGTGTTAAATAACCATCCCAATGTGAGTGAAGAGGCGAGAGAACGGGTACTGAAGGTGGTGGAGAAGTATAACTACTCACCCAATCCGATAGCCAGAAGTCTGGTGACTCAGCATACTCGTCAGATTAGTGTATTGAGCAGCCGTTTTAAAGATGAAAATCTGGATAACGGCTACTGGTCGCAACTCTATCTCGGGGTATTTGAAGAGTGCATCCGGCGGGGGTACTATGCAAGCCTCTCATTTTATGACTCCACGATGAATGATCATCTGCTGCGGCATCTGCTGAATGAACATCAGCTCGACGGGCTGATCTGCTTAAATGAAGAGGTTACAGACCTTGCGGCAGAACATTTTGCTCATAAAGAGAGGTCGGTGGTGATTGTAGGCCACAATCCCCGATACACCACCATCTCCTCCGTAGATGTCGATAACCAGGCAGGAGCCCATAAAGGAGTTTCTCACCTTACCGGCCTGGGACACCGGGTGATTGGCGGTATTTTTGGAAATCATAATGTCCAGCAAACCAAACAGAGAATCAGTGGATATAAAAA
>CALKWT010000214.1 GCA_938003885.1 uncultured Balneolaceae bacterium | reverse complement strand
ATCCGTTGATTCCGGCTCTTTACCCCGAGAATCGAACCGTAAAGCTCAATCATTTTCATGCTTTTTTCCCCGGTGGTATGGTACTCGGAGGGTTAATCGGATGGTTGATGGTGCAGATTGGTCAGGTCGGTACACTGCAAATAGGGCACTGGACCTGGCAGATTGCCATCATCTATATACCGGTTCTCATCTACGGTTTCGTGCTGCTTCCTGCCAAATTTCCCAAGACTGAGACATCGGAAGCAGGTATTCCGATGGGAGAACTTTTTAAGTACACGTTTACCAATCCACTTGTTCTGGGCCTTGCATTTCTGATGATGTTGACACTCTCCTTTGAGCTTGGGCCAATGAGGTGGATCCCGGAAGTCCTTCAAGCGGCTGGTGTTCATGGGATTCTGGTACTGGTCTGGATAAGCGGACTGATGATGTTGATGAGGCTGTTTGCAGAACCATTTGTGAAGCGGCTGGCCCCTACAGGAATGCTCGTTGCAGCCTCTTTTTTAACGGGGACAGGGCTTCTGTTGTTCAGTTTCATAGAGTCGGGACTGGTTCCTCTCCTGCTTGCTGCCACCATCTTTGCGGCTGGTGTAGCCTTCTATTTTCCCAATATGGTGGGGTTGATGAGTGAGCGTTTTCCCAAAGCCGGGTCCCTGGGTATTGTGCTTATGATCGGATTCGGTCAGGCCGCTTCAGGTACCCTGAACGGGGTCATGGGAGAAATCGCAGACCGCTACCTTCCCGGTGCACTGGATACGGAACAAACTGTCGCCATTCTTGAAAGTGTGGAGGAGCGGTTTCCAGGATATATTGAGGCAGCGGAGAGGGCTGCAGGGGAGGCGGAGGTGTTGGCAGGGCTGGGCTACCGCGGTGAAGATCTTCAGAATGCGTTGAATCATACAACGGCAGCATTGCAATACTACCGGTCAAATGGAGAGTTTGAAGGTAGTCTCACAGGAAATGCGTTAAGGGCACTGATTGATACCGGGCTGGATCAGGAGACTCAATTGAGGGAAGAAGCTGTAGCTGTCCTTCGCCCTGCCGACAATTACGGGGGAAGAATGTCCTTTCTCTGGATCGTGCCTCTCACATTCGTTGTCGGTATCATCTTTTTGATCGTTTACTTCAGAGAGCGGCGGAATGGTGGGTATGAAGCTGTTCGCCTCTCAGATGAATAGGAGCGGTCGATTTCTCCTTGACTGGGCTCATGTCGAAAGGAGGTAAAAAGGGGCGGCCAAAGTGGGGGCCGCTCCCTTATTTACAGTTGGCTGGGGAAGTGAAAACGGCTGAAAGATTGATTTTTCAAGACCTATGCCGGAAGCGCTCGCAAGGCTGTTAAAAAATGTAAATCACGCCTTGCTAATTGATAAAGTCTAAGAGAAATGATAAATAGCTGGCTGTAATGTGTAAACGTTTACAATAAGATTTACATTCTTGCAGCTAGTTACATTATAGCCATGTATCCTCTATTTAATGAAGTTTAGGGATCGAGAGATACAGGGAAATTAAACCTGTAATATTCAATTCTTACCATTATGAAAAACAGATATACGACATGTCCGGTTCCCATAAGGGCTGGCCGAATGACGGGGATGTTTTTATCTCTCCTCTTCCTTATAAATGCAGTTCCTGCGCTGGCTGGTGATCCCGGCTCTCCAACGGTTCAGGATTTTACGGTAACCGGTGTAGTTACAGATGCCGCTACCAACGCTCCCCTTCCTGGTGTCAATATTATCCTGCAAGGTACTTCTCACGGTACTGCTACGAATATCGATGGTGAATACTCACTGGATGTTCCCTCGCTCGATGTAATCCTTGAATTTACCTATATCGGATATCAAAGCCAGCAGGTGGCCGTCGACGGTAGAACGGTGGTCAATGTGTCCCTTAATATCTCAACTATTTTGGCGGATGAACTCGTGGTTGTAGGCTACGGGGAACAGAGGGCTCAGACATTGACAGGATCTATTGCAAGAGTCAGTGCCGATCAGATCGCAATGAATCGCTCTGTGAATCTGGGACAGGCCCTCCAGGGGGCAGTGGCCGGAGCACAGGTGGTGCAGATGGGAACCGGTGAGCCGGGTGGCCGCCCTACCATCCGGATCCGGGGTACCAACTCCATTAATACCAGCAGTGAGCCTCTCTATGTGGTGGACGGAATTACGGGCGTTGAAAATGCGCTTGAGTCAGTAAACCCTAATGATATTGTCTCCATCGATATCCTTAAAGATGCTTCAGCAACAGCGATCTATGGAGCCCGCGGTGCAAACGGGGTGGTAATTATCACTACCCGGCGCGGACAGTCTGATCAACTTCAGATCAGCTACCGGGGCAGCCTCTCTATGAATACCATGAACCGAAGTGTTCACAGCCTGAACGCCGATGAAACCATGTATGTCTATGTACAGGCCATGGCTAACGGAGATAAATATGGCAACATCAACCGTTCCCTTGATTACCGGGCTCCCTATGCCGAAGGTTCAACCTTTTCAGAATTTCCTCACCTCTTTCAGCAGGTACCGCAAGGCAGTTACATACTCGACCTGGAAGGGAGAGACGGCAACTTCTATGCACCCCGGTTCAGAACAAAATGGGAGGACGAAATCTTCGGTACATCCTACTCTAACGACCACCATCTTACCATCTCAGGGGGAAGCCAGAACGCCAGGTACGCTCTGTCTCTTGGGATGACGGATGAGGATGGCCTGATGATGGACTCCTGGTTCAAGCGCTATATGGGCCGGTTATCCGGAGACTTTCAGCTATTTGACTGGTTGTCACTTAATAGCCATGTAGCTTATAATCTCAGGGAACGTACCCATGATAATGATATCACCCGTTCGGCTACAGAAGTGTGGGCCTTTCTTCCGATACGCTACCCGAATGATCCCGATACCTATGGGAACTTTGCGGGGCGCTGGGGATCGAATGCAGATTACGGGATCGGGGAACAGTGGTATAATGTTGTCTGGCGTAGAAATGATATTTTCGGACTAAACACAAGGAATCAGGTTACCGGTGCAGTGGCTTTAGATGCGCAACTCACCAGCAATCTGAGTTTCAATACCAACTTTTCACTTGATTTCAACGCCTCCAAGAACAACGATTACAGAGGCCGGCTGGATAGGGGGGACTCTTATGCAAGAGCCAGGATCAACACTCAAAACCGCCTCTACTGGCAAAATGAAAACTACATCAATTATGTCAACACGTTCGAGGATGTGCATAATGTGAATGCGGTCCTGGGCGCCTCCTGGTCGCGGCAAACCTGGGAAAACCTGAATGCCGAAAACTCCCACTTCTTTACCGATTTCTTCGGATATCATAATATGGGAGCTGGTGCTGCCCCCCGTCCGGGTGTCGGAAGCAGTGATGGCGAAAGCAACCTGAACTCCTATTTTCTTCGGATCAATTACAACTATGATGAACGGTATCTGCTGACACTGACAGGCCGGGTTGATGGATCCTCCAAATTTGGTCCCAATACGAAATACGGATACTTCCCATCCATCGGAGTTGCCTGGAACGCCTCTTCAGAAGAGTTCTATCAGACCAGCTCGTTCTACACTTTTATGCCTTATCTGAAGCTCCGTGCAAGCTATGGCATTACCGGAAATCAGGAGATCGGGAGTTATGTGACCCAGCGCTTTCTGAGCTCCAGCAATATTGTTTTTGGCAATGGATTAAGGCCTGGAATTTATCCTACATCCGTAGGTAACCCCGATTTGAAATGGGAGGAAACTTCCCAGTTTGATGTGGGAGTGGAGTTTGGATTCCTGCAGGAACGACTCAGCTTTATTGTGGACTACTACCGCAAAGAGACCACAGATATGTTATTAAACGTCCCCCTGCCGCACTCCAGCTCGACCGGCAGTGTGACCCGCAACTACGGTTCCGTTGAAAATCAGGGCTTTGAGTTTACCATGAACTCGCAAAATGTCCAGCGGACCAATTTTAGCTGGTCCACCAGCATTACCGCTTCCACGAACCGTAACAAGATCCTGACGCTGGGCCCGACAGGAGATCCGATCTTTGTACAGACCGGTGCTGGAAATGCGACCTCAGTTCTGATGGAAGGAGAGCCGATCGGCTCATTCTGGGGATTGAATCGGCTGGGGACCTGGGGTACCCATGAAGCCACCGAAGCAGCAAGATACGGCCTCAAACCGGGAGAGCTGAAAGACGAAGATAAGGATAATGACGGGCAGATTGACCTGATCGCAGACGGGCAGATCATGGGCCGTGCATGGCCGCGCCTGATTGCGAACGTCCGAAACACCTTCCGATATAAGAACTTTGATGCTTATCTGGATGTCAGCTTTGTAGAAGGGGTAGACAAAGGGTTTGTCAGGGAATCAGCCGAAGACCGCCAGCTTGTATCGGGCGGACTCAACTCGACACTGACTGCCTGGAGGCCGGACAATCAGAATTCCATGGTTGCTCAGATCCGTCCCGGTAGTGCCGGTGCTTACTATCTCTCTTACGCCGATACACACATTATGTCGGATGCATCTTTTATCCGGGGTTCGAATGCCCTTCTGGGGTATACCCTTCCTGCGGATTTATCTGCAAGTATCGGGATGTCCAGTCTGAGGATCTATGTTCAGGCATCCAACTTCTTCTTGATCACAAAAGCCGAAGGGTACGATCCGGAAGGTAGCTCACTGGATAAACAGGATTCGCTGACGCCGAACCAGGATAAGTATCAGTATCCCAGACCCTCCGTCTATACAGTCGGTATCGATATCAATTTTTAAAAGAACAGGATCATGAAAAAGAGAAATGAGAAATTAAATTTTATTGTGCGGAGCACCACGGTGATATGTCTGATGCTTCTGTTCGGTTGCGACAGCTTTTTGAATGAAGTGCCGACGGATCGCATGACCACCGACAACTTCAACATCACTACAGATTCTGATATTGAAGCTGTAGTAGCTGGCCCGTACCGGTCTCTGACAAACTGGACCAGCGGAGCCGGAGACTGGGGCAACATCCTGCCGGCAACGTTGGAGTATCCAACCGGGAAAGCCACTTCGGAGGCTGTTCACCCGCAGCTATGGCGTTATGAAAACAATCAGGTGACCGGAGATCTCCTGAACAATTTCAATAATCAGTGGCAGTATTGGTATCAGGGAGTCAGGGATGCTAACTTTGCAATCCAGAAACTGATGGAAGCCCCGGACCACCTCCCTCAGCCAGCTATTCAGCGGGCATTGGGGGAAGCACGAACCTTGCGGGCCTTCTTCTATTTCACTCTTGTGCGATATTTCGGGGATGTCGTTCTCACGACCGAGCTTCTCGATAACATTGAGCAGGCAGAGCTCCCTAAGACCTCCCTGAAAGAGATCTATGACCAGGTGATCATACCTGACCTGGAATTTGCCGTCAACGAAAGCGGCCTGGCGGATGTACAGTCAAGTAACGGACGGGTAACACGGCACACTGCACGGGCCATCCTGGCAGACGTCTACCTGACAGTCGCCGGCTATCCCTACCAGGAGGTGGAAACAAACCCATCGGCAGACTGGACCTCCTCGGGTCTGTGGTCAATGGATGCCTATCCTGTTAATTCCCAAAGTGCCATTCGATTTTTACAGGGAGCACAACAGCAGCTGAACGCACTCTACGGCCAGTACACTCTGGGGACGTATGATGATCTGCGTAATCCGGGGATGAACAATCGCGGTGAGGCGATCTTCCAGGCACAGTATCAGGCAGGGGTCAACAATAACGGGCTTATACCGACATCCTTGCCATATATAAGCCAGATCTCCATGTTCGGGGATGAGAACGGTTCTTTTATGCCGACTGTGGAGTATATCGAATCGTACAATCCGGATGACAAGCGTGCCGAAGAGCGGCAATTCTTCTTCTCTTACGATACGATCTCCTCCAGATACAATCCCAATGAGCCGCCTGCAGCCCCTTTTTCCCGATCCTACCTCTACAAGTATTATGATGAGGTAGCGGTGAAGCAAACGGGGCAATCCGGGCTGAACTGGACATTTTACCGCTATGCAGATATTCTGCTGATGTTGACCGAAGTAAACTGGGCCCTGAACCAGCTGGGTGTGAGTGTACAGGAGCACGACATCGTAAAAGGAATCAATGAAGTCAGGGCCCGGGCCGAACTGCCGGGATACAGTGCAGCTGAGGTGAATCTTCACACCATTATGAGTGAAAGAGCCTGGGAACTGATCTTCGAAAATAAAATGCTCTGGGATCAGAGGCGCACACGGCATGTACTGGTAGATGGGGAAGGGGAGTTTCCGCGGATCGAAAGCTTTTTTGGTCATCAACCAACACATTTCAGCTTTCCATTTGGCCCCAAGCATCTGCTTTCACCCATTCCCGGAAGAGAAATGACCACCAACTCTCAAATGGTTCAGAATTATGACTACCTGCCCAGATAGAGTTACTCCTCAGACAATATTAATGTATAAAAATGAAAAAAGATGAATGCTTTTAAACACTTAATATCGATCGCCGGGCTGTTGTTGATCCTGGCCGGATGTTCCGAAAACCCTTATTACGATATCCCGACCGATGAAAACGGGAGAGCTATTATCACGGGTGTATCTTCAGCAACCACGTCTGGCATCACTGAAGATGAGAATGAATTTACTGTCACTGCAACGTTGCCCAACGCGAAGCCTGGTGATGTGATGCAGGTGGACTTGCTGAAGCTTCAGCCTCATCCAAACAGTGAATCTGATCAACTCCTTCCCATTCAAGGGACCCGAAAAGAGACAACTGTCGACAGTAGCCTGCGTGCAACTGTAACCTATACCAAGGCGGAGGCAGAGATGACGGAAGTAGGAGACTGGGTGGAGGTTATTTTTAACGGTGTCACCGAGTCCGCTCAGATCAGGGTAACACTCCAGGCCGGATCAGGCTCACTTAATTAATCCATTGAATGTCTGTCGCAGGGGCCGTTGCAGGTATCAGACTGCCCCTGCAAGGCAGGATATTTCTGCAAAATTTTAAGATTTAAATAAAAAAAGGCATGTGGTTGGAATCCCCAACCACATTCCACAACTAATGAATGAGGAATCAAATAGATGAAGAAGTCTGAAGGAACTCAGCCGGGCTTGTCAGAACCCGGGAAAGAAAGCAAAAAAGGGAATACCAGAAGAGATTTTCTGAAAAAGGCATCCATTGCCGGTGCCGGAATCATGGTCGTACCACGTTATGTCCTGGGCGGCAAAGGATACATAGCCCCCAGTGACCGGCTCGTCATAGCAGGAATTGGTGTGGGCGGAAAGGGCCGGTCAGACCTTAGCAGTTTTTATGCGACGGGAAAAGCTGAAATAGGATATTTGTGTGATGTGGATCGGCAACGTTCTGCCCAGACAGTGGAAACATATCCAAATGCAAAGTTCTACGAAGACTGGCGGGAGATGTTCGATAAAGAAGCGCAGCACATCGATGCAGTCTCGGTCTCAACACCGGATCATAACCACGCCGTTCAGGCCATGGCTGCGATGCAGCTGGGTAAGCATGTGTTTGTTCAGAAACCACTGACCCACGATGTTTACGAAGCCCGGGTACTGACGGATGCCGCCAGTAAATATAAAGTCGTTACCCAGATGGGGAATCAGGGAGCCTCCGGAGAAGGAGTCCGCTTACTGCACGAATGGTACGACGCAGGGTTAATTGGTGATGTGCATACGGTTCAGATCTGGACCAATCGTCCGATCTGGCAGCAAGGTATACCGTGGCCGAAGGAGAGCCCGGTTCCGGACCATCTAAACTGGGATCTGTGGCTGGGAACTGCAACCTGGCGACACTATGTGGAGGGTGTGGCGCCCAGCAGCTGGCGCGGCTGGTGGGATTACGGAACCGGAGCCCTGGGGGATCTGGGTTGTCATCTGCTGGAAGCCCCATTCCGCGTGCTCAATTTGAAGTACCCTCTGGACGCACAGGCTAGTGTGAGCCAGGTCTATACCGGTTGGGGGGAGAGAGGATATTTCCCTGACACCCCACCACCTGCAAGCCATGCTACGCTCACTTTTCCCAAGACAGATAAAACAGAGGGAAATGTAACGATCCAGTGGATGGATGGCGGTATCACACCTCCCAGACCACCTGAGCTGGAAGAGGGCGAGCAGTTCGGTGATGGAAATAGCGGAATTCTGTTTATCGGCACCAAAGGAAAGATGTTGGCAGACGAATATGCCAGGAATCCCAGACTGCTTCCCACCTCAAGAATGTCTGAGGCAGCCGCGGTACCGCAGAAATTTGCACGGGTGGAAGGGGATTCCCAGGGCCATTATGGCCAGTGGGTTGAAGCCTGCCTCGCCGGTTATGGAAATATGGAAGTCAGCTCTCCTTTTGAATTAGCCGGGCCGTTGACGGAAGCGTGCCTGATGGCCAATCTGGCTATCAGAGTGGCGGATATGCCCAAACCACGTCCGGACGGCAGAGGGAATTACTACCCCGCCAAATCGAGCGAACTAAAACTGTTATGGGATCATGAAAACATGCGTGTAACAAACTACGATGATGCCAATCAGTTTGTGAAACGGGAGTATCGTCAGGGATGGTCCCTGGGCGCCTGATAACAGGCAGGTACCGGCTTATTGAGTATAGAGCCGGTACCCTTCACATTCTACATTCTCCCGGATCTGATCATCGGATACCGGCAGATTATATTATTAAAAAATTAACGGACACTATATTATGAAATTACATATTGTAATCCTGATGCTGGCCCTGTTTTTTGCCGTAACTTTCTGTGCAGGGACGAACAATTCCAGCAGTGATGATGGCTGGATCTCCCTGTTTAACGGTGAAAGCCTGGAGGGGTGGAAGGTCACCGAAGAAAACTCAGAAACGATCACAGTAGAAGATGGAACGATAAAGATTGATGGCCCGCGCGCCCATCTCTATTACGACGGTGAAGTGGAGAATTCAGATTTCACAAACTTTGAATTCAAGGCCGAGATCCTCACTCGGGCTCAAGCCAATTCAGGCGTCTATTTTCATACGGATTATCGTGCTTCCGGCTGGCCGGAAACAGGATATGAAGTCCAGGTAAACAATACCCACGGAGATTGGAGAAAAACAGGCAGTCTGTATAATGTGATGGACGTGAAGGAGGTATACGCTGCAGATGACGAATGGTTCGAACTCTACTTCAAAGTAGAGGGCGATGTTGTAGAAGTGAAAATAAACGGTACCAAAATTCTCCATTATCACGAGCCAGGCTCTCCTCTCAGAGATCCGGATGACAAGGTGATGAGCAATCGGGTCTTGGGAAGCGGAACGTTTGCACTTCAGGGGCATGATCCCAATAGTGTAATTTTCTACCGGAATATCTATGTGAAACCTCTGCCGTAATTAAATAAGAGAAGAGAAAATCATCAGGATATTCAGGCATGTAACTGCTCAGAGAAACAAGGAAGTTGCCCTGAGCAGTTGTCCTGCCGAGATTGTCCTTGCAAGTGCATGCAGCCATCGATGGGGTTGGCCTCCGGATGGTGCGTAAACTCACTTCAGTCCACCAGCGTGGTACAGGGCTCTTTCTGATGGCGTATCTTGGTCTTCTCCGATTTTGCGACGATTTTAAGACTCCGTCTGGCTTCATATATCGGCATGCATCGTGGAATTGCAACAGTTCATCCCTGCGAAGCGAGAGTGTTGTTTGTTAAGCCAGGCCGGAATTTTCCACTTACTAGTAACCCTTTTATCAAGCGTTTCAATCCAACTCACTTCATTGTGTTGGATTGAACATTTTGTTCCTGATCTTTTATTACTATTAAGCTAAACTTGAAATTAAGAATTCAATCTCAAACAGACTACATGAAACCAGTTGTACAAATTTCACTTGACCTTACAAATATTGATGAAGCACTTGAAACCGCAGATATTGCTATCCGGGCCGGGGTAGACTGGCTGGAAGCCGGTACACCCCTGATTCTGGCAGAAGGATTGCATTGTGTCAGGGAGCTGCGTTCTGCATTTCCCGATGTTCCTGTTGTGGCAGACCTGAAAACCATGGACGGGGGATATCTGGAGGTTGAAATGATGGCAAAAGCAGGAGCTACCCACGTTGTGGTTATGGCGCGGGCTCACGAAGAGACGATTCACTGTGTAGTGGAAGCGGGCAGAGATTTCGGAGTTAAAGTGATGGGAGATAACCTGGCTTGTGAGGACATGGTGGATGGAGCCCGATATCTGGAGGATCTGGGCTGCGACTATATCATTCACCATATCGGGTATGACGAACGCCGGGGAATAGCGGCGAGAGGAGAGCGAATGCCAAGTCCACTGGATCAACTGAAAGAGGTTGTGGAAGCGGTTGATATTCCGGTTCAGGCGGTCGGGGGCCTATCTCTGGAAGAGGCAATCCGTTGTCCGGAGTATGGTGCACCTCTGGTGGTGCTCGGGGCTCCTCTGACCATCGATGCGGATGCTTTTAAAACAGCCGATGGGGATCTGGAGGGGCCCCTTAGATTGATCTGTCAGAAAATTCATGCTTACGGACATATTACTCTCGGCAGGAAATCTGATTGAGAGGAATTACAATATTGAACAGAGTCCGGGAGAATCTGTCGGGGAGTATCTATGATGTAAAGCGTCAGGGAATACCGGATCTGTTTATAAGGCTCCATAGGCTGATAAACCTTCAACTTCGAAATCCAATGGGCAGTCACAGACTACCATACATTAATTAATCATTTTAAATCCATTTTTATTTAATGAAAATACCAGCAGTTGTAAATTATGCGCCCCAAAAGGGAGCTGTTGAATTAAGGGAAATTGAACGCCCTGAACCGGGGCCGGAAGATGTCCTTCTCGAAGTGAGAAATGTGGGGGTATGCGGCAGTGACCTTCACCAGTGGACAGCTCAACACAGTTGGCCTGTTAATTACCCTGTTGTTTTGGGGCATGAGTTTGGCGGAGTCATTGTGGAAACCGGAAAGGGAGTGACAGAGTGGAAAATCGGGGATCGTGTGGTGAGTGAGACCGCCGCAGTAATTGATCAGTCGAGCCCTCTTTCCCGTCAGGGACTATACAATCTGGATCCTTCCCGAAAGGGGTTCGGCTATGGAGTAAATGGTGCCATGACCCGCTATGTAAAAGTTCCCTCTCGATGTCTGCACAAGGTACCCGATCATCTGGAAATGGAGAAAGCGTGTTTAACTGAGCCGTGTAGTGTAGCGTATAACTCCGTTGTGATAAACTCCCGCATCCAGCCCGGTGACCGGGTAGTTGTTCTGGGACCCGGAACAATCGGACTCCTCTGTGCTGCAATTTCAAAATTGTGTGGCGCGGAGGTAGCGATGGTAGGGCTGGAGTCGGACCAATACCGTCTCGGTATAGCACGGCAATATGGATGTGAGGCGATCGTCGGAGATGCTTCGGAGTGGGCACGGGAACGGGATGGCCTGGGTGCAGATGTCGTAATCGATGCCGCGGGTGTCAGTGCGACTCTGAAAGTTGCCATGGATCTGGTTCGGCCGAGCGGGCAGATTACAAAAGTTGGATGGGGTCCGCAGCCACTCAATTTCAATCTGGATCCATTGGTTCAGAAAAATGTCACTCTTCAGGGAAGTTTCAGCCATAACTGGCCAGTCTGGGAGCGGGTTCTGGCCCTTCTTGCCAGCGGTCAGCTCGATGTGACACCGCTGATAGGCGGGGTCTGGCCCCTCGAAGCGTGGGAAGAAGCATTTAATCAGATGCACCACGGACAGGTTGTGAAAAGCATTCTGAAACCCTCTTGAGTTTCAGCTGTCATTTGAGGATCTATCTCATATAACGATTCGAAATACAATTATGCGCTTAAAAGATAAAGTAATTATTGTGACAGGAAGCACCATGGGGATCGGAAAAGCGATCGCCCGCCGATGTATGGAGGAGGGAGCCCGTGTTGTGTTGAATGGTCTTGAAAAAGAGGCAGGCGAACAGACGCTTCGTGAAGCGGGATTTGAAAATGCCCTGCTCCATATTGAGGATCTGACAGCCGAAGGGGCACCCCGGAGGCTGGTCCAACTGGCAACAGAATGTTTTGGGAAACTAGATGCCATTGTCAATAACGCAGCAGCTGTGGTCTCATCCAATATTGAGAACACAGATCTGGATCTCTTCAGAGACGTACTGGAGGTAAACACCCTTGCACCCTATGCCCTGATTCACGAAGGATTGCCACACCTGTCCCGCACGAGAGGCTGTGTTCTGAACATCGGCTCGGTAAATGCGTGGAGTGGTGAGCCAGATCTGCTTGCCTACAGCGTTTCAAAGGGTGCATTGATGACGCTGACACGCAATCTTGGAGATACACTCCACAGAGAATATGGTGTGCGCGTGAATCAGATCAATCCGGGGTGGGTATTGACTGAAAAGGAGATAGAAAGAAAACGGTCTCATGGCCTGCCCGATAACTGGTACGAACAGCTACCTGCAGAGTTTGCCCCGGCGGGTAGAATCCTCCATCCGGAAGAGATCGCGGCTGCAGCTGTCTACTGGCTAAGTGACGAGAGCGGCCCCGTCAGCGGGCAATCCGTTGAACTGGAACAGCATCCCTTTATCGGCAGAAACCCGCCAAAGGATATCGATACCATCCTGAAAAGAGGAAACTCCTGAAACTGGAGTAGGTCAGCAGTCCATTCTCCTCAGGCTTCCTAATTTTTCAATTTGTGATTCATGATTATTCAGACCGGTCATAGACACCCGGTTCACCAATTATAACTCCCTCCGGTTCTTCATCAGCCAGGTTTTGATCTATCGATCCGTCTGGCTCATTGAGCCGGGGGATCATCAATAGTTATCAAAAAAACAGTTTTCTATGCCTAAATTAGCAGCTTTTCCAAAAGCATTTATGACAGCCCTCTGCAAAGATGGAAGTATGAAACTCTCAGAATGGATCGAGATGGCATCCAGACTCGATATCGACGGACTGGAGTGGTACGCAGGATTCCTGGAGATGAAAGAGCGGTCCAACTGGAAACGTTTTAGAAAAGAGGTGGAAGAGCGGGGATTGGAGATACCGATGCTCTGCTGTTCTCCTGACTTTACTCATCCCGATGCTGATTTCAGGGCTGCACAAATTGAGCAGCAGAAGATGTGGATCGATATGACTGCGGAGCTGGGCGGAGGTTGGTGCCGTGTGCTGTCAGGCCAGAAACGTCCGGAAGTGGGAATTGAAGAGGGGATTGGTTATACCGTCTCATCCATCGAAGCTTGTATTCCCCATGCTGAAAAAAACGGAATTACCCTGATTATCGAAAATCACTACAAGGATGATTTCTGGGAATACCCTGAATTTGCACAGAAGATGGACATCTTCTGCCGGGTGGTTGAAGCGATCGATCACCCCAACTTTGGAGTGAACTACGATCCGAGCAATACCTATCTGGCCGGGGAAGATCCGCTGGAGCTGCTCAGGCGGGTCTCTGACCGGGTGGTTACCATGCACGCCAGTGACCGCTACTTAAAAGAAGGCACACTGGAAGATCTAAGGAGGGAAGAGATGGGGGCAACTGGTTATGCCAGCCGTTTGAGCCACGGCGAAATCGGAAAGGGACTTAACGATTATGATGCTATTTTTTCTGAATTAAAACGTGTACATTTTGATGGCTGGATCAGCATAGAAGATGGAGTGGATGGTATGGATCAACTGGAAAGAAGTGTTCAGTTTCTGCGCAAAAAAATGAAGCAGTACTGGCCGGATCCCTCCTGAGCACGCTCCCGGATGAAACATTCTTCATACAGAATAACCACTTTACTTTTTAAATTTTTTCGAAACGATGAGTATTAAAACTGCAGATGCAAAGCTCGAACTTGAATTTGATGCCTGGCTGGGAGAGGGGCCCGTTTGGGACGAACGGGAAAAAAAGCTCTTCTGGGTGGATATACTTTCGGGCAAGTTGATGGAGTACGATCCCATTCAGAAATCTAATACAGTTTATGAAATTGGTGAGGACCTGGGAGTTGCTGCACTTAGAAAACAGGGTGGGCTTCTTCTGGCGACACGATCAGGTTTCCACTTTTTTGATCGGGAAACCGGTGAGAAATCGTTGATACTAAACCCAAAAGAGAATACAGAAAATTTTCGGTTTAACGACGGCAAGTGTGATCCTCAAGGTAGGTTTTGGGCAGGGACTCTCACCTATGATCTTGAAGAGGGGGGGGGCAACCTCTATTGCCTTCGTTCCGATCTGCAGGCCGAGATCATGCTGAAAGGTCTGACGATACCCAACGGTATGGCGTGGAACAGTCAGCGAACGAAATTTTACTTTATCGATTCTCCGACGCAGACAATCTTTCAGTTTGATTACGACGACAAAACAGGTGGTATTTCAAACAAGCAAGTGGTCCGTGTAATGAAAAGTGAAGAGGGAAGCCCGGATGGAATGACGATCGATGTAGAGGACAAACTCTGGGTGGCGCTTTACAATGGAAGTAAAGTGATCCGGATCGATCCTGAAGATGGAAAAACCCTTTTTGAAGTACATCTCCCCGTTCCGAGGATCACCTCGTGTACATTTGGCGGAGAGAGGTTGGATGAACTCTATATCACAACAGCCCGTGAACATATGACAGAAGAGGAGATTGCCGAATTCCCGCTTTCGGGCTCCCTTTTTAAAGTCACGGTACCTTTTAAAGGAGTCCCTGTATTCCGGTTTGATGGTTAGTTGAGAGTTCTATGGGGTTCTCCTCATATTCGCTCTAGTCTTACAATGCGGGGGAGTAATCTCTCCGGGGCGTAATTGACCCGGTACTCCTGACTACTATCTACACTTCAAATGTTTTGCCGCTCACACCGTAGTTCCTGCTACAATCGGATCCGATAAGACGGAACAACGACGTACGGCGTGATAATCCATCCAGAGCGAACCGTGATTGGCGAGATAGCACTCTGTTTCACCCTGCTGTCTGTCACACAATTAAAAGCTCTGGTGGCGGACTGACAT
>CALKWT010000213.1 GCA_938003885.1 uncultured Balneolaceae bacterium | reverse complement strand
CATTCCTACAACCGGGCATGGAAAGAGTCTTCTGGAGTCCGCCCTGATCTACCTCGAGAAGGCAGCTGACCCCCTGCAGACCGAACTGATCATTGTAGATAATGCAAGCATTGATGATACCTTCGATTATCTGGAACAGCTCAAAGGTTCAAATTTTTTGAATATCCGTGTGATCACCAACAGTGTAAATAACGGATTTGCCGCATCGGTAAATATGGGAATCGAGGCTGCTTCATCCGATTATGTGCTGGTAATGCACAACGATGTGAAAGTAAAGGAGGATACCATCAGACTCCTGAAGTCAGCCCTGGAAGAATCAGCGGATACAGCTCTTGTTGCCCCGGCGGTGTCGACTACTCATATCCTCTCCCAGCGCGCAGGGAATGATGATGAAAAGTACAGGATTACAACCGATATGGTGGACAGCTGCTGTTTTATGATTCGGAAAGGGCATGGGGTGCTCTTTGATGAAGAGTACGGACTCTGTTATTTCGAGATGGAGGATTTCTGTAAACAGCTCGGGCAAAAAGGGCTGAAACTGGTGATAGAGAGAGAGGCTGTGGTGGATCATTCTGCGGGCAGCACGATAAATATGATGGGACTGGAGCTCACCCCGGAACTAAAGTGGCAAAACCGCAGCAGATTTCATCAAAAATGGAGTAAAACCACACCTGAATCCATTCCTGAAGGCGCCTCCCATCCCGAGCGCTTTTTAAAACTGGGTGCGCCCGACAACCCCCTGAACCCTGGCAGGGAGTGGGTCGAGCTGATTCATAATTACCTGACCAATGAAGTGCGCACTGAAATAGTAAGGGGGGAGTGGACCGAGGAAGAGCTGCTGACCATTGTATTGACTCTGCTGATAGCGGATGAGCGGGAGCTGTTGCGAACGATGGAAGAGAAACTGCAGGCGATTCACCCGGATCGTTCACTGCTCACACTCTTTATCGTCTACTATTTCAGAAAGAACATCTACTCCCGGTGCAGGCACTATCTGGCAATGGATCAGTCCGGCCACCCGCTCTTTGATTTCTATGATCTCAGGATGAAAGTAGCAGACAAAGAGTTTGAAGATGCCGTGCCTATCCTGAATGATCTTCTGGCGCTCTACCCTTCTTGCCCTGATCTGTATCAGCTGGCCGGAGAAATCTATGAGAAGACAGGGGAGATCGGAGAAGCGAAATCTTTTTTTGCCATGGCCGGCCAGCTTGACCCTTACCGTTTTCAGGCGGGAGAGGAGGCATTCGATCTTCACATCTGATTCACGGCGGGCCTGTATGAGTCCGATGCCCGTCCCGTGAACAGCAGAGGAGCTCAACTAACCCATTTTCAATCAAACATCAAGCCCGGTCTTAACCAAGCGCCGGGTAAATTCGTCGATAAATCCTTCATGCTCCTCCTTCATGAATACACTTCTGAGAACGACAGCATTCGGATGGTCAGCTTTGTAGCCCGGGAACTTTTCTATAAACTGACTTGAGGGGATTTCAAAAAGGCTCAGATGAAACCCCTCTTCTCTCATACTCATGCCAGAGCGGAATAGTTGTTGATTGACCCGGTTTAACTCTGAAATCGTTCTTTTTTTAGGAGTCTTAAAGTAAGTTACGATATCCAGATCAGGTTCTAGATAGATCTCCCATCTGTCATGCTGTGAAAGCAGATGGACAAAACGAGTAGCAGCGTTTCGGGCTTTGGCCAGAATGCTTCCCAGGCCCGCTTGTGTCAAGGGCAAAAGTTGAAGGGTTGTCCAGAATGCAGCTGCCGATGCACCCGCTCGTGAGCACTCCAGGCTAATCTCTCCCAGATGGAGCTCATCTGAAGTAAAGTAGGTATAGGGGGAGTCGTGCCGGAGGTGTTGTCCCGATGCCGGATCTTTATAGAGGATCGCCCCGCAGCCATATGGCTGAAGGCCGTGCTTGTGCGGATCGATCACGATACTGTCGCATTCGCAGAGAAGCTCCCAAACTTGAGAGGAGGGTAGCTGATCACCGATAATTTTGAAAAATCCCCCGTAGGCTGCATCTGCATGCACACGAAAAGAGTACCTTTTCGACAGTTCAAGAATCTCCTCAAGAGGCTCCACCACTCCCAGTCCGGTGGTTCCTGTGGTTACCACTACGGTTCCGATCTTCTCTGCATTCTCCTCGACAAAGCTGATGTCCGGCATTCCCGACGGATCGGTGGGGATCGTTAAAAAAGGAGTATTCAGGACCCGGCTCATTCGCTGATGAGTGTAATGGGCATTGGCTGACGCTGCTATCGCCTTTCCGGGCCGGATCTCGCGGGCCACGAACAGAGCCTCCAGATTGGCAACGGTTCCACCCGACGTCAGATGTCCCAGAAACGGTTTCTCATAACCCACCATCTCACCCAACATCTGCACACTCTCTTTCTCCATTTCTGAGGTGGGAGGCCCGCCGTCAAGAGCGTGATTGTTGGGATTAATGGACATTGTCAATGCATAGGCCAGCCAGGCGGCCGGGTGGGGAGGCTTCAGCATCTGTCCGGCATATTGGGGATGGTGAAACGGGTAGTTTCCTTTTAACCGGTGAGCCACACCCAAAACGGTTTTCTCAATCTCTCTCATCCTCTCAGTCTCCTCCGTGCCCTCCGTCTGGCCGAAAGAATCCCTCCACTGATCCAGATCTACAACTGCTTTCTTCAGAATTTCCAGGTATGGCTCGAATCTGTTCAAGGTTCTACTCTTAATTTAACGCAGATTAAAGGAGACTCCGAGAGAGAGGACTTGTGCAACCTGCCAATCTTCGGAGTAATCATCGTCATAGACAAAATCCAAATTAAGAGTGGCATTCATAAAGCTGTTGATTCTGCCGACCAGCTTGTTGTTGAAATGGATGTCGGTGCTGCTCAACGCTTTCCCCACGTTGGTAAAGGTATTCAGGTTTGTCCCGAAGGTAAGATTTTCGGCCAGATCTATTTGATAACTGGCTCCAATCGTCAGTCCAGCTTCAGAGCGAAAATTCTCGTTCTCCTCAAAACCGTAAAGTGGGGCCAGATCCTGGTCCGCGACATAGGTCTGTTGCAGGCCAAAACCCATTTCATAGGTGAAATTGTCGTTCGGTATATAGGCCAGGCCGATATCTTCCGTAAAATAGGCGGGCGCAAAGAAACGGGAAATCAGCCGATCCGAGCCATCTTCGTTGGCACCATAATCGTACCCTTTGTCAAACTGTGTTCGCAATCGGATGTTGCTGAATAGTTTGAAGATAGAGCCTTCATCTCCCAGGTCATACAGAAACCGGTTCTGTATATAGAGCCTGTCGTCAATTTTTCGGGTCCCTTCATCATCAATCTGGGATTTTCCATATCGCAGATTGATCAGGATCCCATAACCAAACCGGCTTTCCCGGTAGAGGCTGGAGTAGGTGGTGGCTCCGGTGGCTGAAATATTGTTCACACCCCCCTGGGCCCAGTTCGAGTAAGAGGCCTGCGAGCCGTTCAGCCCCACTTCCCAGGAAGTCTGCCAACCCGCCAGGGTATCCGGGATCACGATGGAGTCCTGGGCTTTTACCGGTTTATGATGGAAAAATAGAATTGAGAGCAGGATAAATAGTATAGTTTTTTTCATTCCGATCGATAATTTAGTCTGTGGTAAGGATTACTTTATCTGGTTTGTCTCCGTCTATAAGCAGTTCGACATGTTCTTTTAATTTTGTAGGGACCTTCTCACCCACCAGACTGGCAAGTAGTGGATATTTTCTATGTCCCCTGTCAATCAGAACTGTGATCAGAATCTTTTCATATTTTCTGAGTTCGTCGATCTGGTTCATAGCCCTGAAAATTGTTCCGCCACTGAAGATTACATCATCCACAAAGATTAGGGCCGTTGGGCTCCCGGGTGCCGGAATAGGATCAGACTCCTCTGGAAGCCCGTCTTTTATGTTGAATAGCTCCGGGGTGGTTTCCAGAATTTCAGAGAGATGCTCCTGCAGGATGGTGGCGAGAATAAGGCCCCGTTTATTCATGCCAATAAGATGAATATGACTCCCTTTGGTCTCTTCGGCAATCTGCATGGAGATTCGTTTGAGTGTCCGGGCAATCCGATTTGTATTGAGAAGAATCATGTGTTGGCAGATTAGTGGCTAAATGTGTATGTTAGTGAACAGTATTTCTGTTTCAGAAACGGATAAAATACAAAATGACCAGATGTAAAAAAGGAATTTGTCCGTTTCATAATCAGGCCTTCGGAGCAGATACTCCTCAAGAACGATTTAAAATTCATTTCAGGCTTGATTGATTTAATATCTCTCTCTATCTTTGGTGTCTGTCAATGTACAGGTGATTGATTGCCCGGTCGTCTAACGGCAGGACAGCTGGTTTTGGTCCAGTCAGTGGGGGTTCGAATCCTCCCCGGGCAACTTCATGTTGAAAGGGATGCCAGATGGTCGTCCTTTTTCTTTTTTTAAACTGAGTGAAACAGATCTTTTGGATACGCCTTTAGCCATATTTGCAGGGAGAAGTAATCTCGCGTTATCGCGGGCAATAGCAGAAAGTTATGGGGCATCCCTTGGAGATGTGACGATAAAATCATTTTCGGACGGCGAGCTTTATGTAAAGTATGAGCAGAGCATCCGTGGAGAGGATATCTTTGTGATCCAATCCACACCGCCGCCCGGAGAAAATATTATCGAGCTGTTGCTGCTGCTGGATGCGGCTAAGCGGGCTTCTGTGAAACGAGTGACCGCAGTCATTCCTTATTTTGGCTACGCCAGGCAAGACAGGAAAGATCAGCCGAGGGTATCTATTGCTTCCAAGCTTATGGCCAATATATTGGTGGAAGCCGGAGCTGACCGTATTCTGACTATGGATTTGCACGCTTCCCAGATTCAAGGCTTCTTTGATATTCCCCTGGATCACCTCTATGCCAGCAGAGTCTTTATCGATCATTTTAAAAAGAATCCGATCGAAGACTTGGTTGTCGTAGCACCGGATGTCGGCTCTTTGAAAATGGCCCGTTCCTACTCAAAGAAGCTGAACGCAGGCCTGGCCTTTATCGACAAGCGCCGACCCAAGCAGAACGTAGCCGAGGTAATGAACATCATCGGTGAAGTGAAAGGGAAAAACATTTTGATTGTAGATGACCTGATTGACACGGCGGGGACGCTGACAAATGCTGCAGCAGCCTTGAAAGATCGTGGGGCATTGAGTGTTACAGCCTGCTGTACTCACGCAGTATTGTCCGGTCCGGCTTTCCAGCGGATTGAAGATTCTCCGATCGATGAACTGTTGGTAGCTGATACGGTCCCTCTGAGAAAACCATCGGATAAAATTAAGGTGTTGAGTGTTGCCGGAATATTTGCCGAGGCCATCCAGAGGATTCACACCAATGATACGATAAGTGCACTTTTTGACGATTAATTGATAATAACAAAATAATGAAGCAACCAGAATTATATATACTCGAAGGCGAAGAAAGAGAGGCTGGTCGTAAATCCGCCAAATCGCTCCGTGAACAGAACAGGGTGCCATCAGTACTCTACGGCTCTGGCATTGAAGAAAGTATTCACTTTTCAATTGAAGAGCTTGATCTTGAACGCATTCTCTCTGTGAGTGAGACCAAACTTCAGGAGCTGACGATCAACGGTAAGACCTACAGGACTCTTCTTAAGAGAGTAGAGTATGACCCTGTTACGGACAGGCCGCTTCATGCAGACTTTTATGTAATGAATCCGAAAAAGGCGGTTAAACTGAGTGTACCGGTGATTCTTACAGGAACGGCAAAAGGAGTCCGGGATTCCGGTGGCCGGGTGTTTCAGCCACTTCGTATTGTACGTGTGAAAGTACTACCTGATAAAATTCCAGCCTATTTTGAACTAGATATTTCAGATCTCGGGATTGGGGATTCCCTCCATGTTGATAAATTGGATCTCGATGGCATTGATCCCCTGGACGATCCATCCCGTACAATTGTTACAATTACACCGCCGAGGTCTGATGCTGCACTGGTCTCATCAGGCGAGGAAGATGATCTGCTTGAGGATGTTGATGAGGAATTGGATGAAGCAACAGAGGCAGAAGAGACTGAAGAAGAAGCAACAGAGTAACCCTCAGCTTACAGCGATAGAATTATGGCACTGATTGTAGGATTGGGTAATCCCGGTCCGGAATATGAAGGTACCCGCCATAATATTGGTTTTGAGCTTATTGACAAGCTCGCAGAAAAATTGACCATTACCCTGGAAAAGAGTAATGGTCTTTTTTATATGGGCCAGGGTCATTTTAAAAGTACACCCGGAACAATGACCTATATGAATAGGAGCGGTAGAGCGGTGTCCAGGGCTCTTGCTATGATAAAAGAGGAGCCAAGGGCTTGTCTGATCTGTTATGATGATATCAATCTCGATATGGGAGTAATCCGGCTGCGTCCGGCCGGAAGCGCAGGTGGCCACAACGGCCTCCAGGATATCATTGAGAGACTGGGGACAAGAGAGGTCCCCAGACTTAGAATCGGCATTGGAAGGGACTTTGGGCGGGGACAGCAGGTAAAGTATGTCCTTGATCCATTTACCCCGGATCAGCGTATAGAAGCAGACCAGGCGCTGGAGAGAGCGTGTGAAGCAGTATTGACCTATCTCCGTGCAGGGATAGAGATCACGATGAACCAATTCAACAGCTGAATGAACGTAACATGAGTGATATTTTTAAACTCGTTTTTGAACATGACTTGCGTCTTG
This sequence comes from uncultured Balneolaceae bacterium, assembly GCA_938003885.1. Taxonomy (GTDB): domain Bacteria; phylum Bacteroidota; class Rhodothermia; order Balneolales; family Balneolaceae; genus Rhodohalobacter. Next base: position 6,095 of record CALKWT010000213.1, on the reverse strand, counting down.
ACGATCTCAGGGAAAGAAAAAGGAGAGAAGATGAGGAGGCCACAGGGCCCTCTCTGGCAGATTTTCTGAAACCTGACCCCACCTATTCCAAATTCTATTTAACAGGTACGGAGTTGAAAAATGAGGAATTCGGATTAAACAGATTGATTAACTTTCCCGCCGTCCGGCGTGCCCTTCAGCAACTGGTTGGAGAAAAACATGTGATCTTAAACGGCACATCGCAGAAGCTGGATTATTTTCTGGATCACTCAGAAATTGGAGTGCCGGCTGTTATCAGTAAAAACGATCATACCATTGCGGATTTCCATGCACTGACCCTCGATAAGGAGAGTAATATCGGCCACAGAAAAGAAGAACTCAGAGAAGTGCTTCAAGCGGGAGACTGGGTGCTCTACAAAGAGCAGAACCATCATGGGTATGATCTGCATCTTTTTTCAAAAGAGAACATCTATGCCCAGCTCTTCTATCCATTCAGGGAACTGGTATCCCCCGAATTCCGCTTCTTCAGCATGAATGGTAAACGAATTACGTCAGAGCGAAAATTCTATTTCGAAACGTGGGCGCTCCATCGTCCGCCGCACGGTGCAGAAGAAGTATTTTCCGACACCCGGTTATAGGAAGAGCTGACCAGCGGGGCTATTGTTCGATTTCTGAACTGAAATTAAGACGGGCCCTCGAACAGAGGATAACTTTTAGACAAGACCCCTCATTTTCTGCGGGATCTGTAACATTTTGAAGGTTCTGTCCTATCGAGCCTGCAGATGATCACATTATAATGATAGAAACCGGGGTAGCTGGCATCCGGACGCTAGATCGATCCGATGAAAGATCATTTATTCTTTGAACAGACCATGATCAGGCGGGGGCTCTCTTCAGGAACAAAGGCAGCACCAGTATAATCTCCATACACTTTGTCTATAGCCAACCCTTTATTTTTCAGCTGATTGCGGAACCAGGATAGCTCATAAAGCTTTACTCTCTCTTCATACTGTACAGGGCTCCGGAGTTTATCTCCCCTGAATGAGATGGTTTTAAATACCATTCCATCTCTGATCTTACGGCGGATCGTATATTCCAGACTCTGAAAAGATCCGCTTTCCATCGGAACGAGGTGTGCTTCCACCCAAGATGCATTCAAAAAATCGATGATCGCTTTCCCCTCATTTTTCAGCATTTTTTGAAAATTTCCAAGAACTCGTACGTTTTCGTTTTCCTCCAGGAAATACCCGAATGTGGTAAAGAGATTGAGAACGGCATCAAAACGTTGATCAAGCGGTTCTCTCATATCACCCGTTAAAAAGGTGACATTCTTTAACCTTTCTTCCTCTGCGATCTTTTCTGCCTTGCCGATAACCTCTTCTGAGAGATCGATGCCCGTAACCTGATATCCGCGCCTGGCCAATGCAATTGAGTGGCGTCCGCGGCCGCATCCCAGATCCAGGATCTCAGGATAGGACTGTTTCGGAATCTCATCCTCTATTAGGTCTGCCAACAGATGCGCTTCCTCTTCGTTTCTATTTGAGTAGAGTTTCTCATACAATGGGCTATCAAACCAATCTTCAAACCAGCTCATATTTTACTAACAAGATTTTCTAGTAACTCCGGCGGGCTCTCCTGTCTTCCGTTTCTTTTATTTAAGAAGTGAATTACAGACCGGTAAATCAAGGTCCGGCCTGACGATATAAGCGTATGAATCAGATGAAATCGCCGATTATTTAAGCCTAAGCCTTCTTCCAGAGTTTTATAACTTATTAAAATTGTTCATGCAAGGTGCAACACTCTTCCAGACTCGGGGTGAAAGTCCAAAGCCTGTTCCGGTAATTCTCACTATTAGAAGAGAAGCGATAAATAACTGCCGTCAGATGAGATGGCAGAAATAGCTTGAACGCCTTATCTTACCCCTTCAAAAAGCATCTAACTGTATGGCACTTTCCGAATGACTTTTACTGATAAACTGCAACAGGCAGTAATTTCGTCCAATTCTCTACTCTGCGTGGGCCTGGACCCCGTACCCGGGAAAATTCCCGCATCCCTCAAAGATACGTATCCTGATAGTAATAAACAGGTTTTCGAATTCTGCAGCAGGGTCATACAGGCGACCAGGGACCATGCCTGTGCTTATAAACCGAATACGGCATTTTTTGAGGCGATGGGAGCTGAGGGATGGCGCCTGATGGACAAGATCTTTGATGAAATACCATCAGACAAAATACTGATCGCAGATGCAAAAAGAGGGGACATTGGAAATACAGCGCGGGCATACAAAAGAGCCTTCTTTGATAACCTGAAGTCGGATGCCATCACACTGAATCCGCTCATGGGGATGGATACAGTTCAGCCTTTTTTAGAGGATTCGTCCAAAGCCGTATTTCTCCTTGTGATGACGTCCAATGAGGGGGCCGCAGACTTTTTACAGAAAAAAATGGAAGATGGCCGATCCCTCGGTGAGCATATTGCGAGCACGATTCAGAAGACTCAACCGCAGAGCAGGGCCCACCTGGGAATGGTCGTAGGTGCCACACAGCCGGAACAAATCGGGCAGGCTCTTAAAGCCTCTCCTGACTCCCATCTGCTGATACCGGGGATCGGATCTCAGGGAGGAACGATAGCGGGCATGACAGGGGTACTGGAGAACCACAGTGGGATCCCCCTTTTTAATGTGTCCAGATCGGTCATCTATGCAGGTTCCGATCAGGCGGATTGGATCGATCAGGTAGAGGCTGCTGCCCGAAGCTTTAAAGAGGCGCTCGAACCTATCACCCGAAGATATGTCTGAATCAAAACAGGGGAGAAACAGCAAGAAGGGTTCGGCAAAACGCACCGGCGAGAAACCGCTGGTGATTCTCTACACCGATGGAGCGTGCAGTGGGAACCCCGGTCCGGGCGGATGGGGAGTGCTCCTGATGAGCGGAAAACGGAGGAAGGAACTTTCGGGAGGGGAACAGTTGACGACCAATAACCGGATGGAGATGAAGGCTGTGGTGGAGGGGCTGAAAGCATTGAAAATACCGTGCCATGTAAAAATTCACAGTGATAGTGCTCTGATCATCAATGCATTCAATCAGGGATGGATTCGGAACTGGCAGCGCAATGGGTGGAAGAAATCGGATAAAAAGCCAGTGGAGAACAGGGATCTGTGGGAAGCGATCATTGAAGCCGGAAAACCGCATACACTTGAGTGGATCAAGGTGAAAGGCCATTCGACCGATCCCTACAACAACCGGGTGGATGAACTGGCTGTGGCCGCATCACAGAAACAACAGGCGGCCAGCTCCTGAACTGAACCAAAGCGTTTCATCCAACAGGATCAGTTGAATTCCGGTTGCTCAATAAATTGCAGAATGGTGTCTCCGTCTGCTGAGAAAAACAGAAGATGATCGTTCTGAAGGGAGTAGGAGGTTGCCTCTTCAAGCAATCGGATAAAATCGGCTTCATAGTCGGCATGTTGACAGGCCATTTTGGTGGAAACTACCCGGGAAAAAGAAATACTGTTGTCGTCAGAAGACTGATAAACGGCGGAGAGCGAATTGCAACCTCCTGTACCGGAGGCAATCCCATCTTCGGGGTGGAGGATCAGATGGGGAACTTTGGGGCCGGTCCGTGCAGTATCAAGCGGACTATTGTTGAGGCTCGTGAGTTTCCAGTATCGGTCGGAAAGGGGATTGATACGCTTTGTCAGGATATAATGGTCTGCCAGCGCCCCGGTAATTCTGTTACCTTCCAGATCGAGATGAACCAACTGATTCTCCTCCACCAGGTAGTAAGGGGAGCGGGAACCGTCTTCAATATCTAATTGAATCCGATCTCCCTCTTCACTCCAACTGAAAGTTCCACTCTCCCGGTGATACTCATCACTTTTTCCCAGATATCTGGTAGTGAGTTCATATGTACCATCCTCGAGGAGAGTCATCTTTGTATCTATGCCGTCACAGTCGGCACATGGGAGTGTGCCGTGATAGGTGGCCGCCCAGTCTGCCGCGTTTTGGCTGCCTGCTTGCTCATCGCCTGCAGAAAGCGAGGAAGTCTCCCTCTCTGCCGGAGTTTCATGATCCGGAGTGCAGCCGAAGGTGGCTGATGTGCCAGCCAGAATCAAAATAAAATAGAATGCCTTTTTTTTCATAGTGTATAGAGTCGTATCTGCTTATAGAGGGAATAGCCCGACAGGAGGTAGAGAATCTACACTCAAACGGTATCGATCAATTTTTATTTGTTGAATACGGGATGATACATGCCAATTCTGACCGATTCCCGCCACGCGTCTGTTATTTTAGGTACTCACCGGACTGTGATGTAATGAATATTTGAAACTGTTCAGGTATAGCAGGGATCCTGTAAAATGTTTCTGATCCGGCCATGAAAACTCAAGTAAAAAGGTGCACCTTCCTGGTGCTATAAACTCTGTTAGCCGGAAAATCCGGGAGTCAGGCCCTGAGGCACGATTCCCGGATTTTCGACAGCAAGAGAGGGAGTTAACTCAAATCGTCCGGACACCTGCAGCAGATGCAGAGGTCGATTTGCAGGCAATATCCCTCCGGTCTACTCCTCATCCATATAGGGGTATCTCCAGTCTACGGGTGCATCACTCACCTCTTTGATAGAACGGGCTGACAACCAGCGGAGCATATTCATCACGCTGCCTGCCTTATCATTCGTGCCTGACTTTCTGGAGCCTCCGAAGGGCTGCTGGTTGACCACGGCACCGGTAGGTTTCTCATTGATGTAGAAGTTGCCTGCACTCTGGCGAAACCTGTCCGACATTTTTTTGATCATATGGCGATCCCGGGCAAATATAGCTCCGGTCAGGGCGTATGGCGAGGTGGAGTCACAGAGATCCATGGCTTCATCAAGCTCGTCATCTTTATAAACATAAAGCGTAATGACAGGGCCAAAAATCTCCTCCTTCATCGTTTTGAACTTCGGGTTTGACGTGAGGATGACAGTGGGTTGTATAAAATACCCTTCTGAATCATCGTACTGGCCGCCAGCAAGGATTTCAGCTTCTTCCGAGTCCCGGGCATAGTCGATGTACCCGGTAATAGATTCAAACGCCTTCTTGCTGATCACTGCACCCATAAAGTTTGAAAAATCTTCGACATCTCCCACTTTAATTTTTGAGACTTCGGCAAGAAATTTCTCTTTGAACTCTTCCATGATGGATTCGGGTATATACATTCTGGACGCTGCCGAACATTTCTGCCCCTGATATTCAAATGCTGCCCGCAATGTAGCTGTCACAAGGCTCTCGATATTGGCACTGTTGTGTACAAAGATAAAATCTTTCCCTCCGGTTTCACCTACAATCCGCGGATAGGTGTCGTACATATCTATATTGTTGCCGATCGTTTTCCAGAGGTGGTTAAACGTCCTTTCTGAGCCTGTAAAGTGAAGGCCGCTCAAGTGCCTGCTTTCCAAAACGGGGTCCCCGATGCTGGAACCTCTTCCGGGCAGAAAGTTGATCACTCCGTCAGGAAGTCCTGCCTCTTTCAGCAGTTTCATAAAAAAGTAGTTGGAGTAGACGGCCTCGGTAGATGGCTTCCATAATGCGACATTTCCACACATCGCAGGTGCACTTGGCAGGTTGCCGGCAATGGCTGTGAAATTAAAGGGGCTGACTGCAAATATAAAACCTTCAAGCGGCCGATATTCTACCCTGTTCCAGACGCCGTCCGGCGAGTGGGGCTGATCAGCCATGATTTTGGAGAGGTACCACGCTCCGAAGCGTAAAAAATCTGCTAGCTCTCCTGCAGCTTCAATTTCAGCCTGGTGCGGTGTCTTGGACTGTCCCAGCATGGTCGCTGCATTCATGGTATCGCGCCAGGATCCAGAGACCAGATCAGCAGCTTTAAGAAAAACAGCCACACGCTCTTCCCAGGGCAGGGCGGCCCATTCACGCTGCGCTTCCAAGGCAGCTTCCACCGCCATCTTTACCTCTTTTTCTCCGCATAGATGGACCGTTGCAAGCTTGTGCCCGTGGTTATGTGGCATCACGACATCTTCGGTATTTCCAGTTCTTACCTCCTTACCTCCGATAATTGCAGGGATCTGTATGACCTCTGATTTCATCTCTTTCAGCCTTTTTTTCAGGCTCGCCCTCT
>CALKWT010000212.1 GCA_938003885.1 uncultured Balneolaceae bacterium | reverse complement strand
AAGGACGGGCACCCAAGGGCCACCATCTGCTCACACTCTTCATCGGGGGCGGAAGGCAACCCGGACTGGCGCCCAGGCCGAGCGAAAGTTTGCTCGATCTGGCAGAGAAGGAGCTCACGGAACTGATCGGCCTCAGCGGATCCCCTGTCTTTAAAGAGCATGTCTTCTGGCCGAAAGCTATTCCGGGGTATCCGGTCGGCCACGGGGAGATCGCTGCTTACTACGCCCGGCTGGAGAGAGAGAACAGAAGAGTTCATCTGGCCGGAAATTTCCGGAATGGGATTTCGGTGCCAGACTGTATCCGCAACGGGATCCGGATTGCAGAGAAAATTTCTAACGCTCGGTAAACCCGTCCAGAACCTGGTTCAGCACACTTTTACCCAGGAAGAGGAACTTCTCCCTTCGCCCCATGGCAAGCCAGCGCAGCATCAGCCTCAGATTGTAGAGCAGGGGCGGAGGATCCGATACAAGGGTCTCTTCATCAATAATCCGTTTCCAGTTCAGGTCTTTTTCAAACTGCACCCCCTGATTCTCCATTACGCTCTTGTAGATATTGGCGATCAGCCCATACCCGATCGTGGTGGGGTGCAAACCGTCCAGGCTGAAAATCCCCCCCTGTGCAATCTTTCCTGTCTCTGTATCGAGCCGGATGTAGTCTGTGGAGACTCTCGGATTCCCCTCTTCATCCACCAGATAGTTCGTGTTTTCACTCTCCCTGAGTGCCTGAATAAACTTCTTCGGAAACGGCCGGACGCTGAACTTTCCTACTCTCCGGCGGGCAGCGGCGGAGACATGCCTGTTCACCGGTACCACATGGAAATCATACTCCATCGCCTTCTCCCGGATAATTTCGTTGTACTCATCTACGGTCTGGTCCAGATCTATCGCCTCTGCCTTGGTCAGATAAGGATGAAAATCGGGATCAAAGTCTTCATCCCATACCCAGAAACGAGTGTAGTAATCGAAATACATTCCCTTTTTCGAGGCGCCACCTTCATTGACACCCCGAATCGCAGGCGGAATCGTGATGTAGGGGAGGGTGGGCACAAACACCCTCTCCACCTGGAGCCTGCGGATCTTTTCATAGAGGGTCTCCAGCTCGCTGGC
>CALKWT010000211.1 GCA_938003885.1 uncultured Balneolaceae bacterium | reverse complement strand
GCTCTACTTCCCCCTCTCCTTCAATAACCACAGTCAGGGTATAAGGGTTTTCCTCAAAAACAGCGGTCACCTCCTTTTCATCATCAATTGTGATGTCTATAGGATTCTCGTTTCCTTCTAGATCATCTTCCCATCGCACAAATGTCCACCCGGTTTCAGGCGTGGCTGTAAGTTCGATAACAGTTTCATAAGTGTAGTCGGTTGTTTTGGCAGGTACGATCTGCTGAGTTACTGTTCCTTCACCTTTAACGTGTACAGTAAGCGGAAACTCGAGTCTTTCAAATCCGGCAGTAATTTCAGTTTCCCCATCTACAGTTATTTCAACAGGATTCTCTTCACCCTCCACATCTCCTTCCCAACGTGAAAAGTACCATCCGTGATCAGGTGTAGCGGTTAGTTCAACCGTTGTTCCATGAGGGTAGTCGGTGCTTTTCGACCGTACAATTTCCTGTAAAACCTGTCCTCCTCCCTCAATATGGATGGTAAGCGGATAATCCTGTTTAATAAATGTTGCTCCAATCACCATCGAAGAGTCCATTCGGATGATCTCCACAGGATTTGTGCCGGTAAGATCACCATGCCACCGCTCAAAGGCCCAGTCTTCATTTGGCTTAGCCGTTAGTTCGATCTCCGTACCCTCTTCATACTCACCTGACCCGGGTGTTACCGTACCTCCTTCTGAAGGAGTGGTAATTACACTGAGTCTGTGAAAATTTGGGGCACTATCTTTTGAACAGGAAACGAGGGATAATCCGATGATCAACCCGATTGATAGAAGATGGAAATAGTTTGTCATGTCCCGGTAAGAATTGAGATGCACTCGAGAATCATCTGCGGTTCAACAGAAACCCCTCACGAGTATTTGTAAAGCCTGAAGTATATCTTGAAAAGTCTCAATATATAGAATAATTTTAATCAAATATTCAAGATAAAACAAATTTAAATCGTGCTTTAACTTAACGGGGGCTTTGAAAAACCCGGATTTTTGGTCAAGATTGAGACCGGAGGAATTTTAAAACCGGATCATATTCGTCATATGTGAGGATTTTAAAATTCCGACAACGAAAATATTGGACAAAAAGACAGTTTTTCAAAGCCCCCTTAACATTTACACTCTCAGGCATGCCCAACAAAATGTGGATTTATGCGAACATAGAGAAGAGAGGATAGCATTTAAATATCGTAAAACGGAACATTATGGTGTTTTTCTACTTACTATAATTCCATAGCTTTCAGTATCCGCAATGAATAGTATCAAATTATGTGAATGTACGTACAAAGGTGCGGGGTCACAGTATTCCACAACTCAAAATTCTTAATCCTGTCTCATTATGAAAGATAAATCTGAAATTGGAGCCATTATTCTGGGTATCGCGATTTTTCTCGGACTGGTAGCCGTGGGATACTATATCCGAAGTGCAGCGATCTCATTCAAACAGTTTGAACGTGTCGTCACGGTCAAAGGATTGGCCGAGCAGGAGCATTTGGCAGATATTGTTATCTGGCCGATTCAGTTTTCTGAAACCGGGAACTCCCTGGATGGTACGTTTACAGCTCTTGACAACAGCGCAGAGCAGGTTGAACAATTTCTACTGAATCTGGGCCTCACCAGAGATGAAATTACCTTCTCTTCCCCTCTGCTAACGGATCGGTCTGCCCTGCTGTATGGAAGTTCGGACACCTATCAGTACCGGTATATTGCAACCCAAACGGTGACCGTCTATTCGGAGAAGGTGGAAGAGGTGCGAAAGATGATGAATCAACTGGGTGAGCTCGGGAAGCAGGGCGTATCTATTACCGGGGATGAGTATCAGATCAGGCCTGAATATATTTTTAACCGCCTGAATGAGATCAAACCGGAGATGGTTGAACAGGCGACCCGTGAAGCCAGGATGGTAGCTCAGAAGTTTGCCGAGGATTCCGATAGTGAACTGGGCAAAATAAAACGGGCCTCCCAGGGGCAGTTCACCATCAGTTCACGGGATAATAACAACCCCCATATCAAAAACGTTAGGGTGGTCTCTACGATTGAGTATTATCTGTCAGATTAATCTGCAGGATGTGGGCCCTCTTCCTACGGACGAATCTGATGTAGAAGAGGGCGATGAGGAGGGAGTCTGCGCTGTTTAATTTTCTAAAATAGCCTCTTTCTTCATGTTCAGGGTCGACTCAATTCGTTCACTCAGAATAAGAGAAACCTTTTTCTCCTGATTGCTCAGGCAATCCCCCTCACACAGGGCCACACCCGGGAGCTTCAGAACATCCACCCTGGGAATCACAGATTCAAAAGTGAACTCTATGGTGTCAATAAAGTCATTGACAATCAGCCCGTTGCCCCTTGCATTGGGGTGAACCCCGTCCGTCGAAAAGACACCGTTTATGCCAAAATCAGCCTCCAGATACTCCCCTTGAACCAACGTCCCTTTCTGTCCGGCACGAATTCCGAAAAGATCTGTAAAGACACTGTTTACTGAATCTGTATCGTAGAGAGCAATCCTGATACTGTCACTATTTTCCGACTCTATCTCACGTCGGATGATCTGATTGAGCTCAAGCCGTCTCTCTTCCAGCATTTTCAACTCCTGAATGGAGATTGTGTATTGGGGAGGAAGCGGCTCGGCAACCCCCAGGGGTGCAGAAGGGTTACTCTGACCGGGCGAACCCAGTACCAGGAAAGCTGTGAGCATCACCCGCTCCGGCCCTGTAACCGGGTCGGTTACCATCGGCCTGGCCTGCTCATAATAGCGCAGAGTTTCTCTCTCTTCTCCGGTGATCAATCCCGCGGCAAGAAGCTGATCAAACGGTTCAGCCAAGCTTGCCAGGCCGGGATCTGTCATAAAAACCGGGTTATTACCCGCACTGTACTCTACTTTTCTGCGTTGGATGTCGTTCGGATCCCAATCGAGATGTTCCACCAGAAGATCTAGTACCTCGTTGTACTCCTCGAGTGCCACGTTGAGAAATCCTGCCGTAATGGGGTCCAGCTCCACCACATTATAGGGAATCGTGGTCAGCAGAGGGACTTCCAAAATCTGAGGAATCGTGGCGACAAGGCCCTTTGCACTGGTCTGATTCATCAGGCTTTCGATCACCTGACGATAATCACGCTGAAAGTCAGCCGGATCTGTCAGATGATCCGGATTGGTTCCTCCAGATGTGATATAGCGAAGGATGTCATTGCTCCCAATCCAAAGCATGAAGAAGGTAGGATCGGCGTTTATCGCATCCCCTAAAATCGTAGAAACTCCCGGTTCCGATGCAAACCGCTCGTAATACCTGTTAAACGTTTCTGAACCGGCTACCCCCAGATCAGGATCCAGAAGGTCCCCGACCTGGATTCCGTTTACACCAAAATTATGCAGTGCGGAACGATCCCCGGTATAGTCGGTGATCGGATCCCCGTTCAAGGTGGGAGACGGTACTTCAGGGGTGGCGGAGGGATCCAGCTTGAGGCGTCCAAAAATCTGATCGTCTGTAGAGAAAAGGGTGTTATATCCATTTTCTGACCGGATATCGGGCTGATTGAAAGCATCGGGCTGAAGCTGACGTGCCAATACAGCCCCCAAAGAGTAGTACTGGCTTTCGTCGTAGAGCGCGGCATCCATCATACCAGCGGTGAGTGAATTGCCTATCGTAATGAAGGTGGAGAAATCAACATTACCCGGATCTGTTTCGGTGGGGTCCTCATCTTCCGGTCCGAGGGACGAAGATGAATCACTACACGCTGCACCGACAGAAATGAGCAAGAGTATGATCAATAGTTTGTAGAGGGAATACGGACTTGGAGAGGATGCTCGAATCATTCTTTATCTTTTTTTTCCGACTCCTGAACCCGCTCATTACGGGCGGATTCATCGGTCTCGTTTTCTATTGCTGAAAAGTCGTTCTTGCTGAAAACATCCAGCAGTATGTTCTGTTCTATGTAACTTCTTTGAGCAGATTTTGTGGGTATCCGGACCAGCAGTTGAATTTCGCCGGCAGCAGGCAGCTGAAGGGTAACACGGGGATCTACGGATGGATGTTTGAGCCCCCGGTTCTCACTAATTCTGTTTAAATATCTGCGGGCTTCTGCCAGATAGGGCTGGCAGTGCCTCCTGGCAGATTCCAGAAGTGCTTCGCGTGCCTCTTGCCAGTTATCTTCCCTTTTAAACGGGATAGTGAATGTGTGCAGCACATAGTCATTTGTGAAGCTCTCGTTAATCACCGGCTCCGATACAAAAAGTGCATTGGGGATGACCGCCATCTTTCCTGTATACTGGTGGGTGGACTTTCCGGGCCCCACCTCCAGGATGGTGGTGGCAAGAAGTGACTGATCGATCACATCTCCCCGAAAATCTTTGACCTGAATCCGGTCCCCCAGGTTAAATGAGCGGGCGCCGGACTTGAGAATTGACCCGGTTACGCAGAGTATCAGCTCTTTGGTTGCTACCACAAAAGCCACAGCGATTGCCACAAGAGAGAGGGCGAGGGTTCGCAATTCTTCGCCCCAGATCAGAACCAGCCCCAGAATCAGAAGAAGCAGAAGGCCGTTGCGCGACTGAACGAGCCATTTCATTCGAAGCTCAGGAGAGACAACGGTCCGCCGGATAAAACGGGCCGTGACCGACCTCAATATAGCCACACCAGCAATCAGGATCGCGGTTGCGATCAGTAGATTCAGCAGAGTCGGGGAAACGGCAAAACCTTCGGTTCCTATTTGTTCTGGCATGAATGAGACCGTATTCTAATTCAGGGTTCGATGTTTTGTGTCAGAAAAGAGGGGTCCGGTCTACCTGGAAGGTGCCTGGCCGTTCATCACTTCTATTCGATAGCTGCAACCCTCCATCTCTTCAGGCGGCAGACTTATCATTTATAATAAGGAATAGTCACCAAATCCCCGAAAAAAATCATCTCTTTGAGATGGCATGACTGTTGGAAAATGTCTGGGATCGCCATGTGATGAGCTGTGAAATAGAATCCCCTTCGGGCCCCTGCCTTCCATTCAACCGGGAGATCCCGGCAACTGAAACTCGAAAACTCCCGACCCCCGGATAGCCTGCACAGCAAAGAGGGGAAGGCGAAACGCCTGTCAGGCGAGGGTCTTCGATTCATCCAGGTCTCTGAACTGCAGTGCATAGAGATGACTGTACAATCCATTCTGCTCCAGCAGTTCATTGTGGGTTCCATTTTCCACGATCTTTCCGCCGTCGATCACCAATATGCGGTCGGCGTGCTGAACGGTTGAGAGCCGGTGTGCAATGACGAATGTGGTTCGTCTCTCCATCAATCTGTAGAGGGCTTCCTGAACCTGTACTTCCGATTCGGAGTCGAGAGAGGAGGTAGCCTCATCAAGCAGTAAGATGGCCGGATCCTTCAAAATTGCACGGGCAATTGCCAGCCTTTGGCGCTGTCCCCCGCTCAGTTTTACACCTTTTTCGCCGATAAGAGCGTCATACCCTTCAGGGATCTGCATGATGAATTCGTGAGCGTTTGCATCTTTTGCGGCCTGAATGACCTCTTCGTCGGTCGCATCCAGCTGTCCGTAACGGATATTCTCTTTGATGGAGGTGCCAAACAGGTGTACCTCCTGAGGGACGATGGAGATCTGCTCTCTCAATGATTTTACTTTGAACTCTTTGATATCGGTATGATCCATCCGGATGGTTCCCTGTTCCGGCTCATAAAACCGGGGAAGGAGATTCAAAAGGGTGGTCTTCCCGGCGCCGCTCGGGCCCACCAGAGCGATGGTCTCCCCTGCTTTCGCACGGAAGGAGATGCCTTTAAGAACCGGTTGGCCCGAGTCGTAGCTGAACCAGATATTATCCGCTTCCACATGGCCTTCAAGAGCCTGAATACTCTTTGCGTCCGGCAGATCCGTAATTTCGGGAACCTCATCCATCAGTTCGAAAATTCTCTCCGAAGCACCTGCAGCAGTGTTTACAGCCGTATAGAGCCGGGAGGTCTGGCTGATGGAGCGTGATATGTTGAGTGCATAGATGATAAAAGCAACCAGGTCACCGGCTGTCAGGCGGCCTGCCAAAACCTCCAGGCCGCCGTACCAGAAGATGATGACCAGTGTGCTCATAAAGAGGATCCCCACCCCGGACCAGAAGAGCTGGGTGAGTACAATCTTTCTGCGGGCTGTTACAAACAAGTTTTCGACAGCCTGGCTGTAGCGCTCCACCTCATATTTTTCCCTTACGAAGGCCTGCACAAGCCGAATGGCACCGAGTGCATCCTCTGCCACAGCTGTCGAGTCTGCCAGATCATCCTGAATGCTTCTGGAGAGGCTCCGGATTTTCTGGCCGAAGTAACGCGTGGCAAGGGTGATCACCGGGACAGTCAGAAAGATAACCAGACTCAGCCTCCAGTTGAGGACCACCATCAGAGCAACCGAACCTATCAGGGAGAACGAGATTGTGAAAAGCTGCGGAAGGGAGTCGGTGAGCGCCGTTCGGATGGAACCGACATCGTTGGTCAGCCGCGAGGTGATTTCACCCAGCCTGCGATCTGCATAGAAACGAAATCCGAGCCGGTGAAGATGTTCATATACTTTTTTACGGAGGTCTGTTACAGCCCGCTCCCCAACCCACTCCAGATGGTAATTACCGAAGAAATTAAAAAGCGCCTGAGCGATGAAAAGCCCGAACAATCCAAGGGAAAGTAGATGCAGAAGTTCCCGGTTTCCCGATTCAAAGACCGCATCCAGCAGCTCCCGAAGCCCCAGGGGAACCATCAGCCAGATCGCGGATCCGACCAGAACGGTAGCTGTGGCCACATAGAAACGGGTGCGGTACGGTTTGCTTAGCGCAAAAATATCTTTCAGTGTAGCCCAAAGAGATTTGACGGAGAGAGATGGGGCTTTCTTATGATTCATGTTCTGCTCATTAAAATCGGATTTCGTCTAAGACCTTGATTTTACGTTTTGAAACTTAAACGGTTTCAACCACTTTATATCTGCCTCCCGGCGATACTCCCCTGTCATTTTTCTTCGATCCGCCCGGAGTTCTGTATTGAGGCGGCAGGGTCTTGCACTTTCTTTCTGCCAGCGGGGACCCCTTCGAATGACTCTGATATCCGTAAAATTGTTAGCTGAGTGCATCACGCGGCGGATCTCCACCGGAGGTATTCATGGCCGGGATCGTACTGCAACATAACAATCAGCCTACCATAACTATTCCAGAAGGTGGCACTGCGGAGTCCACACAACAGGTAACTTTATAATATATGTTTTATCAGCAGAAGAATCTGCTTTTCATATCCATTCTTGATCTGTGACCGCAATGCCTCTTTGTCGGATGTTATATACATGGAGTGAACGTAGAGGGTTCTGCGGTCGTCAGAAATATCGAGGCTCAGCGTTCCTGGGGTTACTGTAATAATATTCGCAAGAAGTGTAATTTCCAGATCGGTTTCGGCCGCCTCCAGTGGGATTCCTATAACTCCGGCTTTTAAATCGAGTTTCGGGCGTAAAATTTCTTTGGATACCCGCAAGCAGTGCAAGGCCTCCGCCAAATGTAACAAGGAGTGCCTGAAGGGCTGATTTTCTCGATTCAGGGCTCTCGTGGTTGAAGCCAATCAGCATAAATGTAGATCCCGTGATCAGAAATATCCCACTGATGATTTCAAGAACCATTATTCGCTCTCCTGATGTCGGTTTGAAATGTAACGGGCAAAAGCGATAGTGCTCAAAAAAGCAATGAGTGCGAGGACCAGTGCAATATCAAAGTAGATGGATTGATCCACAGCTACACAGAAGGTGGCAATAAAACCAATGACAACGTATGCCAGGATATCAATGGCAATCACTCTGTCGGGAAGGCTGGGTCCCTTCATAATTCTGAAAAAAGCCAGAATCAATGTGACAGACAAAATGACAAAGGTGATCTTTGTAGCAAGTGTTAGAAAATCCATGAGTCTGTTTTCTTCAGGTGATGTGGTTGTCATGGTTCTCGTTATTCAGGCGAGTAACCCGTATAGACAGACAGACTTCGCCAGGTATGATCCAAACTGCAGGGGTACAGATTTCACTGTTTTTCAAGTTCCTAATATATAAAACAGGGATAGGCGGGACAACGTTTTATTTAAAGAGAGTTCCTATTTCCGGGGAATTAAAACTGCCTATACGCTCTGTTAACGCATATTGGTTCTATGTAATGCCTCACTATATATATGATAATACAGGATTAATGATTAAAAATTTATTTTCATTATTTTGATATGGTTCTCTTCCTGTCCGGATGATTTTTTTCAGGAGAGTGATGAATGGCAGGGTTTCATTCCAAGGATCTGCCAGTAGTGATCCATTTCAGAAGCTCTCTGTAATAGAAAGTGTACTCAAATAAATTCAGCAAAACCGAAATTGCAGGCAGGGTAAACGCTTATGATGAACAGATAATAAACGAAGGGCCATTAAATGGATACAAAATGCATTTTGTATCAGCAAGCGCGTTACTTATTTTATTTATATATAAAGGTGAGAAACGCCGGCATGAAATTTCTCCGACAGCAACCCTGAACTGGAGAATTCGATCCGTACGATGCCGGATTGGAATTGTATAGAAATACCAGAATGCCAAGCCTGTGAAACATCTGCGATTCGGTAGACTTTACCTGAAGCAGGCTCCGCTGGCCGAGGCTGAATAGGTGACAACATGTAGTTTTCGGCTTTCGGCGCGTGAAAAAGCGGTTCTATTTTAATCAATACAGACTGATATAACAGCTGTTAAAAAAATCAAAGATCAGAACTCCACAATTAATCAGAACATCTCCATGGAAACGAAGAAGCCAGCATCTCCCTCGCAAATAAACATTAACGGAACCACTTATAACTACAGTTCCCTGAAAAACTTACCGGGGGGATCTGTGGACCATCTTCCGTTCACAATCCGGATCCTTCTGGAGAATGTGATCAGGAATTATGACGGATTCAGTATTACGGATGAACATATCAATGCCCTGCTCCACTGGTCTCCGGAGCCGGCAGAAATGGATATTCCTTTTAAACCTTCGCGCATCTTGATGCAGGATTTTACCGGGGTCCCCACCGTGGTGGATATCGCCGCGCTCCGGTCGGAATATGTAAGGCAGGGCGGTGACGGACAAAAGATCAATCCAGCCATTCCGGTGGACCTGATTATCGACCATTCGGTTCAAGTCGACTATTACGGAACAGACTACTCCTATGAAAAGAATGTGGAGATGGAGTACAGTAGAAACCGAGAGCGTTACGAGCTGTTGAAGTGGGCACAAAATGGACTTAAAAACTTTACTGTGGTTCCACCGGGTATGGGGATTTGTCATCAGGTGAACCTGGAATACCTTGCAAGCGGAGTGACTGCCCGGGATGGCTGGCTTTTTCCTGATACGCTGGTGGGAACAGACTCTCACACGCCGATGGTCAACGGAATCGGCGTGGTCGGCTGGGGTGTAGGGGGGATCGAAGCTGAAGCTGCCTTGCTGGGGCAACCCAATTTCATCGCCTATCCCGAAGTGGTCGGCCTGAAACTGACAGGTAAAATCCCTGAAGCGTGTACGGCCACAGATATGGTGCTCTCCATCACCAAATTATTAAGGGATACCGGCGTGGTCGGTAAGTTTGTGGAGGTGTTTGGTGACGGGCTGGATAATCTGGCTGTGACCGACCGGGCTACCATCGCGAATATGTCTCCCGAATTTGGTTGCACGGTCACCTACTTTCCCATCGACGGGCGGACTCTGGAGTACATGGAGTCAACAAACAGGAGTGCAGAACAGATTCAGATTGTGGAGGAGTACTGCAAGCAAAACATGCTTTGGAGGACCGGAAACGAGCAGATCACCTATTCGACCGTGGTTGAGTTTGACCTGGGTACCCTGGAGCCGACGGTATCCGGCCCAAAACGGCCGCAGGACAAGATTCTGGTGAGAGATCTGGACAAACAGTTTGCCGCACTGCTGGAAGAAGAGCACAGCCGGGAATACCATCCGGTCTCCGAGCGCTCGGAATCGGCCTGGTTGGCGGATGGCGGTTCGGGAACCGAATTTACTTTTGGGAGAGTCCCTGTGGAGCATGAATCCCAACTGGAAGTTTTGCCGGAGTCGATTCAATCGGTCCGGATCATTCATAAAAACAAGGAGTTTATAGTAGGCGACGGCAGCATCGTAATTGCAGCCATTACCAGTTGCACCAACACCTCCAACCCGGCTGTGATGCTGGGTGCAGGCCTTCTGGCCCGCAAAGCCGTTGAGAGAGGCCTTCGCACCAAATCGTGGGTGAAAACTTCGATGGCTCCCGGTTCCAAAGTAGTTACTAAATATCTGGAACGTGCAGGCCTGATGAGTGATCTGGAAGCGCTCAGATTTCATAATGTAGGATACGGTTGTACCTCTTGCATCGGGAACTCAGGCCCGCTTCCCCCCCATATCGCTGAAGCTGTAGATAAGGGCGATCTGGTTGTGGCGTCCGTGCTCTCTGGAAACAGGAATTTCGAGGCGAGGGTCCATCCACAGGTGAAGATGAACTTCCTGATGTCCCCCATGCTGGTAGTCGCCTATGCACTCGTTGGCCGTGTGGATGTCAACCTGATTGAGGATCCGATTGACCACGATCCTAACGGGAACCCGGTCTACCTCAGGGATATCTGGCCCAGCCGGGAGGAGATCATGAATACCATCAATGAGTGCCTGAAGAGAGATGACTTTCAAGAGGTTTATGATGTCATTTTTGATGGTTCTCACGACTGGCAGGATCTGCAGGTAAGTCTGGATCAGGATTATCAGTGGAGGGATGATTCCACCTACATAAAGGAGGTTCCGTTCTTCCGGGGCATGGAAAAGACACCGAATCCCATTTCGGATATTACCGGTGCACGGGTTCTTCTCTATCTGGGAGATTCTGTAACCACAGACCACATTTCTCCGGCAGGCTCTTTTTCCGAGAAGAGTGCAGCAGGCCGTTATCTCCTTTCACACGGGGTTGAACGCCATCAGTTCAACTCCTATGGATCCCGAAGAGGAAATCATGAGGTGATGATGAGAGGTACCTTTGCTAATGTGAGGATTAAAAACAAAATCGTGGACAGGGAGGGCGGCTACAGCAAGCACTTTCCAACCGGTGATGTCATGACGGTCTATGAAACGGCCATGAGGTATCAGGAAAACGGACAAACCCCGCTGATTGTTCTTGCGGGCAGGGATTACGGATCCGGTTCATCCCGGGATTGGGCTGCAAAAGGAGCTTCTCTGCTGGGCGTGAAAGCGGTCATAGCAGAGAGTTATGAGCGGATACACCGCAGTAATCTGGTGGGGATGGGAGTGGCACCTCTTGTATTTACAAATGGTGAAAGTGCAGGCAGCCTCGGCCTTGATGGGACCGAGACATTCCATATATCGGGCCTGGCTGACGGTTTGGTTCCTCGTAAGATGCTGGACGTCAAAGCGGAACATCCTGACGGCAGGGTCACAGAGTTTAAAGTGGAAGCACAGATGACCTCCCCAATTGAGATTGAGTACTACAAGAATGATGGAATTTTGCAGTATGTACTTCGAGATTATTTGAACAAAATGTAGCGGAGGGCGGCTCGGATGAATGGACAGATTGGGTATCAGAAATTTGAAGGTTACAACTGGTTCCTGAATCCCTTTCTGTTATTTATGCTCTGTTCATCTGCAGTTGTTATCCTCTGTATTCAGATAAGGCGGAGAATTCCGCCTAAATCTATGATGAAGGTTTCTTAAACGTATCACTCATTAAGAAGTACACTATGAAGATATCTGCTTTATTAGACAGACTGGATACAATAGATCATTGGATAGCAAACTTTATGAACACGTGGGGCATTGCTGCGCTGCGGGTTTCACTGGCGATTATTTTCGTCTGGTTTGGAATTCTAAAGCCGCTGGGTATTTCAGCAGCTCATGGATTGGTGTTGGCAACGGTTGGTTGGATGCCATTTTTTGAGCCTGAAACGTGGGTCTCCTTGATTGGGTGGTGGGAAGTAGCGATAGGATTGTTCTTTCTTCACCGATCCACGATCCGTGTAGCCATTGCCCTGCTGGCACTGCAGATGGCCGGTACCTTTCTGCCACTGGTTTTGCTGCCGGAAGTGACATTCCAGTTGGGGAAAATTCCCTACGCTCCAACGATTGAAGGTCAGTATATTATCAAGAACTTGCTCATTATTTCAGCAGCTCTTGTTGTCGGTGGAACCGTACGGAAGTAAGCACCTCTCCTGTTCGCGGCTTTCCGCTCTGTAAACCTGTAAAAAGAGAAGAGGATGTGGCTAGGTAGAGTGACAGGGAATGCTGAAGCGGTACAACAGCTGCTCTTTTACTCTATCCGTATAATAAAAACAATTGATATGCCAAAGAGCTGGAAAGGCAGTATGTTCTAACCATCAATCAAATCAACCTTTTTTAGCAAAATTCCGGAGTTCTCAGGAGAACAGGGATGAATCCACTGGAATTTGGCAGAGTAGACTTAAACACAGAACAGAACATTAATTAAACTGAACGAACGTGGAAGATAAAAAACCAAAAAAACTAACCAGACAGACGGGAGCCCCGGTTCCTGATAATCAGAATGTTCAGACAGCAGGTCCGCGCGGGCCGATGTTAATGCAGGACTTCTGGTTTTTGGAAAAAATGGCAAATTTCGACCGTGAGGTCATTCCGGAAAGAAGAATGCATGCCAAGGGGTCCGGCGCTTTCGGGACATTTAAAGTCACCCATGACATTACCAAATATACCAAGGCCAATATCTTCAGTGAAATCGGAAAAGAGACCGAGATGTTTGCGCGATTCTCCACAGTTGCGGGAGAAAGAGGTGCAGCGGATGCTGAGAGGGATATCCGTGGCTTTGCCCTGAAATTCTACACAGACGAAGGTATCTGGGATCTGGTAGGAAACAACACGCCCGTTTTCTTCTTCCGGGATCCGATGAAATTTCCAGATCTGAACCACGCAGTAAAGCGGGACCCCAAGACCAACTTGAGAAGTGCAAATAACAACTGGGATTTCTGGACACTACTTCCCGAAGCCCTGCATCAGGTGACGATCGTCATGAGTGATCGGGGGATCCCGAAGGGGTATCGCCATATGCACGGTTTTGGCAGCCACACCTACAGCTTCATTAACAGTGACAATGTGCGTCACTGGGTGAAATTTCATTTTAAAACCCAGCAGGGAATTGAAAACCTGACGGATGAAGAAGCTGCAAAGGTGATCGGAGTAGATAGAGAGTCTTCGCAAAGAGACCTGTTCGATGCCATTGAACGAGGCGACTTTCCAAAGTGGAAGCTCTACGTTCAGATTATGACCGAAGAGGAGGCAAAGAACTATCGTTTCCACCCGTTTGACCTGACAAAAGTCTGGTCGAAGAAAGATTTTCCGCTGATTCCAGTTGGAGAATTTGAACTGAACCGAAATCCTGAAAACTATTTCCAGGATGTGGAGCAGGCTGCATTTAATCCGACCAATATCGTTCCCGGTATCGGATTTTCCCCGGACAAAATGCTGCAGGGAAGACTTTTCTCATACGGGGACGCCCAGCGTTACCGATTGGGAGTCAATCATTTCCAAATTCCTGTAAACAAGCCGAAGTGCCCTTATCACGCTTTTCACCGGGATGGTGCGATGCGTGTAGATGGCAACTACGGTAGCGCAATTCACTATGAGCCCAACAGCTATGGTGAGTGGCAGGAGCAGCCCGAGGCCAAAGAGCCACCACTGGAACTTCAGGGAGCTGCTTACTCCTATAACTTCCGAGATGATGATGAGGATTACTTCACCCAGCCGGGAGACCTCTTCCGCATTATCAAAGCGGATGGCAAAGAGGAGGAGTTGTTCAATAACACGGCCGCCCAAATCGGTGGAGCCGAAAAGTTCATCCAGATCCGTCATATCCGAAACTGCTATAAGGCAGATCCTGAATATGGTGAAGGGGTCGCCAAAGCACTGGGCCTGACAATGGATGAGGTCAACAGCTTCGACATGACACCATACGACAAATATGCACCCCGGCCTACGGGTAAATAGTCTGGATGGCCAGTCATTAGCCTAATTTGAGAGAGCCTCCTGAATCTTTTTCAGGAGGCTTTTTTTATTGTACAGTGCTGAGGCAGTTCGTTGAAAACGGGTGCATTTGCCAATTGACATTTATCAAGAGTATTTCCTGTCTTATATCAATGCAGTAAGGGATCTTTCGTGCGTAAATTAGAGTTGTTGAAATGTGGTACTTAAACCGACAACAGACATGATCGATGGCACGTGGCAAACGCTGTTCTGCCGAATTGCTGTCGGCCTGAATCAAGATTCAGTTTAAGAGTAAGAGATACCACAAAATGGTTAAACAGTTTAATTTCCCAAGGAGTCATGACCTTCCCGGAAGTAGAATTTATCGGAGCCGTTGAAATTCTGGGAACCTTTGCTTTTGCAGTCTCCGGCGCCATAGCCGCCATCCGGAACCGATATGATGTATTTGGTGTCCTGGTGTTGGCATTTGTAACC
>CALKWT010000210.1 GCA_938003885.1 uncultured Balneolaceae bacterium | reverse complement strand
ATATCGATCAGGTGGCATCCTACATCACCCAGCGCACCGGTACCGAAATCCCACCAGCCTCTCCAGCCAAACGGGTGCATGCCCGGCGTATAGGGGCGGTACGTTGCAGGGCCAAGCCACAGGTCCCAGTCGAGCGCATCAGGTTTTTGGGACGGGTCGGGTTCAGGCATCGCAAATCCTTGCGGCCAGACAGGCCGGTTGGTCCAGATCTGAACATCGGTGATCTTTCCGAGTACGCCGGAATCAACCCACTCCTGAACAAGATCCAGATAGGGATTGGAAGCTCCCTGATTTCCCATCTGAGTTACCACACGCATCTCATTGGCGAGGTGGGTCAGTGTCCGGGCTTCGTGGATATTGTGGGTCAGTGGTTTCTGAACATAGACATGAACCCCGCGCTCCATGGCATACTTTGCGGCCGGGCCGTGGGTATGGTCAGGTGTGGAGATGGTCACTGCATCAATATCGGGCTCATTGTCGAGCATTTTCCGGAAGTCGCTGTATCGTGCGGCATCTGGGAAAGCCTCGACGGTGTTTCTTGCGGAGCCTGAAAAATCCACATCACAAAGGGCGACCACCCGTTCGCGGCCATTTACCGTTGCATTTCGAATATCACTGGCTCCTTTTCCTCCGGCGCCGATAGCAGCCAGGTTCAGCTGATCACTCGGAGCGGTATAGCCCGGGCCTCCCAGTACGTGGCGCGGTACAAAAAAGAAGGTAGAAGCGGTGGCAAGGGCAGATGTTTTGAGGAACGATTTCCTGGAAAGAGAATGGGGTGAGTCGGCCGATTTCTTGTCTTTGAAATCTTTCGGGCCGGTAGGTTTCTTACTCATAAGGGGATAGATTTGATGTTGGTTATAAGATGATACTGGCTAGTAAAGAGAATGTTTAGCAGCCCATGGCCATGTCACACGATCCGGCTCCAAAGGAACATCTGCCCCGGATGGTAATTCACCCGGGTACCGGATTTCATAGCGAAGCCCGGAACTCCACGCCGCCAGAGTGTGATCGGCAGGTTGAGCATGCTGATTGCCAGATTAGAATATAGAATCGCCGGATGAAATACAATATTGGATCGTGGTATATCACATTTTTACAAACCAGAGTAGGGAGGAATGCAGCTCCGCCAGCGGGGATCCCAGGGCGTTCCGCAGAAGGTAGGTGTGAAAGCCACCCGACTGGCAGGAACGGCCCCGGATGGCCTCTACGTCTTCCTCGGATTGATGCTCAGGACAGCGGTATGCACATGCCGGACCACATTGGCGGTGGTGCTTCCCATCATCATATATTTCAATCCGGTACGCCCTACCGTTGCCATGATCAGCAGGTCGTAATCTTCTTCGTTTGTAAAGTTGTAGATCGCTTCGTGCGGAGAGTCCTCGGAGACGAGGATGCGGGTACGGGTATTCTCGTCGGGAAGTTGATGGAAATACTCTTTAGCAACGATCTTAAGGCGCTCTTCCCGGATCTTTTTGAGGGAGAGATCCATCTCGTCCTCATCCATCTGGTCAAAACTGAGCACATGGAGCAGGTCGATGGTACCTCCCGTTTTCTGAGCGATCTCCAGGGCGTAGGGGTAAGCGTGAGCCGCATTCTCGGAGAAATCGGTGGTCACCAGGATCCGTTCAAAGTTACCGACGTCGACGTCATCTTCCAGGATCATCACAGGTGTATGTGCAAGCCGCAGCACCTTCTCTGCAACAGAACCCAACAGAAATCGGCTGAATCCGGTTCTGCCGTGACTGCTCATGATGATATAATCATAATCCTTCGAGACATCGATGATGCTTTGAGGGGCGTTGCCCAATTTTACGACGGCGGGAAGCAGACGATCTTTATCCACAATCTCGCGGGCTTCCTCGTTTACCCGCTGGATAAACGTCTTTTCCAATTTCTCGAAATCCTGCAGGGCGTGCGCTCCCATCCCGAGAGTATAGGGTTCGTCCAGATCGGTAATCGGTACATGGGCATAAAAGGGGGTCACAGTACCCCCCATAATTCCTGCAAAATGGTTTGCGACTTCAAAAGATTTAAGGCTGTGATCAGAAAAGTCGATCGGTACAAGGATCTTCATAAGTTTCTGTTTGTAGAGATTTAAGGTCAATCAGCGGCTGCATGGAAACCCTGTACTGCTGCTTCCTGCAGATGGTTAAGGGTTTTTAACGGGCGGGGTTTCTGCTGCAGGAAACGGTCCCGGATGACACTGAAAGCTCTGGTACCCACTCTCCGGCCAGAATATGTCGCGATCATTTGCGGAAGATGTCATCAGCTGTAATTAATCCAAAATAACAGGTTATCGCAAATATGAAATGCAATTCAGGCCCGGTTATTTTAACAGCTTCTACACACTCTCCGAGCGGAGTATTTCTATGGGGGAGGCTTTGAAAATATGACGGCTTCCGCTCCAACCGATCCCGATGGTCGCCAGAATCACCAGCCCGGTCAGGCCGGTCAGGTAGAGGAAGTCGGGCAGGAACTCCATTTCAAAAAAGTAGCGGGCCAGAAGCCAGCTTGCCACACCCGAGAAGAGCAGTCCTGCCAGAGAGGAGAGCAGGCCGATCAAGGCGTACTCGACCGTCTGGATGATGCTGATCTGGGGCTTCCGTGCACCGAGCGTCCGCAGGATGACCGATTCCCGGGTTCGCTGCTTCCGGCTGATGGCGATGGAGCTGCCGAGGACGATGAGCCCTGTCAGGATGCTGAAGAGGGCCATAAATTGAATGGCTACAGCAATTTTGCCCAGAAATTCCTGAATGCTCTCCAGGGCTACCGAGACGTCGATGGCAGAGATGTTGGGAAATTCCAGAGCTACCTGCTGCTGGAGGTTCATCAGCTGTTCTTCGCCGCCGGCCTTGACCGTGGTTGCATAAAACTGGGGGGCTGCTTCCAGTACACCTGTTGGAAAGAGAACGAAAAAGTTAGGCTCCGGCCGCTGAAAATCGACCTCCCGGATGCTCCCGACGATGGTTGTGATCGGGACTCCCTGCACGTTGAAACCAAGGGTGTCGCCAACGGAGAGCTGCAGATCCTCCTGTATATTGGTATCCAGGGAGATCGGAATGAGGCTGCCGATTCCCTCGGCTTCCGGCGTCCATTCGCCTTCCAGCACAGTCTGCGAAGAGGTGAGGGTATCCCGGTAGGTGACCCTGTAGTCCCGGCTCAGGGCCCACCGGCTGATATCGAGCGTAGAATCTTCGCGGATCTCCTGAAGGGTCATCCCGTTGCGGCTGGTGAGCCTCATCGAGACAATCGGCACATTCTGTATGACCCGGTTTCCTCCGGCGGATGCGAGCTCATTCACACGCACGTTCTGATCATACTGTATATCGTAGAAGACCAGGTCCGGGAAATTTTCACCCGTCTCCAGATCGATCCGCTTCACCAGCATATCCTGCGAGAGGTAGAGCGTACCGATCAGCAGCATGCCCATCCCGAGGGTGGTGATCAGCAGGGTGGTCTGATTGTTGGGCCGGAAAAGGTTGGCCATTCCCTGCCGAAGAGGGTAGGGCAAGCTGTTCAGTTTGAGGGAGCGGACCAGGCGGGTGAGTCCGTTTGAGATCACCCAGAGAAGAAAGATCGCCAGAAACAGCCCGCCGGTGAAGGCAAACGAGGCAGCCCAGCTCTCGGTTAGCAGGGTGACGATCCCGATTAGCAGGGAAAGCGAGATGAAGAGTGTGATCGCTCTTTTCTTCTTGCTAATGGCGGCCACCGGCGAGAACTCGATGGTTCGTAGCGTAAGCATGGGGGAGATGCTGCTCAGGGCGGCAAGGGGCAGCAGGGAGAAGGTGATACTGATACCCAGGCCGGTCAGAAGGCCAAGAAGAATCGAAGGGACAGAGAGCTGCTGTACAATGTCGAAGGGGAGCAGGCCTGAAAAGAGCGTCGGGAGGTAGAACTGGAGGAGGAGGCCGATGAGGGTTCCGGCCAGAGCTCCTGCAATTCCGATGCCGGCCACCTGAATGGAGAAGGTGGCCAGGATCTGCTCTTTGGAGACGCCGATACAGCGGAGGACGGCAACCGTTGATGATTTTCTTTTGATATAGACGAAGATTGCACCTGCAACACCCAGCCCGCCCAGAAGCAGGGCGATAAATCCGATCAACCCGAGAAAGCGGGACAGGTTCGATACAATTTCATCAAAATCTTCCTGCCGGGATGCAACCGTTTCAGTGCGCACCCGATGCTCCCGGCCCAGCGGGCGGAAAGCTTCGGTGATGGAGGCGAGCTCTTCAGGCTCTTCGATCTGAAAAAAGGATTTGTAGGTCACCCGGCTGCCCCGGTCGAGCAGGCCCGACTCCTCAATGACCCGCTGCGGCAGATAAACACGTGGCCCGATCAGGGAGAAAGCCGCCGCTTCCCCCGGAACGGAGATCAGCTCTCCAGCGACAGGAATCCGCTGATTGCCCACCTGGATGGTATCCCCGATCTGAACTCCATACTGCTGCATGGCCGACTGCTCCAGAAGGGCAGACCCGCTCTGCTGATAAGTGAGGGCGGCCTCTGCTGGCAGAGTTTCCAGCTCTCCGTAAAAGGGGAAAGGCCCGTCGATCGCCCGGATCTGGGAGAGGCGGCTTCGGCCCTCATCGTCAAAGATCACCATCGAGCTGAACTCCAGCGCTGTGCCATCTGCCCCGCCCACCGAGTCTATGAACGCCTCAACCGGCTTCGGAAAAGGATCACCGGAGCGCAGTTCCAGATCTGCACCCAGAAGCTCTTTCGACTGCGCCTGTACGGTCAGCAGAACATCACTCCGGAAAGAGAGGATCGCTACCAGGGCGGCGACTCCTGCAATGACCGATGAGGTGTAGAGCAGAAGGGTTCTCCACTGGGGCTTTGCATCCCTGAACGCAAGTTTCCAGACAAATGGGGAGCTCAGTTCACGAAGAAAACGCATCATTCGGTTTCACTCATCTCCGTTGGCCGGGCGCTGGTGTAGCTGTCTGAATAGACCGTGCCCTGTTTAAGGCGGATGATCCGGTCACAGCGTTCGGCCAGTTTAACGTCATGGGTCACGATTACAAGGGTGGTGCCCTGCTGATCGTTCAGATCGAAAAGCAGCTGTTCAATCTGCACACTCGTCTCATCGTCCAGGTTTCCGGTGGGTTCATCTGCAAAAAGGAGGGCGGGCTGATGGATAAATGCACGTGCTAGGCCTGTCCGCTGCTGCTCACCCCCCGACAGCTGCCCGGGATAGTGGTGGGTGCGCTCTTTGAGTCCGACACTTTCAAGCAGATGTTCCGCCCGCTCTTTGACCTCTTTGTAGGGCTGGCCACGCAACTCGATCGGAACCATCACATTTTCAAGGGCGGTGAGGGTGGGAATGAGCTGGAACGACTGAAAAACAAATCCGATCTCCTCATTCCGGATCCGGGTGAGCTTCTCTTCCGTCATGGCCGATATCTTCTGTCCATTCAGCCAGACATCCCCCGAGGTGGGTTTATCCAAACCCGCACAGATCCCCAGCAAGGTCGTCTTGCCGCTTCCCGACGGGCCGACAATGGCACAGGTGATCCCTTTTTCAATTTGAAATGAAAGCTCCTTTAAAACCGTTAAAGAGTGAGAACCGCTAGAGAATGTTTTGGTGACCCGGTCGGCCTTTAGTATAGGATCCCTGTGCATTTGTGATTATTTACTTTATGGCAAATGTTTTAATATACAGACTTGAGTGAGCCGGTCGTCATTGAACTCCTGAACCTTCAATAAACGAACAATCTATGGAAAAAGTTACAATGATTATTGCATTCGGGCTGTTGCTGCTGACAGGTGCTGACCAGAACAGAAAGACCATTCTCTTTTTCGGGGACAGCCTCACAGCCGGGTACGGGCTGGATGAGGAGCAGGCTTTCCCCGCACTGATTTCTGAAAAAATCGAGTCGGCCGGCCTGAACTACAGGGTGATCAATTCAGGATCCAGCGGAGAGACCTCCGCAGGCGGGTTGCGTCGCATCGATTGGGTATTGCAGCAGCCGGTCGATGTCTTTGTTCTGGGCCTGGGTGGCAATGATGGCCTGCGGGGGATCGATCCTGATTTTACGAAAGAGAACCTGCAGGGCATCATGGATAAAGTCCGTGAGCGCTACCCCGACGTCGTGATCCTTCTGGCGGGCATGGAGGCTCCACCCAATTTGGGAGAGGGTTATACCCAGCGGTTCCGTGAGATCTTCAGAGAGCTGGAGCAGGAGAATGGCCTCCACTTTATGCCCTTTTTATTGGGGGATGTAGCTGGAGATCCTGATCTGAATCAGCCCGATGGAATCCATCCCACTGCCGAAGGGCATCAGATGATTGCCGATGAGATGTGGCCTTATCTGGAGCCGCTGATCACGGATGGCCGGTAGGAGAGGGTTGTCTGAGCGGTTCTGCCGGAGGGTAAGGGCAGCGAGCATGTCCCCCGGGCCAGGCACCCGCAATGACTCTTCAGGTGATGCCGGAAGAGTGCCCGTAGTCTGCTGATCCGATCCCCTGCCCGGGTTTCGGCTCCTTACGAATCCATCTGAAAGTAGATCGTGACATTTTCGACCACGGTCACAAACTGTTCAAACTGCAGGAGGGACCCGCTGCTACTATCCATCGCCATCACACGGTACGCTTGTTCCTGGCCTGCATAGGGGGTGTGAGAACCGGTATAGCGGATCTCCCGTACATCAACCACCCGCTTCCCTGTGGCTTCTGCCAGCAGTTCCGCTTTCGATCTTGCTTCCTGAACGGCATTTCGCAGCGCCTCTTCCCGGGCTGCCGATTTATCGGTAGCGTCAAACGTACCTGAAAAAGAGGTGAAGCCATTTTCGATCAGCAGGATCTGCATCTCCTCAAACCGGGTGGGATCATCGATCCGGATCTTAACCTGCTGCCGGGTCTGGTATCCCTGGTCATTGTTTCCGCGCTGGCTGGGGTGAATATTGATGGGGCTTGCACTGATATCTTTGTCTTCGATGTTGCGCTCCAGGAGCAGGTTTGTCAGGTAAGCCTCCTGTTCTCTGTGACGGTCGTAGGCGACCTTCGAATCGGAATGAAACTGATTGATATTGACCAGATCGGAAGAGCGTCGTGTAGGGAAAGAGTGTAGATCTCGGTGGTC
>CALKWT010000209.1 GCA_938003885.1 uncultured Balneolaceae bacterium | reverse complement strand
ACTGGAGTTCAGACGTGTGCTCTTCCGATCTTACTCCTGGAACAGTGTCTGGGCATCGGCCTGTCCCCCTCTCACAATCTCTCCGGCTGATTTGATCTGGGCAACTGCAGGGTGCGCATAACCCGTCAATAACACGATTGCAGAGATCCCTGCAATCCACAAGCACCTTAATTTTTTCATCTACTACACTAAAACTGATTGAAAAATTGCTACACTATGAATTTTGCAAAATAATCAATGATATCAAATTGATATTTGGAACCCACATCCATAAGTTGAGCGGTGGAACCGGGCAACTCCCCCCTCCGTTTTTCAAGGAAGAAAACCCACAGAGAAGATAACAGAGTAATCTTACCATTCTTGAAAAGATCAAAACATCGAACTATAAAAAAGCTTGCCCTTTGCTATTCAGTGAGTTGCTGTTTATTCCAAGAATTATTCAACCCTTCGATCCGTTGAGATGATGAGCCAGCCCGAACCGAAATTAAAACGTGCCGTTTCCCGCTGGGAGATCGTTGGAATTGCGATCAACGATGTGGTGGGCAGCGGTATCTATCTGCTTCCTGCCGCAGCTGCAGCCTTGCTGGGGGTGATGAGTATCGGAGCGATCCTTCTGGCCGGCCTCGCCGTTTCCCTTCTGGTTCTCTGTTTTGCCGAAGCCTCCAGCTACTTCGAAGAGACCGGTGGCGGATATGTGTACACGCGGGAAGCCTTCGGAGACTTTATCGGTTTTGAGGTTGGATGGATGACCTGGGTAGCCCGGGTGGTGTCTGTCGCCTCCCTCTCTGCTGGCTTTGCCATGGCCGTCAGCTTTTTCTGGCCGGAAGCCAACAGCGGCTGGGAACGGGTCCTTGTAATCACGCTCCTGCTGGCCGTTCTGGCGTGGATTAATATCATCGGTGTAAAAGAGGGGTCGCGGGTGGCCGTCGCCTTCACCATCACCAAATCGGTTCCGCTTTTCATCTTTGTGATTGCAGGAATTTTCTACGTGGACTGGTCCACATTTGAACAGGCTACCTTCAGCACGGGCGGAAATTTTGCCGAAGCGGCTCTTCTGCTGCTCTTTGCCTATGCGGGCTTCGAAAATACGCCTGCGGTGGCTGGTGAGTATAAAAACCCAAAGCGGGATGTGCCCTTTGCAATGCTGACCATGATTGCCTTTGTAACCATCACCTATGTTCTCGTTCAGTTTGTGGCCGTTGGCACCTTTCCCGGCCTGGCGGAGTCTGAATCCCCGCTTGCTGATGCTGCCGTTCTTTTTATGGGCGCAGGTGGAGGGATTCTGATGAGTATCGGTGCCATCATCTCCATCGGGGGCAACACCAGCAATACCACCCTGATCGGCCCCCGCTACCTTTTTGCCCTGGCGCGCGACGGGTACGGCCCGAAGATTTTTGGGCGGATCCATCCCACCTACCGAACGCCTGCCGTTGCGATTGTGGTTCAGACCTCCCTCGCCCTGATCCTCGCCCTGTCCGGCTCCTTTGTGCAGCTGGCCATGCTCTCCATTATTGCGCGCCTAGCCACCTATATCGGAACGGTCGCAGCGATCCCTGTTCTTCGCAGGAAATTTGGTAAAGGCGAAAATACCTTCCAGACACCCGGCGGCTATCTCATCCCGCTGCTCGCCTTTGGCATCTGCCTCATATTTCTGACCAGCACGACCACCGTGAATCTGATTGCTGGCGGTGTGGCCCTGGTAGTCGGTGCCATCATTTACCGATTCAGAGGTAGCAAGTTAGGCGAAGCGGAGACGGAAGTTGAAGAGCTTGGGTAGGGGAAACCGGAATTCCGTCTATGAAATCAAGGCTTATCCCTTTTACAGAAAGATCTTATAAGCACCTCTTTGAAGTCTGCACCCCGTCATGCATCACTTACCCGATGGAATCCAAACCAGGGGTGATCTCTATAGCCTGTTTCTAGCAGATGGTACGTTGCGTTAAGGGTGGCTTTATTTGGGGCACTTCATCCCGGGACAAGCGGGCGTTTCTCATCCCTCAATGACTCTTTCATCAGCAAATACCCCATGGATGCAAACATCCAGGCGTTGGACCACCTCATATAGGGAGTTTTGATGGTATAGTGTTTAAACTTTCTGAAATAGAAGCCGCCATCATCCGACTGCATATGATCGAGAGTCCAGCGGGCTGTTTTCCCTGCCATATCAAGATCCCCGAAGCGTGTGAGCGTCAGGATGGACTGGGCTGCTGCGGTGCAATCTGCCGGATAGATGCTTTCTGAATAAAGTTTGGGGCGGCCGTTCTCCAGGATGAACTGATTCTTGTACTCTTCATACCCCAGATAGAGATGCTCATCAAAGCTGGGCGCATTGCAATGCCGGATATACTCATCCAGGCAGTCCAGGATGGATCCGGTGTGATGGTTGAGCGCTTTTCGCCCCTGCTCTTTGGGAGAATCCACCCGTGAACCGTCCGGATGCTGGTGACTTACCACAAAGCGTGCCGCCAGATCGGCCTCCTGTTTCAGGCGAGTTGCCCCTGTGATCGAATAGACTTGTGAAAGTAGCCGGACGGCTTTCATACAGGCTCTGAAATTTTGCTCTTTGTCGAAAGGAGAAGTGGAAAAACAGAAACCTTCGCCCTCCCCTGTTCGGTTCAGATCGCGACTTACAAAGTCCGAGGAGCTGATCACAAGCTCTTTCAGGGTTCGAAACCGTGTGATTTTCCAGGCTTCATAGAGACCATTCGTGATCACCCCTGTCGCAAAGATGGTCGGTTGATAGGCGGGTATACTCGCATAGCTGGTTTCCAAGTCAAAATCGTACCCCCAGCAGGCTCCAGAGTAACGGCGTGGGATGAGGGATTCCAGGTGATCGGCCAGCTCCCGGATGATCAGATGAAAATCCTCCCTGAACTCCGGAAATACGACAGAAAGATAGGCGTAGCCCTGAATAAAGAGGCCGAGTGTAACCGGGTTGATCCCCTTCGGCACCAGCAGAAGCGGACGGATATTGAGAGGAAACCGCTTAAGAAACGTTTGGAAGGTCTGCCGGATCCATGTACCGGAGTTTAGCCCGGGCAGTTTGAACAAGGGAGATTGCAAGGCATCATAGGGATCATAGCCCCTGTACTGACGCGCCCGGGCATGGTGTTCCAGCTTTAAAACCGATTCCTGAAGCGTCATGCAGAGTGTCCCCTTCTATCTCCCGGCCGTATTGGCCTGCCCGGTGTATGGGCCTGGCAGCGGGTTGGGTGTATTTGAATTTTAAATCGTTTCAACAAAGTTATTCGAATTCCGGTATTCCCTCAAAATATCGAAATTTATAGGCATCTTTCTGAATCAATTCAGAAAGCGTCTAGTACCTCCTTTCCCTCCCACCCCCGATCAGGCCTGCTACCGCAGGGCAGCCAAACTTTTAGCATACCCGGAACTTGATGAGTAGTGATTTACCCGTTCAACCTGATTCCAAAGAGCGGCCTTATTTTCATCCCCTTTTTAAGCCAGTTCATTTCGGGGATTCAATTTCAGAACGCCGCGAAATGCAACAGCTGCCCGA
>CALKWT010000208.1 GCA_938003885.1 uncultured Balneolaceae bacterium | reverse complement strand
AAATGTGGATCACCAATGCAGCAGAGGCAGACATCTTTCTGGTGTTTGCAACGATCAATCCTGAAGCGGGTTACAAAGGAATTACCGCATTTGTGGTGGATCGCGAGATGGAAGGACTCTCAATTGGCAAGAAGGAGAACAAACTGGGGATCCGCGCCAGTTCCACCTGCGAAGTTATTCTGGAGAACGTGAGGGTACCGGCGAGCCATGTTGTGGGGGAACCCGGGAATGGATACAAAGTGGCGATTGAAACTTTGAATGAAGGCCGAATCGGGATCGGGGCCCAGATGACGGGAATAGCAGATGCGGCCCTGGGAGCCGCGCTCTCCTATACCAAAGAGAGAAAGCAGTTCGGGAAATCGATTTCTGATTTTCAGGGGGTTCAGTTTCAGCTGGCGCAGATGGCCACAGAACTTGAGATGGCACGCCTTCTGGTCTACAATGCAGCGCGAATAAAAGAGTCAGGTAAACCATTTCTGAAAGAAGCTGCCATGGCCAAGTATTTCAGCTCAGAAGCTGCAGAAAACATATGTTCTCTGGCCATCGACCTTTTCGGTGGGTATGGATATGTAAAGGAGTATCCGGTTGAAAAATATTACAGAGACGCCAAAATTGGCAAGATCTACGAAGGAACCTCCAACATGCAGCTGCAGACCATTGCCAAAACGATCCTTCAGAACTCCTGACAACGGAAGGCCGCCGGCGTGCAATATTTTTTAAATACTTTCCGTTTGATGGAATGAAACGTCATCAAAAATCTGTTTAGGTCTCATTCGGTTGACTGGTTATAGCAGTGAGCCACTTATCTGCCTTCTCATACAGGAATAATATTGATATAAATACGTAATGGAATATTTGCAGGAACTCTTACGATCAGGGTTCAAAGGTGAAGAAGCATTCAATAAACTCCAGATACGATATCGGGAATTGGTAAAGGAAAAAGAGCGCTACCGTCTACGGCTGTATCTGCTCGAGCAGGCGATCCGGCAGGATTACGACTCTATTATGATCATCGGGCCGGGATGGAATTCCTCCGGTTACGAAATCATCTATGTCAACGACGCCTTTTCCGCCATGACCGGATACAGCCCGGATGAGGTGGCCGGCCGCTCGATGTCGATCCTCCAGTGTGCGAATACAGATCCCTCCGTTCTGAATCAGCAGCGTAAACGGATGAATAAAGGCTTGTCGTTTCACGGGGAAACAGTGGCGCGCCGGAAAGATGGATCTGAATTCCTTCTCCAATGGGACATTCATCCTCTGACAAATCATGATGGCAAAATTACCCATTGGGTTGCTTATCAGGCCGAGGTTACCTCTCACAAAAACAACTGGCTAAACTCTTCGCGATCTCTTTCCGACATCCAGATCGAAGGGATCGAAAAGTGTCTCAATCCCCTCATTGATCATCAGTTCCGCAATAACTGAGTGCGGAGTACCGGTTCAGCGGCATTTTCTTTATCTTGCTGTATTGAGTCATCATCACTCCTGACATATCAGGATGTGAATAAGGAAAACAGATCTCAACACCGTGTTATGAACATAGAGGAAAAACAGGAACGGCTGATCCGGCAGTTTGAATTGCTGGGTGACTGGACTGAGCGCTACCGTTACATCATCAAACTGGGTCAAAAATTGGAGCCTCTGGATGAGAGCAAGAAAGTGGATGAGAATCTTGTCAGAGGCTGCCAGTCGCAAGTTTGGCTCGACACCGAACTGGATGGCGACAAAGTGATCTTTAAAGCGGACAGTGATGCAGCCATAACCAAAGGGCTGGTGGCTATGATGGTGCATTTCTACTCCGGTGAAACACCCGATACGATCTTAAATACGGAGCCGGAATTTATTAAAAAAATAGGCATGCAGGATCATCTCTCTCCCACCCGTTCGAATGGATTGGCGTCGATGGTACGGCAGATGAAAATCTATGCCATGGCTTACAAGACCAAACTATCAGCCGGGTAAACCTGGTACGAATTATCTGAAAGATTCTTCAGAAATTCCTTACATTTCTATCACGCCCTACAGAGGCAGGGCCTACCGTAAGTTTTTTTCTAACCAAGAACCGATGTAATGAATAAATTATCCACACAAGTAATTGCGGTTGTTGTTTTTCTGATAGTCGCTGTCGGAGCGCTCTACTACGGTGGGGTGTTTGGAAATTCCAACTCATCTGCCGAAGAAACGGCCTCGCAGCAGGAGCGAACTGCTCAGAAAGTTCACGTTCTTAAATACAGTGATTTCTCCTGCCCGGCCTGTAAAGTATACACCACAGTGGAAAATCAGCTGAAAGCCGAATTCGGTGATATGATTGAAATTGAGTACAGGCATTTTCCACTCGACTCTTTCAGACACAGCCGGCTGGCAGCGCACGCTGCGGAAGCTGCCCGCAATCAGGGACGGTTCAAGGAGATGCACGATATGATTTTTGAAGATCAGGAAAAATGGGCACCTGCTGCGGCAGACGC
>CALKWT010000207.1 GCA_938003885.1 uncultured Balneolaceae bacterium | reverse complement strand
GCTCTTCCGATCTCGGCAACAAGTTTAAAGAGTTATAAGTGAATAGTTGGCTACGTTGCTGTCAACGGGTATAAAGAGAGAACAAGGAGGGCGATGCGTTCAGGCTGGCCACCGCCATTCCCCCCCTCAGATTACTTTTTGATGCTCTCTTTTTCCCGGATACGGGCTGCTTTTCCACGCAGATCCCGAAGGTAGAAAAGCTTCGACCTGCGAACTTTACCTGTTTTCTTTACTTCAATTTTTGCAATGAAAGGAGAGTAGAGAGGGAAAATTCTTTCCACACCAATATTTCCGGACATCTTACGAACGATAAAGGTTTTGTTCGCACCGCTGCCCCGTTCATTGATGACCACTCCCTGATATTGCTGAATTCTTTCCTTGTCACCTTCACGAACCCGATAGTGAATATTCACAGTATCACCGGCTGTAAACTTCGGGATATTGTCATGAACCACTGTCTGTTCAATTAATTTCATTTTATCCATTTTGATTCTCCTCGTAAATGAGCTTTAAGTTTAATTTTCTAAATTTTTATATAGGTCCGGACGACGTTTTCGGGTCCGTATTTTTGACTGTTCTGATCGCCAGGCATCTATTTTTTTATGATCTCCAGAGAGTAACACCTCTGGAACCTGTAATCCCCGGAACTCTGCAGGCCTCGTATATACAGGAGCTTCCAGCATAGATTCCTGAAAAGAGTCGGTCAGGGCACTTTCCGCATCTCCCAATACTCCGGGAATCAATCTTACAATTGCGTCGGTAATGACCATTGCAGGGAGTTCGCCGCCCGACAGGACATAATCACCAATGGAGAACTCCTTTGTAATCAGTTCATCACGCACGCGCTGATCCACTCCTTTGTAGTGACCACAGAGTATGATCAGGTTCTTTTTCAAAGAGAGATTATTGGCATCTGACTGTTGGAAAAGTTCGCCATCAGGAGAGGTAAAGATGATCTCATCATACTCTCTCTCCTCACACAGTGATTGAATACAATCAAAAATTGGCTGGGGTGTGAGAACCATACCTGCCCCGCCGCCATAAGGATAGTCATCAATCTTGAGATGCTTGTCTTCGGTATAGTCGCGAAGATCGTGTATATGGATCGCTACTTTTTCCTCATCGACCGCTCTCCCCACAATACTGTACTGGAGCGGGCCTTGCAACAAGCTGGGTACTGCAGATATGATGTCAATACGAATCATCTTTTCTCAATTTACAGATCTGTTAACTGATCCAGCTCTTTGCAGATCAGCTGCTGTCGCTGATGATCTGCCGATTCTATGAATTCATCTACAAAGGGAATGAGCAAAACACCCCCGTCAGACTCCATTTTCACCTCCAGAATCGGATGTGCAGGATTATCCATCACATCGAGTACTTCACCGAATAAACGGTTCTTCCAGATGATTTCATATCCGAAGTAATCGATAT
The DNA here is from genome assembly GCA_938003885.1 of uncultured Balneolaceae bacterium. GTDB lineage: Bacteria > Bacteroidota > Rhodothermia > Balneolales > Balneolaceae > Rhodohalobacter. The sequence continues at coordinate 551 of CALKWT010000207.1, read as the reverse complement.
CTGTCTCATCGTCACCATCTGACCCGGGAACGGCGGTACTTCTGTCCAGAAAGAGGGCTCTGCCTCTGGCTGAATCCGCTTCTTCCCGGCTGGCAATCAAATCAAATTTTACAAAGAACGATGGCTGATTTCGTCTGAACTCCCTGTTGACCTTCTCAATCCGCATGGGGACAAGATCGGAACGTTCATTCCGGATATAGAGAATGCCGAATTCAGATAGTGCGCCTTCATCAGTAAACTGCTGTCCCGGCACAAACCGGATGGTACCATCCAATCCCCTTGCTTTGCCGACACGGCCAATTTCCACAAACCGGTTGGGTAATTGCTGTTCCATAACCGGCAGTTATACTCCTTACTTTTCAGACTCCGATTGTTTGGCTTCCCATGCTCTCTGCACGGTCACTCTGTCTTCAGCGTCTGTTACAAATCCTTCCAGCTCTTCCAGAGGGTTGTTTTTGATATGCTCAATCGCCTCATTGGCAGTCATATCTGTTGAAGTACCGGTGCTCTTTTCAGCCTCTTCTTCGGCAGGAGCTTCTTCAGCTGTTTCT
>CALKWT010000206.1 GCA_938003885.1 uncultured Balneolaceae bacterium | reverse complement strand
GATCTATCAGCTGCAGCCTTCGGTGGAGATGGATGGAAACCATCATCCTCTCTTCACTAGTTTTGGCCGTGAAGCGGTGAGGGTGCACGCCCTCTATCAGCAGGTTGCCGATGAAACCATCCGCCTGTTTGAACCGACACCTTCTGAGGATACGCTTCTGGGTTCCATACAGCTGGAGATCCTGGAGAACCGGCCGGTGGCCCGGCGCGATGAGCTGAAGAGCTGTTCCTCGGTGCAGATCCGATCCTGCCACTCCCCCCTTCGCGAAGTGGAAGTGCTGCACGACTTTCTGCTGGCCCGGTTCGAGGCAGACGACTCTCTCATGCCGGGAGAAATTCTGGTGGCCACGCCGGAGCCTGAACAGTACCTGCCCTATGTGGAGGCGGTCTTCGGAGTAGAGGATGGGAGCCTGCCGCGCATCCCCGTTCATGTCGGGAATCCGGGCACTCCTTCCCCCTCGGCCCGCGCGTTCACAGAGCTTCTTGAAATTGCAAATTCCTCCTTCGAAAGAGAGGATGTGATGGCGCTACTGAGGAGTGAGCCGGTTCGGACAGCCCTGGAATTGAGTGAGTCGGAGTGTGACATGATCGAGCGGTGGGTAGAAGATAATCAGGTCCTCTGGGGTCTGGATTATGGCGAAGGCCTACCACCGGGAAGCCCGCGGAAGAACAGCTGGGATGAGATGATGGAGCGGGGCTGGATGGGGCAGCTTTTGGGCGAGACCGATCCGCTAGACAGTGGGCCGCTGGTCTACGGCGGGGTCCGCGACCGGAGCCGTCAGGAGGTGTGGGCATCGCTGGCTGCGTTCCTGAGAAAGCTGCACACCTTTCGAAGCGGAACCAAAGAGAAGAGACAGCTCGGCCAGTGGTGTACCTGGATCCGTCATCAGATCGGGGATCTGCTGGGCCGGGAGTTTCTGACGGACAGGAAGGCGGCCGGAATTCTCAGCACACTGACTCACTTGGAAGAGGCGGGCAGGCTGGGCGGGAGCCGCACTCCGATCTCCTACGATCAGTTTCGAACGGAGGTGGCCGAGGCACTGAAGGAGCACCATGCAGCCGGCGCACAATTTACACGGGGTGTGGTCTTCAGTTCGATGGTGCCGGTACGCGGAATACCCTTCCGGATCATCGCCCTGTTGGGGGTAAACGATCACTCTTTTCCCCGCAAGTCCCGCACCCCCGATTTTGACCTGATGGTGCAGGATCCCCGCCCGGGGGAGCGGAACAGGAAAGAGGAGGACCGGAACCTCTTTTTGCAATCGATCCTCTCCGCCTCTGAGGTGCATTACAGCAGCTACATCGGCCAGAGCAAGGTCGATAACGAAGAGATTCCTCCCTCGGTTATTCTGAGACAGTGGGCCGATTATCTGAGTGATGTGAGAGGGATTCCTTCGGGACAGTTGATTGCCAAAGAGACGCTTACAGGATTTTCTGAGAATAAATATAAGTTGCCGTTCCGCTCTCTGTCTGAAGTGTATGAAAAAACGGCAGCCCGGGTATTGGCACCCGGGGAGAAGATGTCCGGCTTGACCGGGCGGGTGGAGAGCGTGCAGTTTCCGCCTCAGGCAGGGACGCTTACCGGTAGTGATGGGCCGGGGATCTTCACCGGAGAAGGGGACGTTCTCTCATCCGGGTACGATGCAGAAGCGGCGGCAGGCGGATCTGCGCAGGTTCCCGGTGTCCCCCCGAGCGCGCATTCGGGCAGGGAGGGCTCCGAAGAGATTCAGGGCGATCACACCCTTCGCCTGGAGGAGCTCACCTCCTTTGTAAAGAGTCCCATCTCCTGGTTTTTTCAGAACCGGTTTCATGTTCGTCTCTCCGATTTTTATCATGAGAATGACGAGTTTACGCTGGACGGGCTGAAGAGCCATCTGCTCTATTCCCGTGCACTGGAGTGGAAGCTGGCGGGAGTTTCTGATGCGCAGGTTGTCCGCCTCTTCCGGGAGTCTGGATCGATTCCTTTCGGCTGGCCCGGGGAGCGGCAGGTAAAAGGCATTCTCGGGGAGATCGCTAAAGTAGAACAGCTGTTTAAAAAGCAGGGCTGGATTGCTCGCCGGCAGAGCAGGGAGGTGGATATCACGGTGGGAGAGTGGCGCATCCGGGGGAGTGTTGCATCGGAGGCTGCCGACATTCTGCTCGATCTCTATCCTTCTTCCTTTAAGGGCAAGAATATTCTCCAGAGCTGGGTGCGTTACTTGGCCTACGGGCTGGCTGGCGGCGAGTGGAAAAGTGGTTTTGTTCTGACCGATCTTCGTAACGCGAAAGTGTCTCTCTTCACCTTTCAAGAGCCGGAGGAGCCGGAGAAGCTGCTTGCAGAGTTGATCTCCCTCTACCATCACGGGCAGGATACCCCCCGGCTCTGGATGCCCGACACGGTAACGGCCGGGCTGATGGCAAGAGAGGGAAGAGAGTTTGCAGAGTCGAGAAAGGCCTTTGAGGGAGAGAGGGGCCGGGGAGGGGAGCGCGATCAGGAGGAAGTGCAGCTGGTCCTCGGCAGTGGAGCCCCCTGGAGCAAGAAGCTGCTTGCCGGCCCCTTTGCAGACTGGGTGGGCCAAATGGTAAAACATCTGGAGAAAGATCATGTATAGATCGTGGAAATCTGTTTTCGAACTGCCGGGCAGCGGGCGCCATATGATGGAAGCCAATGCCGGTACAGGAAAGACCTATACCATTGCTGCCCTGTATGTTAATCTGATCATCGAGAAGAAATTAACCCCTTCCGAGATGCTGGTGATGACCTTTACCAACAAGGCTACTGCCGAACTCAGGGAGAGAATCTTCTCCCGGCTGATAGAATCGCTGGCCCTATTTGAAAGAGGTGAGTGGGACCGCAAGGACTCCTTTCTGAAGGATCTGGATCGTCATGTAAAAAACAGGGAGGAGGCTGCGCAGACTTTGAGGAGTGCCATTTCGGAATTTGACGATCATCAGGTGACCACCATTCACGGTTTCTGTCAGAAAGTGCTGAAAGAGGAGACCCTGCTTACAGGAACCATTTTTGACCTGGAGGCGGGCCGGGAGGATCTCCGCCTGGCCCGGGCGGTCGAGCGTTACTGGCGGGAGTTTGTTCACAGGCATCAGGGGTCGGATGCAGGTCGAAGTTACATCAATAAACTGATCGCGCTGGCAGAAAATCCGGCAGGCCTCCAGCGCTTTCTCTATCCTCTTTTTTCAAAGCCGTATGCAGAACTTCGCGCAGAGCAGATCGGGACCGATCCGCTGGAGTATCTCGGGAAATTGATTGCTCTCCGGAAGCGAATGCGAACGGTGTGGCGGGAGAGCAGGAGTGAACTGATGGTGATTTTAGAGAATTCACCGGTCAGTCGTTATGCCAGCCACCTGAAAAGCCGCATCGAAAAACTGGAGGCTTTTCTGGAGGATGAGAGCTACAAGGATGACACCTTTGATCAGCTGAAATATTTTGAGTCGGCCTATCTCTACAATCGGGATAATTACCTCAAAGCCAGAAAGCATGTGCACCATCCGAGGCACACGTTCTTTGAGCTCTGTACGGCTTATGCTGAGCTGGTGAAAGAGATGGAAAAGCTGGAAGGTATGCTCATTCTGGAGGCTTACCAGGATATTCTGAAGAAGGTAGATGATGATACAACCTTTTCTGATTCAATCAGTTATGATGACCTTCTAAAATTAGTCGAAAGGGCATTGACAACCGGGAGCGAGGCGGAGCGGCTGGCTGCCCGCCTCCGGACGACCTATCCGGTTGCCCTGGTGGATGAGTTTCAGGATACCGACCCGCTTCAGTACAACATCTTCGATAAAATTTATGACCGAAAGGCAGAAGGGGATCATGTGCTCTATATGATCGGTGATCCCAAACAGGCGATCTACGGGTTTCGCGGCGGAGATGTGTTTACCTATTTTCAGGCGCGGCACGCTCTGGAGGGCCCGGTCTATTCGCTGGAAAAAAACTACCGGAGTGCTGACAC
>CALKWT010000205.1 GCA_938003885.1 uncultured Balneolaceae bacterium | reverse complement strand
TCACCCGGGCGGGATATGCCTATCTGGATAACGGTTTTGGTTTGACAGATCTCTTTCTCTTTCTGAGGGCTTCCCATACGGCAGAATCTGCATCGGAGGCCAACCGTTCAGATGCACGGATGCATCTGATGAGTTACTATTTCCGATGGCTCTTCCCGGCTGCCGATATGGAGGTGTACGGAGAGTGGGGACGAAATGATTACCGCAGGAAATTAAGGGATGTTATGGCCGAGCCCCAACTTAACCGCGGATATGTCATCGGCTTTATTAAACGATTTACATTGGCACCCGAACATAAACTGGCGTTGAATACGGAGATCACCAACCTGGAAAACTCGAGTGTGGCTGCCACTAAACGGGACTTTAATATCTGGTATGAAAGTGAAATTGTAGGGCAGGGATTTACCAATCAGGGACAGGTGATCGGAGCAGGAATTGGACCCGGATCGAGTACGCAACAAGTGCACCTTACCTACTTTAGCAAATGGGGAAGTGCAGGGGTCTCAGGAGCACGGATTGCTCATAAAATGGACAGACATTTTAAGTTTGAAGACCATTTCCGCTCATTTGGAAGGTGGCCTGAGCATTATCATCTGTATGACAGACACGAGATCGAGATGAGGTACTCTTTTCATACCACGCTCATGCTGCCATTCGGCGTAGATGTTGGACTACGCTATACCATCAGCAATGTAGAAAACAGATTTAATATCCGGAATGAGGATGTGAACAACCGTCAGATGGCATTTACATTGCGATACAACTTTTCTAATTTTGACAGGTAACTGATGAGAAAAGAGGCCAGCTGTTATCCCGGGCATAATGACGATTTCAGGAGAGGCCGCTGTTTACCAGGTTCGGCAAAACCCTCACCTTTGAAAGATATTGTTATGAATGATTCCGAAGTATCTCAACTAACCGACACCCATACTCTTTCCCGTTTTTGGCAGAATAATAGCTCAACGTATTTGATATTAGCCCCATCCTCTGTACGATCAGAGGCTTTAGAAACTAAATCATTTGATCTGTGGTTCATATTCGATTATGATTGACATCAAGATAGACCATATGTACGGATTGCGTGTAATTATGAAGAGATTTACTACTGTATGAGTGAGCAGAAAGTCTTCAGGCCAGAAGTTATCGCATTCTACTTGCCGCAATATCATGAAATCCCTGAAAATAACCGCTGGTGGGGAGAAGGGTTTACCGAG
>CALKWT010000204.1 GCA_938003885.1 uncultured Balneolaceae bacterium | reverse complement strand
ATCCGCAGTTCGGGATCCCGTACCACACCGCCGCTGCCCAGTCGTTGCCGGCCGGACTTCGAACGGGCCGCCAGTCGATCACGGTTGATCTTCTGATCGGCGGACGGCACACGAAACGGCCGGTGCCTGACTCACCCCTCCCGGCCGTTACACACTCCAAAAGGAAGAGCCGAACCGTCGTATACTGCGGTGAGCTCTCCCGTTCTGTTCTTACTTAACGCGCACAGGATGGGTCCAATTGTATACGTCTTCAACTTTCCCGTACTGAATTCCTGTGATTCTGTCGAACGTTCGTTTGGCAAAATCGCCAATCTTATCCTGATTCAGCGTAAGCGTTCTGCCATTGTGATGGATTGTTCCCACCGGTGATATCACCGCAGCTGTGCCGGTCCCAAAAATTTCTTTAAGTTCACCTTTCTCATTTGCTTCAAAGATCTCATCAATCAGGATCGGTCTCTCTCCCGCTTTTACGCCCCACTCTGTGGCAAGGGTGATCACCGAGCGACGAGTTATTCCCGGAAGAACGGAACCGGAGAGCTTAGGAGTAATCAGTTTGTCACCGATTAAGAAGAAGATGTTCATGGTTCCAACCTCCTCTACATATTTGTGTTCTTTGGCATCGAGCCACAACACCTGTGTAAAGCCATCTTTCGTCGCTTTTTGAGCAGGGAGAAAACTTCCGCCATAGTTGCCACCCGCTTTCGCCTCTCCTGTTCCTCCTTCAACAGCGCGAACATATTCACTGGTTGTGGTCAGCTTTACAGGGTTGAACCCTTCACTGTAGTAGGCTCCTACCGGGCTTGCGATCAGATAAAAACGATACTCCTTTGCAGCTTTGGCAGCGAGATACTCTTCACTTGCAAACATAAAGGGGCGCAGGTAGAGGGCCTGTCCATGTTTTTTAGGTACCCAGCGGTAATCCAGTTTGATCAGCTCCTCCAGCGCTCCGATAAAGAGCGACTCATCCACCTCCGGCATGGCGAGTCTTTTTGCTGACTTGTTGAACCGTCTGAAATGATCAGCCGGCCTGAACAGGTTAATGGTTGAGTCGTCCACATAATAGGCTTTCATCCCTTCAAAGATTGTCTGTCCATAGTGTAGAGCCATCACAGAGGGGTCGAAGCTGATCGGGCCATATGGCTTGACTTCTGCAGTCTGCCATTTCCCGTCATAATAGGTTGCCTCAACCATGTGATCGGTGAACATTCTTCCAAATTCAAGGTTGTCGAAATCGACTTCGTTTATCTTGCTCTGATCTGATTTTGTAATGGTTATTTTCATGGAGAAAAAATGCGTATTTGCCGGATTTGAAATTTAAAATTGTATCTGTCTCAAAAGTATCCAAAAATAATGTGTGATACCGAATCAAATAGAAGAAAATGGCACAAGCTGTGAACTTTTCACTGCTCTCAAAAGAGGTTTCGCAATCTATTGTTATAATAACACTTGCCGGGATCATATTATAAGTATCGGATCGGCACCAGCCTCCTCTTCCCGGACGCTTTACCTCTCCCCGGCAAAAAGCTGCGTATGGGGGAATGGTCAGAACTCCTATTTGATCACTTAGAAGAAACTTGAAATCTTTCTGAATTGGTAAAGAGTTTATAAGATTGTCGCAATTACCTGTAAGGAAGCGAAAGATACGGTATCTTCCAACAGAGAAATGTGTATTTATAATTCTGAAAAAATTTAAGTTGTTGATGCTAAACAGATCAAGGCAAATTCTTCAGCAGACCTTCGGTTATGCTGATTTCAGGCCGCTACAGGGAGAATCCATTCAAAAAGTACTCGAAAAGAAAGATTCGCTGGTTATTATGCCGACGGGTGGGGGGAAGTCGCTTATCTATCAGATTCCTGCGCTACTCTTTGACGGATTGACCATCGTGATCTCGCCGCTGATCTCTCTGATGAAGGATCAGGTGGAGCAGCTTCGGGAGCATGGTGTTTCTGCTCTCTACCTGAACAGCACACTTACGCCTGACGAGTACAGGCATAATGTGTCTGAAGTGAGGGCAGGCAGGGTCAAATTACTTTACCTCGCGCCCGAGACCCTCATGATGAAAGCCACACGCGAACTACTTTCAGAGCTCCGGGTCGACTGCTTTACGATAGATGAGGCTCACTGTATTTCAGAATGGGGGCACGATTTCAGGCCCGATTACCGCCTGCTGGCAGATGTTCGCAAGGATTACCCGGAAGCCGTCTGCCTTGCCCTGACCGCAACAGCTACACCGAGAGTCCGCGATGACATCCAGAATATTCTGGAGATGAAAGACTCTTCCGTATTTGTGGCGAGTTTCAACAGGGATAATCTTCTGTTAAATGTGGCAGACAAAGTGAATCCCCTTGATCAGATCCTGGACTTTCTCTATACCCGACCCAAACAGTCTGGTATTATCTACTGTTTTTCCCGGAGACAGGTGAATGAGCTCTATGGGGAGCTAAAGGAAGAGGGGCACTCGGTGCTGCCATACCATGCCGGACTCTCCGAGGCACAGCGGACTCATAATCAGGAAGCGTTCATTAAAGATCATGTGCAGATCATCATTGCGACTGTCGCCTTTGGGATGGGTATCAACAAGCCCGACGTACGGTTCGTGCTGCACTACGACATGCCTCAGAATATTGAATCCTATTATCAGCAGATCGGCCGTGCGGGAAGAGACGGTTTACAGGCCGACTGTCTCCTGCTCTACAGCTATTCAGATAAACAGAAGATCCAGTATTTCATCAATCAGAAAGAGGGTGAGGAGAAGACGATCGCTGAGAAACATCTGCAGTATCTGATCGATTATCTGGAGTATAACGAATGTCGCAGGAAACCGCTCTTGAACTATTTCGGCGAGGAGTATCATCAGGAAGAGTGCGGGATGTGTGATAACTGTCTGAAGTATAAGGACAACGAACAGGATTACACCGAGCAGGCACAAAAATTTCTGAGTTGTATCGCCCGGACGGGGGAGCGGTTTGGAGCTTATCACATCGCTGATATTCTGAGGGAGTCGAAAGCGAAAAAAGTCCTTCAGAATGGCCATCATAAACTATCCACCTACGGGATTGGGATGGAGTGGTCTAAGAATCAGTGGGTTCAGCTCTCCCGGCTGCTGATCCGGGAGAATATTTTGGAAAAAAGCCCTGAAACCGGAAGCCTGCTTCTGACTCCAAAGGCCCGAAAGGTTCTCAGCGGGGAGGAGTCTGTAAGAGGGATTCTGGACCGTTCGCAGGTCTCAGGAGATGGTGAAGAGACACGCAGAACGACCACGGAAGTTGAAAACAAGCACGATGACTATCTTTTTGAGGAGTTACGAAAAAAGCGAAAAGAGATGGCTGATGAGCAAGATATCCCCCCTTATGTCATCTTCCCTGACACTACGCTGATGGAGATGAGCTACTACTATCCGCAGACGAAGGAGTCCCTGCTTTCGGTGTATGGAGTGGGTGAGGCCAAATTGAAAAAATATGGCTCTGAATTTCTCTCCATTATACAGGAATACTGCAGGGAGAAAGGGATTGAAGAGCGTGCCAATGTACTTACCAAAAAGAAGGAGCAGACTCTTGAAAAAAAGCAGTATGAGATCGTGGGAGAGGAGTATGGAAAAGGGAAATCGATCAGCCACCTGGCCGAACAGTTTGGCGTAAAGCAGGCAACAATTCTGATAAACCTGAAAAAATACTTCGAAGATGGCCATAAAATCGATCCGGAAGGCCTTTTGGCAGCTTCCAGTCTGTCAGAAAGGAAAAAAGATGAAGTATTTACATCGATGGAGACGCACGGATCATCTATCCTGAAACCGGTTTATGAGGACCTTAACAAATCTGTAGATTACGGAGAACTCCGGATTTTACAGCTGGCGTACGAAGCACAGAAGAGGGAGTAAGAGGAGGTTCATGAGTTACCAAATTTCCGCATTTACAGATTCTTTAAAGCGGACACCCCGGGAGCTGTTTAACCCCTGGTTTCACCACGACCGTGAACATGACAAAAGCCCTGAATCACCAGCTATCCGAAAACGACAGCTTGAGGCGTATCTGACTGAAAGATCGAACAGGGCCCGCTTCCTGTTTATTGCAGAAGCGCTGGGGTATCAGGGCGGGCACTTTACCGGTATGGCGATGACCTCCGAGCGAATTCTTCTGGGGCACCAGGAGAAGGGGTATGGGGTGCGGCCGGATCATGTGTTTCAGAGTATTGAGCCCGAGAGAACAAGCCGGTTGGATGTTAATCCGAATGGCATGAGCGAACCAACGGCAACCATCATGTGGGGAACATTGGTTGAGCTGGGCCTTGATCCGTATGACGTGGTCCTGTGGAATGCTGTGCCCTGGCATCCCTGGCATCCGGATAAAGGGTTGCTTAGCAATCGCACCCCGAACAGTGTGGAGATGAAAGCAGGTTTGAGACACCTGAAAGCCTTCCTGCAACTTTTTCCGAATGCCCGTGTAATAGCAGTCGGGAAGAAGTGTGAACAGAGCCTGACAGGAATAGGTGTACCACATACCTGTGTCCGGCACCCGGCCAACGGGGGCGCACCGAAATTTCGCAGTCAGGTGAAAGATCTGATCTGACTTTTCCGATTAAATGAGAATCCCGGATCAGAAATGCTTATTATTTAAACAGCGCTGCATCACGCCAGCGGCACCCACCAGTTCTTGCAGAACACAGGGGCTCCGGTGGCAGATATCGATCACCCGAACTTGTAATCCCTGATTATTATGAAAAGAAAACTGATTATAGCAAGCATGCTATGCATCTTTATGTCTGGCTGCGCTCTTCTGAGAGATCTGAGCAATATGGTCATCCCCAATATCTCTTTTAGCCGGGTAGGCATAGATGGTTTTGGATTTAATGAGGCCACCCTGCTGTTTGAATTTGATGTAGATAATCCCAATCCTGTAGGGCTGACTGCTAAGCGTTACAACTACGACTTTCTGATCAACAACAGCTCCTTCGTGTCGGGAGAACATCGGGACAGGGTGAGTATCAGCAGAGAAGCAACAAGCACTCTTGAGGTGCCGGTCACCATTAAGTTTACTGAACTTTACCGGGCTTTCAGTTCAGTTCTCCAGGACGATCGTTTTGATTATAATCTGAATACTCGCTTTACCTTTGATATCCCAGGGCTCGGTGAGCAGAGTCTGCCAATCAATGCGGCAGGCACGCTTCCAGTGCCAAAAATACCAAAATTCGAATTTGGCGGATTTGACGTAAACCGGGTTTCTCTTTCCGGAGCCGATATGGAGCTGCGTTTTAAAGTGAGCAACCCGAATGTCTTTCCCGTTTCACTGCTCGGAGCCGACTATTCACTTGAAGTCAATGGGCGAAACTGGCTCGATACGGAGTTGCAGAACGCCATTAACTTAGGGTCCTCGGAATCTTCTGAAATTGTGATACCGGTTCAGTTAAATGCGATGCAGATGGGTTCTGTACTGGGTGAACTGATCGCAGGGGAGACCAATTTTGACTACCGGCTGACCGGAAATGCAAATGTCGGAGCTGAAATTGAAGGGTTTGAATTTCAGGATATCATTCCCATTAATCTGGCAGGCAGGTTTTCTCAATAGAATGCAGGCCCGGGGCTTCCCCGGAGCTGCATCGATTATTTAAAGGCAAACCAAAATGGCAGGGGCGCCCACCCCTCCGGCCAGATTTCTGATTGCGGAGGCTCTCTGCTTCTGTTGACTCATCTCGAAGATCCCGGGAAACACAGCTCATCTCACCCTCTCTTCAAAAAGGTATGGCCTTCTCTTTGGTACACTGCCCTGCCCCTGCGGCAGGCCAAAGATGAGATTTATCTTGTAACCCGGGAAAGAATTATCTGAAAACTGAGATGTAGTATGCAGATGATGGTAATTTTCTTATTATATAGCACCTAATTTTACTTCTATATAAAACGATTAATTAAATGATATTGAAAAAACAACTTTCTTTTATCCTTCTGTTCATGGCGGTGCTGAATGGATGTGCGAACAATACAGACCGGGCAGCTCAATCTGCAGAGGAAGCGTCCACTGTATCAGTAACTGTCGATCACGAACTCTACTTTTCACTTCCGGATGAGCCGGGTGACATTCACTCCTCTGAGGAGTTTGACTTCTATGTTCAGACGGTCGCAGAGGGTCTGTCAACACCCTGGGGTATGGCCTTTCTGCCTAACGGTTCCATGCTGGTTACCGAAAGGGAGGGCAACCTTCGTCTGATTGCGGACGGTATTCTGGTGGATGAGCCGGTGGCGAATGTTCCCGAAGTCAAGGCACAAAACCAGGGCGGGCTGTTGGATGTGGAGCTGCACCCGGACTTTGAAAGAAACGGCTGGATCTATATGAGCTATTCCAAGCCGGATGGCGAGAGCTCAATGACCGCCATTTTCAGGGCAAAGTATGATAGTGCAGCACATGCGCTCACAGATATCGAAGAGATCTACGTGGGGCACCCATTCACAGAACGCGGACATCACTACGGCTCTCGTATTGTCTTCGATCATGACGGTTATCTCTATTTTTCTATTGGGGACCGCGGCGAGATGGAGACGGCCCAGGATTATAACACATCTCAGGGGAATCTGTTCCGACTGCATGATGACGGCTCTGTCCCCTCCGACAACCCATTTGTAGGAGAAGAGGAAGGGCTGGATGAGATCTTTTCTTATGGCCATAGAAATATTCAGGGCATGACCGTTCACCCCGAAACCGGTGTCGTCTGGACTTCCGAGCACGGGCCTCGCGGCGGAGATGAAATCAATATCAACAATAAGCCTGGTGCGAATTACGGCTGGCCGGTGATTACCTACGGTATCAACTATGACGGCAACATCATCAGTGAGAAGAGTGAAGAGGAGGGGATGGAGCAGCCAGTTATGTACTGGGATCCCTCGATTGCACCTTCGGGCATGGCATTTATAACCGGTGACACCTATCCCGGCTGGGAGGGAAGCATTATGAATGGAGCGCTCTCTTTTCAGCTGCTGTCACGTATTGTTGTAGATGGGGAAGAGTATGTGAAAGAGGAGAGACTTCTGGAGGGAATTGGACGTATCCGGGATGTGCAGATGGGTCCTGATGGTTACCTCTATTTTGCCAATGAATCGGACGGAACATTAAACCGTCTGATCCCTGTAGAGTAAAGCAAGGTGTGAATCGATGAACCTGCCCGGAACCGGCGGTATGCCTGTTCCGGGATTTTGTTCATCTATTAATCCAGTTCCTTGATGGCGTTTGCCAGATCCTGCAAAGACTTTTTTGCATCGCCGAAAAACATCTGGTTTGAATCGTAATAGAACAGATCGTTATCGATTCCGGCATATCCGGGACTCATGCTTCTCTTGAAAACGATGGTTCGCTTTGCCTCAT
>CALKWT010000203.1 GCA_938003885.1 uncultured Balneolaceae bacterium | reverse complement strand
GCCTGCTTTTACTGATCACTATTTACTCTTCTATTGCAGCCGGTTGCCTGCAAGCGCAACAGAATGACGAGCCCTGGATTACCTTTACACCAGAGCAGAGTGTGTCTAACGGGCTGCATGTCGTCCTGATCAGTGGTGATGAGGAGTATCGTTCGGAAGAGGCGTTGCCGATGCTGGCGAAAATTCTTACCACACACCACGGTTTTAAAACCACGGTGCTCTTTTCTACTGATCCGGAAACTGGAGAGATAAATCCCGATAATCAAAACCATATAGTGGGGATGGAAAATCTTCAGTCTGCCGATCTGGCAATTATCTTTCTCCGTTTCAGAGAGCTGCCCGATTCAGAAATGCGATATTTTGATGAGTTTCTGAAGGCAGGCAAGCCGCTCATCGGATTGCGAACCTCCACTCACGCTTTTGCCTATCAGAAAAATCCGGAAAGTCCCTATGCGAAATACAGCTGGAATAACAACGAGCCAGGCTGGCAGGGCGGTTTTGGCCGGCAGATTCTGGGGGAGACCTGGGTGGACCATCACGGGGACCACGGAACAGAAGGAACCAGAGGCCTGGTGGACGGAATCATGGAGCGAATGAATCATCCCGTAATCCGTGGAGTATCTGATATATGGGGCCCGACCGATGTATACGGTACGCGGGTGCTCGAAGGAGATCCGGAGGTGTTGTTATGGGGTCAGTCTACAGCTGGAATGACTCCTGATGCACCGGTAAACTGGGAAAAATCGATCATGCCAGTTGCCTGGACGAAATCGTATCAAGTGGAAGGGGGAAGTGAGGGGCAGGTTTTTGCTACAACCATGGGTTCGTCCGTTGACTTTGAAAGTGAGGATCTCAGACGGCTCATCGTCAATGCCACTTACTGGCTCCTGGGTAAAGGGAGTGAGATCGACGGAACTGAGAGCGTGGAAATTGTGGGCGATTATGAGCCTACCATGTTCGGATTCGGAGATTATGTAAAAGGGAAGTACCCCTCGGATTATAAATAGTTGTCGCGTGGGTGAATCCCTAACAGAGATGATGCCGTCCCTGCTTTTCGGGATGGCAGCTGCTTCAGGCCGTTAACCAAGGGGTCTATAAGCCAACGAATTAAGTCTTATTACAAGGCAGTAAGTTGACAATAGAGTATTCACAGTCGAGTTCAATTCATTTTTCAAAGTCTCCCGATAATTAAAAACAATTGCCGGTGCCCGTCCGGATACCTGAAATAGTACCACATGAAGATTACCCTCTTTATCACTTGTTTCAACGATACTCTCTTCCCCGAAACCGGTAAAGCGGTTGTCTATCTTTTGGAGCGACTGGGTCATACGGTCGAATTCCCGCTAGAGCAAACCTGCTGTGGCCAGATGCACTACAACACAGGATATCAGGAGGAGGCGATTCCACTGGTTCAGCGTTTTATAAAAGTTTTTGGCGACGCTGAGGTCATTGTTGCTCCATCAGCATCCTGCGTAGCCATGATTCATGAGTTCTATCCGAAAATTGCCCGGCTCACCGGTGATAGCCAGTTGATCAGTCAGGTAGAGTCGATAAAAAACCGCGTATTCGAGCTTTCACAGCTGCTTGTCTACAAGCTGAAGGTGGAGGATGTCGGGGCCTGGTATCCTCACAGAGTTACCTATCATCCAACGTGCCACTCCCTGCGGATGCTAAAGATTGGGGATGCCCCGCTTCGGTTATTAAGGAATGTAAGAGGCATTGATCTGGTAGAGCTGCCGCAGTCGGAAGAGTGCTGCGGATTCGGTGGCACCTTTTCTATTAAGAATGCTGATACATCCATCGCCATGCTTCAGGACAAAATCCATCATATCAATGAAACAGGAGCAACAGTCTGCTCAGCTGCCGATAACTCATGCCTCATGCACATTGGCGGCGGACTCAGCAGGCAGGAGCGTGAAACTCGCCCGGTTCATCTGGCAGAAATTCTTGCATCCACGGAAGAGACTGCAACAAGCGGCCTCTGAATAATTCTAATTAATGAGCAGCTCATTATGAACACACCTACATTCGAGCAAACTGCTAAGCAATATATTGAGAATGACCAGCTACGCAGAAATATCGGTTTCGCAACGAAAACCATACGGGAGAAGCGAAAAACAGTGGTCGAAGAGATGCCAGATTGGGAAGAGCTCAGGGAAGCTGGACAGCAGATTAAAGATCGGGTGGTAAAGAATCTGGACAGCTATCTTCTGCAGCTTGAAGAATCGGTGCAGCGGGCCGGCGGACATGTGCACTGGGCCAGGGATGGTGAGGAGGCGAATCAGATTATTATCGATCTGGTGAAAGACAAGGGTGTGAGTGAGGTGGTAAAAGTAAAATCTATTACCACCGATGAAATCAAACTGAATGATGCCCTTCAACAAGCGGGAATCGACGCTCTCGAAACGGATTTAGCTGAATTGATTGTGCAGTTGGCAAATGATGAGCCTTCGCATATCCTGGTGCCGGCCATTCACAAAAACCGGACAGAAATTAAAGAGCTTTTTTCCAGTGCTATTGGACTGCCCGATCTGTCCGACTCTCCTGAAGAACTCACCAACGCAGCTCGCCTCTACCTGAGAAAGAAATTTTTGAATGCAAAAGTTGGTATCAGCGGAGGCAACTTTGCAGTTGCAGAGACCGGCACGATCTCGGTGGTTGAATCAGAAGGAAACGGAAGAATGTGCATCACCATGCCCGAAATGCTGATCAGTGTGTTAGGTATTGAAAAGGTGATCCCTACGTGGCAGGACTTAGAGGTGTTTATGCAGCTGCTTCCGCGCTCATCCACTGCAGAAAGGATGAATCCTTATACCAACTTCTGGACAGGAGTGAGTGAGAATGACGGCCCGAAAGAGTTCCATCTGATCTTGCTGGATAACGGCCGGACCCGGGTGTTGTCCGATCCCGGGGGGCGGGATACGTTGCACTGTATACGTTGCAGTGCCTGTCTGAATGTTTGCCCGGTTTACGAGCGCACCGGCGGACACGCTTATCACTCTGTTTATCCGGGCCCGATAGGAGCGATCTTAACCCCGCAGCTTCGCGGCCCGGAGGATAAGAGTGCAGCCTCCCTGCCCTATGCTTCCAGTTTGTGCGGGGCTTGTTACGAGGTGTGCCCGGTGAAGATCAATATCCCTGAAATTCTTGTACATCTTCGGGGAAAAGTAGTAAGCCATCAAAAGGAAACGGGCGGTTGGCGGGCAAAAATCCAACCCGAGCATGCGGGTATGTATATGATGGCCAGGGCGTTTCAGTCACGATCTCGCTACGAAGGAGCGCAGAAACTGGCCAGAGGCGGGATGAAACTTTTTGAAAGGGACGGAATGGTATCCAAATTGCCAGGTTATTTGTCGGGCTGGACTTCGGCACGCGATCTGAAGCCGATTCCAAACGAGAGTTTCCGGGACTGGTGGAGAACACGACAATGAACAGATCTGATTCAAAAAGTATTATTCTGGAGCGTATTCGTCAGGCGTTGGACGATGTTCAGCAAACGGATCATCCGAAAGCGATTGATCGGAACTATCGGATGCAAAGCGATATGCCTGACGATGAGTGCATCAGCCTCTTCGCTGAAAGAGTGAGGGAGTACAAAGCGGAAGTGAAAATCGTGGATCGTGCGGATGAGATGGGGGCCGTTCTTGAATCTCTGAGAAGCCGAAATGCTCGCCGTGTGGTTCTTGCCCCCGGCTTCCCGGACAAGGGGTTGCTGGAGGATGAGTTTACTGTGGTAAAAGATGAGCCGGTACCCCTGTCAAACAAAGCGCTTGACGAGTGTGATGCAGTTGTAACGAGCTCCTTTCTGGGAATAGCCGAAACGGGAACCATTATTTTGAATGGCAGTGAAGGTCAGGGTCGGCGTGCGTTAAGTCTGATCCCGGATTTTCATGTATGTGTCGTCCCTTCCAACCGGATCCGGGGGATTGTACCCGAGGCCATAGAAGAGCTCAATAACGTAATAAAGAAGAATCCGGCACCGATAACTTTTATATCCGGACCATCCGCTACATCCGACATTGAACTAAACCGGGTTGAAGGGGTGCACGGACCAAGAACACTTCATGTGATTATTTCAATGGGGGCTGGGGCTTGTACAGGCAATATATCCTGCAGAACCTGATTTTTAATATGGCCCAAAAATTTATCTCCATCAAAATGAATCAGATAACTTGGAGCATCAGCTACCCAAACCTCGGTTTCCCAACTAATGTCAGATACATATCTTGCCATCGTTTGTTTATCTGGAAAGGCAGTGACGTAAACCAAGCCAGCTTCTGAATCAGCAAAGAGCTTTTTCAGTTCAGATAATCTTTTCGGATTGACAGGGCCATGACTTGTTACAGCCTCAATTAGTAAAAGCCAATTCTTCTTTGTAAAATACAATACTACATCCGGAAACTTCCCATGGTTGTCAAACTTTAAACCGAGCTCTTTGAAAGACTTCTCATCATAGTAACCAAATTTTGAACCTGTATCTCCAACGTATAAAACTTTACCACCAGGAGCGTACCGAGGACCAAATTTTTCTACAACGTCTTTTATTAATTGACTATGAATGCCGGGGGATAGTGATAGTTCCTCACCATCTATTTTCAGTGGGATTTTATTCCTTAGTTTTCTCATATGGATACTGCAACAGCTCTGAAGACCCATACAGTGGCTACCTTGATCATGGGGCTTTCTGGACTGTTCACGGTTCAGCTTCTGGCGTGGATTCTGTTATAAATGATAGGGAGTTAAGGGAAACACCATCATTTATCATGAGCATGAGCAGCAGAAAGATGATCGACGTATTCAATTAGAGACCGAACGGAAAAGAGTCAGAGACGTACTTTATGGTTGACAACAACAGCGAAGAGATTTTGGAAGAGCGTCTGTGGATCGAATACATTCGAAAAGGGGAGGATGACTATTTTGAA
>CALKWT010000202.1 GCA_938003885.1 uncultured Balneolaceae bacterium | reverse complement strand
GCAGCTCTTCCACTCCATTCTCCACATCAAAGAGATAGCGGGTAAACCACATATTCATCAGTTCTGCCGGCGGCTCCCCCCCGTGTCCGCCCTGATGATAATAGATCATCGAAGGAACCTTGTCACGGATCGCATCGTAGATTCTGAAACTGTGCTGCGGCATCACATTCCAGTCATTAAAAGCGTGAGCCATGAATACCGCCGCCTTGAGTGAATCCAGCTGATGGAGATAGTCGCGTCCAGCCCAGAAATCGTTGTAATCGCCGGTCACCCGGTCCATACCCTCAGCCAGCTCCATATCCCGAACAGTACGGTTGTTGTAGGGGCGCCTCTCCTCATTTCCGCTGTGGATGAAATCGTAAAGCACATCAATATCCTCTCCCAGATAGCCGCCTGGAGAGCGGATCAGTCCGTTGGAACGGTAGTAGTGGTAATAGGAGGTGTTCGGAGCGATGGGTATGATCGCTTTCAGGCCCTCTACACCGGTGGTTGCTGCCGCCAGGGGCAGTGTACCGTTATACGAAGTCCCGGTCATCCCGACATTCCCATTCGTCCAGAACGCCTCCACGGTTTCATCTCCGTCGGGTGTGGTATACCCCTTGGCCCGGCCATTGAGCCAGTCAATCACCGCTTTTGGTGCAAGGGACTCGTTTTTCCCGCCAACTGTGGGGGCACCCTGGGAAAGCCCTGTCCCGGGAGATGAGGAGTGCACCACAATAAAGCCGCGGGGCACCCAGTTCCGGATCTGGCTGTTGGAGATAATCGGCCGTTCACCGGTTCGCTGAACCTCGGGGCCGGTCTTGCGGGCAGGGGGCTCTTCGCCTACCTCATGCTTAACATCCCAGAAAAAATCGTAGGGCGGACGGGCGGTACCTGCGTAATAGGGACTGGTCTCATAAATAACGGGAAGCTTCAGATCCCCGCTCTCCGTCTGTGCCGGCCGTGTGACCGAGACATGCATCCGGTCCGGTTTGCCGTCGCCATCTGTATCGAAGGTGGTTTCCACCCAGAGGTCGTGCCGGATCCATTGCTCGGGATCTTCAAATTCGGGAATGACCTGCGCCTGGCCATCCTCGATGATCGGAACCCGGATCTGGGCCTTAAGCTCCGGCAGAAAGAGAAAAAGCAAAAAGGCCATAAGTTGCAGAAATCGAAGGGAGTGCCCCCACCCCCTTCCCTGCAATTCAGCCATTTCCTGAAGGCCTGCCTCTGCCGCCGATAATCCCTTTCCTGCTGCCTGAAACCGTTCTGTACTTTCGTTTAGGTTCGCTTTATACGCTCTGTCCATTCAATATTTCCACTTAATTCATAGGTCGTTCCCTGTCCTTCGGCCAGGGCAGTAGAAATGTAACAAAATGTTGGATGGAAATGAGATGAAAGATCGCTTCTCGCTGCTACCCCTCTCTGCAGTTAAAGGGATAGCCCCCGCACACGTACCCCCACAATTTTGCAACCCCATTCAGAGCCCTCAGCTGCCTGAGCTGCCCGGCCGGGCCCCATTAACTGAAACACCCATACTGCAGAGTTCCCTGATTTTCCTACTCGATGGCATCCACATCCACATTGATGCGGACAGCTGCTGCCCCTTTCGGTTTGACCGCATCATACTCTTCAAAAATCTTGTCCAGCAAGTTTCTGATGGAATTTGCACTATAACGACGGTCAAGCTTTATGTTGGCTTCCCACTGGTATTGACCACTGAGCCATTCGATTACGGAGGGCGAGGGCCCCATGACGACATTCTCGGATGTAATTTTTCGGACGACGTCACAAAATTTGTGGGCTACTGATTGCACCCGGCTCGCGGAAGGAGATTTAAAATGAAAGACCACCATACGGGAGAAGGGTGGGAACAGCAGCAACTCCCTCTCCCGAAGCTCCTCCCTGGCAAACGCCCTGAAATCGTGAGTGCGGGCATGGCGGATTGCGGGATGTTCAGGGCGCCATGTTTGCACATACACAATGCCGGGTTTCTCCGCTCTTCCGGCGCGCCCGGCAACCTGGCTCAGCAACTGATACATCCGCTCTCCTGCACGGAAAGAAGGAAAAGCGAGCTCCGTATCGGCATCGATCACGCCGACCACCGTGACGTTGGGGAAGTCGAGGCCTTTGGCAACCAGCTGAGTTCCAATCAGAATATCTGCCTTCCCGCTCAGAAATTGCTCATACACTCTCTGATGCCCGTGTTTTCCTGAGGTTGTGTCGCGGTCCATCCGTAGCAGCCGCGCATTGGGAAACAGAGCGGCCATCTCCTCCTCAATCTGCTGGGTACCGCTGCCCTGCGTACTCAATTTCTCCGAACCGCACGCTTCGCAGCGAGTATCCCGTCTGCGGGAGTAGCCGCTATAGTGGTCGAGCAGAATATTCTTTCGCTTGTGGTAGGTCAGGCTGGTAGAGCTCTCCGGGCTTTGGGGAACATGCCCGCACTCCTCACACCGCAGAAAAGAGGCGTAGCCGCGACGGTTATATAGTAAAATGACCTGCTCATTTCTCTTCAATGCCTGCTCCATCGCTTGATAGAGCTCTACGGTGACGGCCCCCCTCATGGCACCTTTGTACGCTTTGAGATCCAGAATCCTCACCTCCGGCATCGATCCCGTGGGCCTCATGGAGAGTTGCAGTAGTTTGTGCTTCTTCTCCATCACCGCTTTGACAGAAACCATCCCCGGGGTCGCAGATCCGAGGACCACTACCGCCTTCTCAAGAGTTGCCCGCATGATGGCCACGTCCCGGGCGTGGTATCTGGGGGAGGGATCAAACTGCTTGTATGAGGCATCATGCTCTTCATCAACGATGAGAATCCCCAGATCCTCTACAGGAGCAAAGACGGCAGACCTGGGCCCGATCGCTATATTTTTTTCACCCGACTTCAGACTTTGCCACGCCTCATATTTTTCACGGTCGGTGAGGCGGCTGTGCAGCACGGCGATCTGATCTCCGAACACCTGATAGAATCGCTGTACCGTCTGGGGGGTCAGGGCGATTTCAGGAACCAGAACCAACCCACCACGCCCCTTCTCAAGGCTTTTTTTCAAGGCGTGTATGTACACTTCTGTCTTCCCTGATCCGGTGACTCCATGCAGTAAAAAACTTGCATACTCTCCCCTCTCCATCGGCTTCACAATCTCCTGATACACTTTCTGCTGATCTTCAGAAAGCGTTTTAATCCGATGAGGCTCGTGGCGGGCCTGATGCCAGCGGTCGCTCTTCACCGGCAGATCGACGGCAGTGATCCACCCCTCCTCTTCAATTCTTCTCAGCGTATAACCTGTAAACAGCGGATCCATGGCGATCAGAGCTGAATGCGACAGAGGCAGGGGCATTTTTGAAAGGCGCTCAAAGGCTTGAACCCACTTTCTTTTTTTCTCCTTTTCAGACATCCGGTTCAACACTGCCGCCGGATCTGTCTTATCGGCCAACACCCAGTGCCTGGCCGTTTTGTAATCTACTTTTTTCCCGGGCTGTTCCCATACCTCTGCATATCCCTTCTTAATCAGCTGCCGCAACGCACTCCGTTCCTTTCCCTCCCGCCACCGCTTCTCTGCATCACGCAAACGGTAGGGAGTACTCTCCAGCTCTTCCAGTATTTCTCGTTGCGTTTCGTTAATCTCCCCTTTAAACCCCTTTTTTACCTTCAGAATCTTCTCTGAGGTAAAATTGAGGCCCACAGGCAGGGCGGCCTGAATCACCTCCCCGTGACTGCAGTAATAGAATCGGTGCACCCACTCTGTCAGTTTCAGCATAACCTCATCCATTACCGGTTCATCATCCAGTATCTGCTCAACGGGGCGCGTTTCAAATTCAGGCCGTTCTGAGTGGACCCGGACGACCATGCCAATGGCGTAGGTGTTCCGAAAGGGCACCCATACACGCATTCCCCTCTTTACATCGCTGTGTCGGGTGTGGTAGGTAAACACTCTCTGCACAGCTGTAGGAATTGCGATGTCTACATAAAGTTCTGCCATCTATTTAACGATCAAATCTTGACTCTTGCATTTATTAAATGCCGGATTACAATTCTCAACTTTCCCCGGCCTGCCGGCACCAGGCCATACGGGCCGGGGATGCGGATCCCTCTATCAGGCGGCCAGGCAGAGAGTTCCCGGAATGTCTTCCCTGCCGGCCATTCCCGATTTCCCCGGTCCTCCTCTTCTCAGCCTGCTCACCGAGTCTCGCCGGCTATCTCCTTCAGCAGTTCGTCAACCGCCCTTTCCAGTTGTTGATCCCGACCCTGATCAATCACACCAGGCATGTTTTTCACCCGGATGATCGGTTCAGTCTGGTTATTCTCCATCCACTCATCCGCCATGTTCCGGGCACTGATCGGCACCACACCCCACCGGGTCCCATCCGGCAACCCTTCCCAACCTGCAAAGCTGCAGGTACCCGGGACGGGCATGCCTACTGTTTTACCTATCCCGAGCTCTGTATAGGCCGTAGCATAGCAGTGGCCATCAGAATACATCGCTTCGTTGATCAGGGAAAGTGTGGGCCGGGTCCATCGCGATGTCGGTTCTCCTCCTACATCTTTATCAGCTGTTGCATAGGTATTGAACTTCACACCCGTAAAGAACATCGCCAGATCTGCATGTATTTCGTGTTCCG
>CALKWT010000201.1 GCA_938003885.1 uncultured Balneolaceae bacterium | reverse complement strand
TTGCAAAAAGAAATGTAGGTCCCGTCCTGCAAGAACTGGAGTACCCGTTAGGGCAGGATGTTACCGTCAATGATGCTTTCAGGCCGGTCTCCAGATATTGGGACCGGATTAACAGGCCGGAACAGCTCGCATGGTCTATGCTGGAGGCGTTCAGAGTGCTCACATCCCCGGAGGAGACGGGGGCTGTGACAATCTGCCTGCCCCAGGATGTACAGACCGAAGCGTTTGACTTTCCTACATCTCTCTTCGAGAAGAGGGTATGGCGTATCCCACGTATTCGGGCAGATAAAAAGTTATACTCTGAAGCTGTTGAAATTCTAAAACAGGCTGAAAAACCATTTATTATCTCGGGAGGCGGAACCCTCTACAGTGAAGCAGCTGAAGAACTGAAAACGTTCGTGGAGCAGACCGGCATACCTGTGGGGGAGACCCAGGCGGGCAAGGGAGCCCTGCCATTCAGCCATCCGCAAAATATGGGTTCCGTGGGTGCCACAGGTTCACTTGCAGCGAACCGGCTGGCAGAAGACGCGGATGTGATTCTACTGATCGGAACCCGTCTTGGAGACTTCACGACCTCGTCAAAAAGCCAGTTTCAAAATCCGGATGTCCGCTTTATTCATATTAATGTCTGCTCGATGGATGCCCATAAACTCTCTTCCCTGCCGCTTCAGGCGGACGCCCGAGTGACACTTGAAGATCTCAACGAAGATCTGAAAGAGTATGAAGTTGAAGAGTCCTACCGGGAGAGTGCGGAAAATCTGAGGAGAGCGTGGCATGAGGAGATCGATAGGGTGACCCCTATGGCGCCGCAGGAAAAAATGCAGCAGCCCAATATCATTGGTATTGTGAATGAGCTTGCGGGAGAAAATTCGACTGTGGTGTGTGCTGCCGGAAGCCTTCCAGGTGATCTCCACAAACTTTGGAAATGCAGTGAGCCGGGCGGTTATCATCTGGAGTACGGATACTCCTGTATGGGGTATGAAATTGCTGGAGGAGTGGGCGTTAAAATGGCCCGGCCCGAACGGGATGTTGTTGTCATGGTCGGGGATGGTTCCTATCAAATGATGTCTTCAGAACTGATTACGGCGATCCAGGAAGGAATAAAAATAACAGTCGTCTTGTTGAATAACCATGGATTTGGAAGTATCGGATCCTTGTCCGAATCGGTCGGAAGCGAGCGGTTCGGTACTGATTATAAGTTTAGCGCAGTTGAAAAGGGTACTTCTGAAGAGGAGAAGCTGTTGCCGATTGACTTTGCCATGAATGCCCGAAGCTACGGGGTGGGTGTACATGAGGTGTTCTCCTATTACGAACTTGAAGATGCTTTGAAATCCGCTTTGAAATCTGACAGGACAGAGGTAATTGTAGCAGAAGTCGATAAGGTTCAGAAAGTGCCTGATTATCACTCCTGGTGGGACGTTCCGATCTCTGAAGTCTCGGAGTCGGAGACGGTAAATCAGTTGCGGAAAGAGTATGAAAAGAAGAGCGAAAAACGCCGCTATTATTTCTGACCTGCAAATCTGGCCAGTTCGTTTTGTTCCCCCGAGTAGCGGAGTGTCCCGGTCAGTGCCTTTACTGGCCGGGATATCTTCCGCTGCAAATGCTCCCCATCTGAAACGGCTTCAGGACGGGAGATCTGTGTTTATGCGTAACCAAATAGTTTAAATGAAATTTTAAGTATGAAATCATCCCTCACCACTCTTTCAATACTCCTGTTTCTGATCGTGCCGTTGTTGGTCTCTTGCGGCAAAGAAAACAGAAGTGGTCAAATCCCTATCGATCCGGCGGCCTATACCGAATGGAATGTGACCAGCGGTGATAAGTCGAATAGCAAATACTCATCACTGGATCAGATCAATAAGAGCAACGTCAGCAAACTGGAGGTGGCATGGGAGTACCGGACCGGGGATAAAACCGAGCGGTCTACGATTCAGGCCAATCCCATCATAGTCAACGGTGTCATGTATATCAGCTCACCCTCTCTGAAAATCATCGCACTCGATGCCAGGACCGGGAAGGAGAAGTGGGTGTTTGATGTGGACGGACCCCGCCATCAAAACCGGGGGGTGACGTGGTGGGAAGGAGAAAATGAAGACCGCATTCTCTTTACACGCGGCAGTTTTCTGTACGCTCTGAATGCTGAAACGGGGCGACTGGTCCCCGGGTTTGGCGAGGATGGGAGAGTGGATCTTCGACGAGGCCTGGACCGGGAACCCTGGGAAGAGCTGTCGGTGAGTGCAACCTCCCCCGGCATTCTCTACAAGAATCTCTATATCCTGGGAAGCCGTGTTCCGGAAGGCCCGCAGCAATCAGCTCCAGGCCATATACGGGCATTTGATGCAGTGACAGGTGAACAAGTGTGGATTTTTCATACCATACCTCACCCCGGAGAAGAGGGATTTGAAACCTGGCCGGAAAATGCCTGGGATCAATCAGGTGGGGCTAATAACTGGGGCGGCCTGGCGCTGGATGAGGAACGGGGTGTGGTTTATGTACCGACCGGTGCACCTTCCTACCACTTTTATGGTGGTGACAGAGTGGGAACCAACCGGTTCAGCACGTCGGTAATTGCTCTGGATGCAACTACTGGAGAGAGAATCTGGGATTTTCAGACCATTCGTCACGATATCTGGGATTATGACCTGCCAACCCATCCGAATCTGGTAACCGTTTATCAGGATGGCCGATATATCGATGCGGTGGCTCAGGTTACTAAAACCGGTATGGTCTACCTCCTTGACAGGGACACCGGAGAGTCTCTCTTTCCTATGGAAGAAAGGCCGGTCCCCTCTTCTTCTCTGATGGGGGAGCAGGCCTGGCCAACCCAGCCGATCCCTTTGAAACCGGAACCATTTTCCCGGCAGGGGCTTACAGAGGAGGATCTGACCGATCTCTCACCCGAAAAAAATGCCTGGGCAAGGGAAGAGTTTAAAAAGTTCAGTAGCCGAGGACTGTATGACCCTCCAGGAACCGGCGCGGGTACTATTTTTATGCCGGGACTTCATGGAGGCGCCTGGTGGGGAGGAGCGGCGGTTGACCCTTCTGCAGGGATGATGTATGTCAATGCCAATAATATTCCTTATGTCATCTCGATGGTGGAAACCGAGGGCCTGAAAGCAGATATGTCCTCCTATGGGGAGTATGTCTATACAGCCACTTGTGCAGTTTGTCATGGAATTGACCGGAAGGGCGTGGCTCCGTCACCGAGTCTGGAGAATCTGAAGGAGAGGCTGACGGAAAGTGAAGTAACCACCATCATCCGTGAGGGAAGAGGCGGGATGCCCGCAATGGCCGCCGTTGTGGGGGATGATCTGAATGCCCTGCTGGCTTATCTGTTTGAAAAAGAACGTGAGGTTTCAGAGGCGGCTCAGCAGGGGGGAACAGTGATGTCTCCCTACATTCACCAAAACTACTATCAGTTCAGAGATGAGGAGGAGTATCCGGCCATTAAACCACCATGGGGAACCCTGAATGCGATTGATTTAAACAAAGGTGTAATAGTATGGCAGGTTCCGCTTGGAGAGTACAAGGAACTCACAGCCCGTGGAATTCCGCCAACAGGCACCCAGAATCTGGGGGGGCCTATCGTTACAGCAGGCGGTCTGGTGTTTATTGCGGCCACAAGGGATAATATGTTTCGTGCTTTCGATAAGGACACAGGAGAAATTCTGTGGGAAACGGAGCTCGAAACCAGTGCATTTGCAACACCCAGTACCTATGAAATTGACGGTAAACAGTACGTTGCCCTCGGTGTAGGTGGAAATTGTCTCTACTGTTCGGAAGGGCATAGCGGAAAGCTGTCCACACCGCCCGGCGATCTATTTGTTGTTTTTTCTTTACCGGATTAATGTGTAAATAGAACCTTCACACTTCAATCACTTCCTCTGATGAGGCTCATGAAAACCGCATTCGAAAACCCGTTCCGATCCCGGAAGAGCTGGCTCTGTGTGGTTTTGCTGGTGGCAGGGTGTGCGAAGGATGAGCCGGCTTCTGAACTGTTTGAACTGCTGCCGTCCTCGCATACCGGAATCGATTTTCGAAATGAAGTGGTTGAAAGTGTGGAGTTGAATATCGTCACATTCGAAATGATCTACAATGGGGCCGGCGTCGTAGCCGCAGATTTCAACAATGACGGGCTTCAGGATCTTTTCTTTGCGTCCAATATGGGCAAGAGCCGCCTATACATCAACCAGGGGGATTATACCTTCCGGGATATAACTGAAACGTCAGGAATCGATACGGAAGGGAAGTGGGCAAACGGTGTGACCGTAACCGATATCAATGGAGACGGATTTCCCGATCTCTATATCAGTTTTGGCGGCCCCTATGCGGAGCCACGGAGAAGGGCTAATGAACTCTATATCAACAATGGTGACCTCACATTTACCGAGCGTGCGGAAGAGTATGGCCTTGCAGATACAGGCTTTAGCACGCAGTCGGTCTTTTTTGACTACAACAAGGATGGATATCCCGATCTGTTTGTGTTAACCAACGGACAGGGGGAGACTCCTCCCAATGTCATCAGGCCGAAACAGATAAACGGAGAGCATATTACTACAGACCGGCTCTACCGCAACAACGGAGACGGTACGTTTACCAATGTTTCGGCAGAAGCGGGGATACTGATTGAGGGATACGGATTGGGTGTGAATGTGTTGGATATAAACGGCGATGGTTGGCCCGACATTCACGCAGCTAACGATTTTTTGCCAAATGATGTACTCTATCTGAATAACGGTGACGGCACCTTCACCGACCGGGCTGCTGACTATTTTCCGCTCCAGAGTTACTCTTCTATGGGAACCGACTTTGGAGACATCAACAATGATGGCCTGATGGATCTCATTGTGGTGGATATGCTGCCTGAAAATGATGCGTTGACGAAGCGAATGAATACGACCATGGGGTATGAGCGCTCTGCTTCCGAGTTAGCGGCAGGGTACACCCCGCAGGTGAAAAGAAATGTGCTTCAGCTGAACAGGGGGAGTCTGCCCGGGAAGGATCCTCTGTTCAGTGATATCGCCCTGCTGGCCGGGGTTGCAGCCACAGACTGGAGCTGGAGCGCTCTCTTTGCAGACTTCGATAACGACGGGTACCAGGATCTTACCGTCACGAACGGTATTCCAAGGAACCCTGCGGATGCTGACTTTTCAGATCACAAGATGAATCTATTAAGAGTATCCGGTTTTAACAGGCAGACGATGGAGACACTGTTTCAGGATTTGCAGGATCTGGAAGGGTCTTACCTTCCGAACAAGATTTTCAGGAATAACGGAGATCTGACATTCACTGACAAATCAGAATCATGGGGATTTCGCACTCCCACGTACTCCACCGGAGCGGTCTATGTTGATCTGAATAACAACGGTTTGCTGGACCTGGTAATCAACAATACATTTGAACCGGCCTCCGTCTACCGGAATATTGCCGGGGCCAGTGGCAACAGTTATCTCAGCATTAAATTGACAGGGAACAAACAGAACAGCCTGGGCATCGGGGCAACCATCACTATTTATGCAGGGGGCGACACCTATCATCAGTACAATTCTGTGGCACGCGGGTATCTGTCGGCGATGGCAGCTCCGCTTCATTTCGGAATGGGAGAACATACCCATGCAGATTCGGTGGTCGTCATATGGCCAGATGACACAGTGCAGACGATCGAGAATGTAGCCGTTAATCAGCGAATAGAAGTCGTTCAGCAGAATGCCGCTGGTAAGAAGGTTAACTGGGATAGAAAAGAAGATTCCAGCGCATTGGCAGAGCCGTTATTCCGTGAAGTCTCTGAAGAAAAAGGGGTTATGTTTACTCATCAGGAAGAGGACTTTATAGACTTCCGTATCCAGCCGCTGCTCCCGCATAAATTCTCAAAACTGGGGCCGGGAATCGCAGTAGGAGATGTTAATAGAGATGGCCTGGATGACTTTTTTGTGGGTGGCGGATTCGGACAACCGGCAGAACTGTTTATTCAGAATCCCGACGGCACCTTCACTTCAAATCCGCTGGAACATGGGGAGAGTTATGAAAAAGATATGGGTGCTCTTTTTCTCGATATCAACGGTGATGGATTTATTGATCTCTATGTCGGAAGTGGAGGAAGTGAATTCAGGGCGGGATCGGAATACTACCGCGACCGGGTCTATTTTGGAGATGGCGAAGGGGGGTTCACCCTACAGAGCGGAATTCTGCCAGACATCCGGACCAGTACCTCCGTGGTGATCGCAGCGGATTTCGATCGAGATGGATCGAAAGAGCTTTTTATTGTATCGCTTGTACTGCCTAATCAGTATCCGCTGGCCCCCGAGAGGGAT
>CALKWT010000200.1 GCA_938003885.1 uncultured Balneolaceae bacterium | reverse complement strand
GTGCCGGCAGGCAGTTTCTTCTTTATCTCAGCCACTTCCGCACCGGAAACCACAGAGATGACGATCTGTTCGGCTGGATCTACCGTTTCACGGATCTCTTCAAGCAGCTGATCCAGCTGGTGGGGTTCGACACAGATCAGAAGAATGGATGAACGAGTGACCGCCTGTTGATTGTCTGCTGTTACCTGGAAGCCTCTCTCTTTATACGGGTCGAGCTTCTCAATTCGTCTGCGTGTCAGATAGATGGAGTCGGCAGAAAAAGTTCCTGAGGCGTACAGGCCTTCTGCAATAGAACAGCCAAGGTTTCCTGCCCCGAGGATGGCAACACGATGTTTATTTAAATTCATGGTAGAGATGATAACAAAAGATGGTTAATGAGTGTCTGGAGAAGAAACAGGAGCTGAACCAGGCATGATTCCCAACTAAAGAAAAATTAGCTGAACAGACAATTAAAATAGATAAAGAACGAAACTATTTGCCGGAAGCGCTTTTCAAATTTCAGCTATAAAATATTAAATATTAACTTGTCCGCATCACTTTGAATAGCTAAGATAGGTTGATAAAATCAACCGTAATGTGTTGGATATGAAAATAATGAAGTTTGGCGGGAGTTCCATTGGCTCTCCTGAAGCGATACGTAATGTGATCGGGATTGTAAAATCAGCATCAGAAGAAACCGATCTGGTCGTTGTTTTTTCAGCGTTCAAAGGGGTTACCGATCAGCTTTTACAAATTGCGGACATGGCTTGCGAGAGCAATGCGGCTTATAAGGAATCCGTTCAGGAACTTGAAAGCAGACACATCGGCGCTGTCCGGGCTCTGATACATCCCGGCAAAAGAAGTGATCTTCTCACAAGTATCAAGTTGCTCATAAATGAGTTGGAGAGCATCCTGCACGGGATCTGCCTGATCCGTGAATGTTCGCCCAAATCCAGGGACTTTATTGTAGGATTTGGAGAGAGGCTTTCTACGCTGATACTGGCTGAAGTCCTTGATACACCTGAAAAGAGAACAGTCTATACCGATACCCGCAACCTGGTTAAAACGGATAGAACATTTGGCAATGCACGTGTGTTTGCTGAACAGACCTTCAAAAATATCCGGGCCTATGCAGAGGAAAATCAGGGTAAGATCCTGGTCTGTACCGGCTTCATCGGAAGTACACTGGAAGGAGAGCCGACAACACTCGGGCGTGGCGGTTCCGACTATACCGCATCCATTTTTGGGGCTGCCCTGGAGGCAGACGTGGTCGAAATCTGGACAGATGTAGATGGGCTGATGACTGCCGATCCAAAAAAGGTGAGGCGGGCATTCTCTGTCGATATCGCATCCTATGAGGAGGCGATGGAGCTCTCCCATTTTGGTGCAAAAATCATCTATTCACCCACGATCCAGCCGGTTATGAAGTCCAGGATCCCGGTCCGGATTAAAAACACCTTTAAGCCGGAGCATCCGGGCACACTTATCCAAAAGAAGACTGGGTCCGGCAATGGGGGTATCAAAGGGATCTCCTCTATTGATGACATCGCACTGGTGACACTGAAAGGGAGCGGACTGGTAGGAATGATCGGAGTCTCTGCACGTATGTTTGGTGCTCTGGCGGATGAGAACATCAATATTATACTGATTACGCAATCATCATCAGAATATACGATCACTATCGCGGTGACCCCAAGAGATGCAGAGCCGGCCAGACGTGCACTTGAAGAGGAATTTTCAGCAGAGCTTGCAAACCATATTGTGGATGAAGTGAGAGTGGAAAAAGAGCTTTCAGCCATTGCCGTGGTGGGTGATAACATGCGTCAGATTCCCGGTATTGCCGGCAGAGTATTCCAGGCGCTTGGCAGGAACGGTATCAATATAGTAGCGATTGCCCAAGGCTCTTCAGAACGGAATATCTCCTTCGTCGTGGACCGGAAAAATGAAAAGAAAGCGATGAATACGCTTCACGATGCTTTTTTTCTTTCTGGAGTAAAGGCGGTTAATCTTTTCCTGGTTGGGGTCGGTTTAATAGGAGGCAGGCTGCTGGAGATTATTAAAAACCAGGAGGAGGTGCTTTTCAACGAGTATCAGATAGAATTAAACCTGAAAGGAGTCTCCAACAGCACCAGGATGTATCTGAGTGAGGAGAATATCGGGTTTAATGAGTGGCGGGATCTTCTGGAAAGAGAGGGAACGGGTACAGATTTGGATGCGTTTACCAATAGAATGCGTGAGATGAACCTTCCCAATACTATTTTTATCGACTGTACAGCAAGTGACCAGTTGCAGAAACAGTACCTCGATATTCTGAGAGCCAGTATTTCGATTGTTACCCCGAATAAACTTGCCAACTCTTCAGATCAGAAGTTTTTTAATCAGCTCGAGGAAACCGCCCAAAGACATAATTGCGCATTTCGCTATGAAACCAATGTCGGGGCCGGCCTGCCGGTGATCGGCACACTGCACGAAATGAGATCAACGGGAGACCAGATATACAAGATTGAAGGAGTACTCTCGGGAACACTCAGCTATCTTTTCAATGAATTCGACGGCTCGATTCCTTTCAGCGATCTGGTTAAACAGGCACAAAAGAAGGGGTTCACGGAGCCCGATCCCAGGGAGGATCTCAACGGATATGATGTGGGCAGAAAATTGTTGATCCTGGCCAGAGTCGCCGGGTATCAGCTGGAGTTTGAGGATCTGGAGATCGAGAACCTTGTTCCTGAGAATGCCAGAAACTGTGAAACCACGGAAGAGTTTTTTGATAAACTCGCGGAGAGCAACGCCCATTTTGAAAAGATGGCAGAAGAGGCTGCTTCAGCCGGAAGTAAACTCTGTTACATTGCCACTTATCATGAGGGCAGGGCTACCGTAAAACTGGAAAAAATCGGTAAGGATCACGCCTTCTATAATTTGAACGGTACAGATAACATTATTGCCCTCTATTCCGCGAATTATAGTACGACTCCTCTTGTGGTTAAGGGGCCGGGAGCCGGGGCGGATGTGACAGCCTCGGGAATTATCGCCGATATTTTAAGGGTTGTAAATACAAAGATGTACAGCCATGCAGGCTGGTAATCATATTCAGGGTCAAAAAGTATGTCTGGCAATAAAAACAAAGTACGTGCATTTGCACCG
This sequence comes from uncultured Balneolaceae bacterium, assembly GCA_938003885.1. Lineage (GTDB taxonomy): Bacteria > Bacteroidota > Rhodothermia > Balneolales > Balneolaceae > Rhodohalobacter. The sequence goes on along the minus strand of CALKWT010000200.1, from coordinate 2,009 downwards.
GCAACTGTTGCAAATGTGGCGTGTGGTTTCGACGTTCTGGGTTTTGCAATTCATGGGCCGGGTGATCTCGTAACCGCTGTCCGTACGGCTGAACCGGGTATTCGGATCGCTTCAATCAGCGGGGATGGGGGCCAGCTCCCACTGGAAGTTTCCAGGAATACAGCAGGCTTGGCTGCCTCTGCACTAATCAGGGCACTGAAAGAGCCTCCGGGTTTCGGGATCGCACTGGATATTGAGAAGAAGATGCCCCTTGGAAGTGGCCTGGGTTCCAGTGCAGCCAGCTCGGTAGCTGCTGTTGTAGCCGTCAATGAACTGTTAGGAAAACCGTTTGAAAAATCGGAATTGCTGCCGTTTGCTGTGGAAGGGGAGATGGCAACAAGTGGTGAACCCCATGCGGATAATGCGGCGGCTTCTCTTCTGGGGGGGTTCATTCTGGTCAGGCATCACGCGACTACCGATGTGATTTCCCTGCCTGTACCCGAAAAGCTGCAAGTGACCATTGTTCATCCTCATATCGAGATTCAGACAAAAAACAGCAGGATGATTCTTAAAAAAGAGGTACCCCTTGCGCAGGCCGTACAACAGTGGGCTAATCTGGGTTCTATGGTGGCTGGCCTTTATACACGGGATTACGGCCTGATCTCCAGGTCGTTAAAGGATGAGATCATTGAACCCGTTCGGTCACTGCTGATTCCCGGTTTTGATGAAATGAAAAAGGCTGCTGAGGATGCGGGTGTACTCGGTTGTAGCATATCGGGCTCGGGTCCCTCTCTTTTTGCACTTTCCGATTCGGCGGCCGTCGCTGCTGAAGCGGGGAAAAAAATGTCAGAAATACTTGATAATATGGGTCTGGAATCAGATGTTCATCAATCCGGTATCAACACACTCGGTGCTCACATTCTTTAAACTTTGTTTAACTTGCTAATTTTATAACATTTACTAGATAAGAGAGTCATCTCAGTGAAATTCAGAAGTACAAATAGCCCCTCTACAAAAGTTTCCTTTATGGATGCTCTTAGGGAAGGTTTGGCACCAGATGGTGGTCTCTATCTGCCTTCGGAGATGCCGATCCGGAACAATCTGTTTTGGGAATCGCTCCATAAGCTCTCATTTGCCGATATTGCTTTTGAAATGGCAAGACCCTTTCTCAAAGGTGAACTGTCAGATCAGGATCTGAGAGAAATTACAGCAGAAGCATTCGACTTTCCTGTGAAAATGGTAGAACTGAGCCAGCAGGAGTACATATTGGAGTTGTTTCATGGGCCAACTCTCGCTTTCAAGGATTTTGGGGCCAGATTCATGGCTCGTCTCTATTCAAAAGTTGCGCAGCATCAGGGAGAGGAGATCACGATCCTCACAGCCACATCCGGGGATACCGGGAGTGCCGTTGCACACGGATTTTATAATGTACCGGGGGTACGGGTCTGCCTGCTTTTTCCAAAGGGTAAAGTGAGCCCGCTTCAGGAAAAACAGATGACCACCCTCGGAAAAAATATTATCGCCCTGGAAGTGGATGGTGTCTTTGACGACTGTCAGGAGATGGTAAAAAAGGCTTTCCTGGACGAAGAATTGAATCAGAAGATTCGGCTAAGCTCCGCCAACTCTATAAATATTGCCCGTCTGCTTCCCCAGTCGTTTTATTACGCTTATGCCCTGGGTGAGTTGCAGAAACGCGGCCTGCCCGTTCCCGTTTTTTCGGTTCCCAGTGGGAATTTCGGAAATCTGACAGGGGGACTTTTCTCTATGAAGATGGGGATGCCTGCCCACCGGTTTCTGGCGGCTACCAATGCCAACGATACAGTACCTGTCTATTTAAATGGCGGGGACTTTACCCCTAAAAAATCCGTTCAGACCATCTCCAATGCAATGGATGTGGGTAATCCCAGTAACTTCGACAGAATCCTCTCGTTGTTTGATGGAAACAGAGAGAAGATCCGGAAATATATCAAGGGGTTCAGCTATTCTGACGATGAAACCAGGGAGACAATTCTGGAAACGTATCAGAAGTA
>CALKWT010000199.1 GCA_938003885.1 uncultured Balneolaceae bacterium | reverse complement strand
TGATTCCGCTCGATGTGGCCCCGTAGATGACGATGTCATAGATTTCTCCTTCATCTGACCGAGTTCAGCCTGTCAGATAGCCCGGAAGAAATAGACCGCCAGTCAAAATTAGTGAATCTTTTATAAAATCCCGTCTGTTAACCCTGTTTTTCATATAACCAATAATTTGGTTTTTGAGGTACCGAGGGCAATCTGTCTGGTCAGGAGGATCGGCTTCGAAAGGGTCCCGGTTCAGTGATAAATCTGATTAAAACCGATGAGTGAAGCTTAGTTTGATTGTTCCCTCTGTCTCTATGGGTTCAAATCGCTGATCATATCTCTGCCAGTTCCAGGTATGTACAAGGTAAAGATCGGCACCCGGACGAAGTGTCCAGCGAAAGCGGTTATAAAGACCTAAAATATCGCCAACATTATCGAACTGTATACTATTCGTGATAGCCAAATCAGGTGTCAGATCGACATTGGCCCTGAACCGAATCAGATCCGTTTGAAAATCACCCTGTTCAAGAAAAACATCACTTCTAGAAAAATGCGCCATCAGATTGATTCCCTGAATAGGCCGTACCGCGAGATCCAGATTGTACAGATTCCGGTGGCCGGCCCAGAAGTCTTCACGGGTAAAATCAGCAGCAGCTGAAACCTTCCGGTAGCCGGCTGTTCCCGCTCTCAGATTAAAGGACCAGTTGTGATAGTCTCCCTTGGGGATGAGAATGCTTCCATTGCGCAGAATGTCGAAATCAAGGTGGAGCCGCTCAAAGTTACGTTTGATACTTGCCGAGATAAACTCTCCGCTTTCAAAAGTCAGATGCACGGGGGTTAAAGTGGTTACGACCGTTTCAGGTGAAAAGTCCAGATCCATCAGATACTCAAAATAGAGCTCTGTTTCCCAGGACCGGATCACCGAACTTTTATTCATAACCCATTCATACCCGATTGTCGGCTGAAGCCTGCGAAAAGCTACCCGTTCCGCAAAACCAACAGCGGGGTTGAAGTCACTTCCGAATTCACGATAGGATACATGCCCAAAAAATGGAAAATTTGGAAAAGCCAATCTTACACCCCGGCTGGTGCGGTCTAAAAAAGAGCTGGTCTCTTCATCCGTATGTGGGTTGTGCCATACGAAAAATGCCTGAAACTGCAGGTTTTTATCTCCCAGGAATTTTGATGTGCTCAGCTCGAGATCGGCTCCCAAGGTCTGCCTGGTATTTAGCTGATCCTGATCCAGAGTGGCTCTGCGGGTATAGATCAATCCGATGGTGCTCTCCTGAAAGATGTTTTGTTTTATTCGGGCAACAGTAAAATCTTCTGCATTCACACGAGATGTGCTTCCCGTTCGGATCTGATAGAGCCCGAAATTTGTACCACGCTCTCTGCCCAGCACTTTGGCTCCTACCTGAATAGGAATAGGATTCCCTTCCTCGAGTCCAATTCGACGGCTGAAAAAGGGGATGATATTACTGGATGGTGCAAAACTAAAGATATTGGCACCCTCCAAAAAAAAGTCCCTCTGTTCGGGAAAGTAGAGCGGAAACCGGGTGAGGTTTACCCGGCGCTGATCGACCTCGGTTTCTGCAAAGTCTGTGTTTATTGTAAGAGAGGTTCTCATGCTGGGGGTAATGTTATAGGACATATCAAATCCGGCGTCCCCTGCCCACTTATGATTTGCTGTATCTTCATCCCAGGTCCGATTCAGATTCCCGATCGCATAGGGCGTTATTTCCAGTCCCAGCCCCTGATTCATCTCATACAGACCGGTTATTTTCCCTGCATTCTGAGGACGAAACAGCCCCTGGTTTCTCCGCCATCCAGACCAAAGAATCTCTTCGTTTATCCGACGGATAGTCCTTTGAAAATTGATGCCCCATTCCGTGTTGGAAGCATCAAAATCAAGTGTCCGGAACGGAATGATCACCTCTGCAATCCAGCCCCGGTCGTTGATAGTGGTTCGAACGTTCCAAATTCCATTCCATGATTTATTAAGGTTCGTACCTTGCCCGGTGGTCAACAAGCCGTCACCCCTTAGCCCTACAGGATTGGTTTCAAAGAAAAATGCTGTTCTGCCATCGTTAAATGTATCTATAATCCACATGAAACGGTCATCGGTATCCAGGCTTTCGTCATACCTTTTCTGATAAGCAAGGATTTCATCGGGATTGCTGTCATAAAAAAATGCGCCAATGTATAGGTTTTCATCATCATAGGCGACGTAGATCTCAGTTCTTTCCGAGGGAGGGGCTCCTTCAACAGGCTGCTGCTGAGTAAAATTGGTGATGGGTGTGACGTTATCCCAAAAGGGCTCATCCATCCTTCCATCCAAAAACATTTCCTCCCCTTCCTGCAGCCGATAGGCTTCTGCATGATGAGCATCGGGAGATAGCGGCTGTATTTGAGCGTTTGCGGGGTGGCTCAAACCCATTCCGAGAACGATTATAAATATTGAAGTATTTTGTATCAGATTCATTACCTGGAAAACGAACTCACATAAAAACGGGTTATTTTTGATTACCTATATATCACCATAGGATATTTAAAATCGATACTTACCAATAAAGTGTGTCTGCGTGTAGCAAAAAAAAGTCTTCTTGTGTAGGTTTAGCAGCCTCAAAACCAACATAAACCCGAATCACAAGAAGACCATGATAGTATCAAAAGTACTGCTCAAAGATTTAATTACCAACCATCTTAAACAAGAAAATGGCCTCAATGAGGTATTGCAAATCACGCTCAATGCCATGATGAAGAATGAACGCAGCCTGCATCTGCAACAGGCTTCCGGCAATAAAGCCAACGGGTATCGCCCTGGCAGAGTCTACGGCCACGGCAAGCTTCTGGAACTGCGTATCCCACGCGATCGTAACGGGGAGTTCTATCCCAGGGTGCTGGCTCTGCTGCGCAGCCAGCAGGCCGAAACCGACAAGCTTGTCAGTGCCTTATACGGACAAGGACTTTCCCAGTCGCAAGTCGGAGAAGTGTTTGAGCGCCTGTACGGGCGCCACTACAGCTCCTCGCAGATCGGGCGAATGATCGAGTGGATGCGTGCCGATGTAGCCCAGTGGAACAGCAGGGTTTTACAGACCCGGTACCCGATTATCTTTATAGATGCCTTGTGGGTGAATGTTCGCCGGAAGAGCGTCAAAAAGGAAGCCTTCTACGTTGTTTTGGGGGTCAAGGAGGATCAAACCCGGGAGGTCCTGGCGATCTCCCATCAGCCCGTGGAGAGTGCTACGGGCTGGGAAATACTTCTGGAGGAGCTGCGAGAGCGGGGTTTGCAGTCGGTCGGATTATTTGTAGCTGACGGGCTCAGCGGGCTGGAAGATGCCATTGCCAGGGTGTATGGCCAAGCGGACTTTCAGCGCTGTGTTACCCACGTGAAGCGGCGGTTATTAGCGCGTGTTCGAACCGAGGATAAAGCCCGTTTGGCTGAGGATCTGCGGGGTGTCTTTGCTACCGAGGACAGGGCGGATTCTCCGGAGGAAGGCTGGGGGCGCTGGCAGGCGTTCTGCCAGAAGTGGCAGGGTAAATACAGGCGGTTCTCCAAGTTGAAAGCAGATCCGATATACCGGGCTTGTTTTACCTATCTGGATTACGACTACCGCATTCGAAATATGATCTATACCACCAACTGGATTGAACGCTTAAACAAGGATTTTAGGCGGGTATTGAAGGTTCGTAATTCGATGCCCGATGAGGACTCTGTGATTACCCTGTTGGGGCATGTGGCAATGAACAAACGTGCCTATAACAGGAAGGTGCCGAAACTAAATCACGAGGAGGGTCTTTTTAGCCATAGTTCCCATGGGAACAATGGCTAAAAACTCCTAAGTTGTTATCCTCACAAGAAGACAACCCGGACACACAAATTGGGCAAGTACCGAATGTTGAGCCCTAACATCGTGTAGACCCGGTAGATCCGTTTGTGGTTCCACT
>CALKWT010000198.1 GCA_938003885.1 uncultured Balneolaceae bacterium | reverse complement strand
TTGCTGATTCAGCGGCCAGCTCTTGCCATCATCCCTGCTCAGCCGCACCGTCATATTTACACGTGCAGATGTGCTATTGGGATTAGAAAAAAGCAGATAGTTGTGACGATACCCGCTTCCAGCCGGGCTCGAACGAATCAGACTGGCCATACTCACGGGTTCCTGTAACAGCACCCGGGAACTGGCGTGTTCCTCCCAGCTGGCTCCCAGATTCCGGGTGGTATAGACGGCCCTTGCCCCACCCCGATTATCACGCATATTAATCATAAGTGTACCTTCCCCGGTTTCTACCACCTGCGCTTCTGTTGTATTGGAACGTACAGGCACCCCGATGCTCCAGTTTTCTCCACCATCTCTACTGTAAACGATGGTGGACCAGGGCATTTCGTTTTCATCCTTATACTGTGCAGCAAACACAAGGGTGCCATCGCTCATTGTGATCCCATTTCCGGGTCCCATCAGCAGCAGATGCCACTCAGGCTGTTTGATCTGATCGGTAATATTGATTGGCTCCGACCACGTTCGTCCGTCATCTTCACTTTTTACCAGCATAAACTGGCCGGTCTGTGCTGGTTCCATACCTTGACGAGATGAAAACCAGGCATGGGTATCGGGGTAACCGTGGATCCAGAGCGCTGCCACCCAGATGGTTCCCGTATTCCGGTCGATCAGGATGGCTGGATCTCCAATACCATTCTCTCTCTGCGGCCGTCCTCCCCATTCCCCCATATCCATAATCACCTGCATCGGTTCCCAGGTCTCTCCTCCATCGGTGCTTCTGCTAAGTCCTACATCAATATCCCCTTGCAGATCACCAGAATTATCCCGGCGGATATCATAAACGGCGAGCAGTGTGCCACCATTGGAGGTGGCCATGCCCGGAATCCGGTAGGTGTGGACATCATCTTGCCCGCCGCTACGAACTTTTACAGCTGGCCTGAGAGCCACATGAGGCCGGTCGCTTTCTGCGTGATAGCCGGTCCCGTTCAGCTGAACAGATTTGGAGTTGATCTCCAGCAGATCAGTCAGGGATGCAGAATCATTGAGGCGGACAGAAACCCAAAAATAGTTTCTTCCTTGCTCAAGGGGCTGGTTTACCTGAACAGATGTTTCTGCAGAGATATTCCCGGCTCTTCCCGCCAGCTGCTGTGCTGAAAAACTTTGTTCACTTCCGGTATAATAAATCTCAATCGCATCAATCAGGCGGGCGGTGGATTCTCCGATCTGAAGGTCAAATTGTCCGGCCTCCACATCGTTTTGGGATGTCATCACTTCAAACTTCAATACCGGGTTATGAACCTCCCCTTTAAATACCGGCTTTACCTGTTTATGCACAGAGATGGAAGCCGGGCTCTGCGCATAGACAAAAGTTACTGAAAACATAAAGAGTAATACGAGAATCATGGAAAATTTTGAAGACATTTTTTAGCACTCAATTTTAACATTATAATGAAAGCATTTAAGCAGGTGACAGAAGCTCAGAGCAACCAGCCTGTTGTTTGGCTACTACCCAAGAAAAAAATCACTCTGCAAGTTACCGGGCAACCGCTCCTGCCATTCCGCTAAACCCCGGTAATAGTAGACTTCCAATCACCTCTCTCACCACCTGGAACCCTCATAACCCCTCAAATGCATTCAATTCCTCCAACCGCACTGTTAATCTTTCAAACATCTCCGGTGTGAAAGCTTCGGCCCGCAGGGAGAGATCGAACTCATCTGCCGGGAGCTCTGCCTGAAGTCTTTTTAAAGCATTGCTTAATTTTTTTCTCCGCTGATTAAATGCCATTCGAACCACTGTTTTCAGATGCGAATCGCTACAGGCCAGTGCCGGTTTATCCATGGTTAGCCGGATCACAGAACTCTCTACCGAAGGCGGCGGTGAAAATACCTGCGGGGGCACATCAAACAGGATTTCAGGTGTACTCATCAGTTGTGTCTGCACACTGAGAATCCCATACTCTTTGGTGTGAGGCACGGCCACGATACGTTCCGCCACCTCTTTTTGCATCATCAGCAGTGCCGAATGTATGTTCTGCCGATGTTTGAGCAGGCCAAATAGAATCTGGCTGGTGATATAGTATGGTAAATTCCCGATAACGTGTACGGGCTCGTCGTGGCGGGTGACGGCCGACCAATCTGTTTTCAGGATATCCTGATGGATGATATCCAGATCCGGATGTTTTTCACGCAGCAGCTCCGTCATCCGCTGATCGATTTCGATCACCGTCAGGTTTGGAAACCGTTCTACCAGCTTATCTGTCAATGCTCCTGAGCCAGGCCCGATCTCAACAATCTTGTGCGAAGGTTCAGCATCGATTGCTTCAACTATTTTAGCAATCATATTACCGTCCTTTAGAAAGTGCTGACCCAGGCTTTTTTTGGTTTTTGGATGCTGCATCTGTTCCGCTTATTCCGTTTCAAAGATGATTGTTGACACCTGCAAGATACAATTGATTTGGGCAATAAGTTTCCGGCTTTACATAAAAGTTTGTTATCATACCTTCTTATGAGCTGCTTAAGAGTAGCTGCCGGAACATCATTTCCATCAACCAACTCCGGATACAATGACGTCAAATGAGCTGAACGAAAATAACTACCGCCGGATTTCCTACGTCAGCTGGGCACTTTCTGTACCTCTGTTGTTGATTTTCTCCTGGCCCTATTTTTTTCTAAGTGATTTTTACAGCATCCATAAAATGATCGCTTTCCCGGGATCCATTCTGTTCGGCCTTCCTTTCATGCTGACGATTCTGCACGGGCATGTAACCCTGGCTTTGGGGGCCGCACACAGGCATCACTACTATAACTGGCTGAATCATCACCCCTATTCGTTTGGGCTCCTCTTTCATAATATTGTGATCAGCACCCGGTTCCGGTTATCGCTTTTGCTGGCCAGTCTCGTACTGTTTACCGTCGGTTATTTCTCTGATTTTTAAATCCCTGTACTTCAGAAATCCATCTGGAGTTTCTCATATTCGGAACTATTGGCAGGATCTGCCTCACGTAAAAGGGTGTAGGCTTCCGTTCTCTGCTCTGCAGGTGCGCCCCGGAACATCGCGACAACTTCGATGTATTTACTTCCAAAAAACAGGTCAAACAGATAGTTATTGCTGGTGACCCGTTTTGTATCCCTGATCAGGTTCAGAGCTTCCAGCGCCGATTGCCTGGCCTGATGGGGTGTGGTTGTAAACCGGTCTAATGCCAGCCGATGGTAGATATAACTTGCTCTTCTCAGATCCTGGTAGGCCGGATTGCTTAAATCCGTAATTAGCCCATACCGGTTTCGCTGCGCACCGATGGAGCGTCCCCAACCCTGCGATCCCGAGTTCTGGCCCAGATCAAATATGTTTTGAGCGCGATTGAGAAAGGGCGTCCCACCAAGCTCCGAGAAAGTATCGTAATCATACGCGAGCATGATGTTAACGTAAAAATCGAGAAAGCTACTTAACGTATCAAACTGCAAATCATCATGAAGGAGACTCTTATTCCGGGGATAATGAAAACGCCAGTTGTTGTCTGTGATTAAAAACTGAACTGTTTGCTGAATCGTATTATAGATCGGCCTGTATGCAGAAAGCACTACTTCGGCTGTATAGTTAAAATCGCTATCCACCCCTGTTAATACGATCTGCATACTACACTGAATCTGTTCATGCTCCTGATACGTGTCGTTCGTCCACCTGTAATTGTTGATGTAGTTTTCAATATCCATAGGGAGCTCGGATAAGTAATCGTAGGAAGAACCACTGATCTGGCGATCGTTTATATTCACCTCGCAATTAAATTCCTGTGCGAATACTATAGATGGGAACAAGCTTACTAATAAAAATATAGATAGCCTTAAAATATTATTTTTTAAATATTCATCTTTTTTTACCATATTGAGTGAAAACTACGTTTAGGAGCTTTGAAAATCTGGAGTTTTGATTGATTTCAACGCCAGACTAAAGATAGATCCCAAAACAGGTCCCCTGTTCGAGGAATTTATTTTACGATAAGGCAAAAGCAGATAAAAATCGCTCACTTTCAGGAGCGAAGCGATTTCTCGAGGTCTCCTTTTAACCATTCTAAAATATCATGTGGTGACCTTCATGATACAAAGCAAAAACTACAAAATCTTGTTTCAGCTATCGGCATATGTATGCATGCTGATGGCAAGCTTCGCACCTCTACACGCACAGAACAGTTCGGGGGCCCGCTCCCTTGCCATGGGACAAACCGGAATAGCCCTGCCCGGTGATCATTGGTCAGCATTTCTGAATACCGCTCTACTACCAACGGATATCTCACACGTTTCATTTTATGGATTTCGGTATGTTGGCATCAGCGAAATAACAGATATTGCCGCCACCGCTACCTATCCAACCTCTGCCGGGGTTTTTGCTGCCGGAATTCATCGTTATGGGTTCAACCTGTTTAATGAAAACAGAATTCTCGCGGCTTATAAAAACAATCTCGGACAATTTCACTACGGGGCCGGAATCTCTTATTTCCATATTCAACAGGGCGGGAACTATGGATCCGCAAGCGCTGTGGGAGTCGATATAGGGCTCGCCGCAGAAATTGCAGAAGGGTTGTGGTTTGGTGCCCGCGCAACCAATCTGAATCAGCCTACTTACGGAGATACCGATGAAGAGCTACCGAGAGAGCTGGCCGCCGGTTTCAGTTATCAACTGACCCGGGGTGCACTTGTAACTTCAGAAATTGTTAAAGATGTGATGTTTCCGGTCTCCGTCCGCGCCGGACTGGAATTTGAAATCGTCCGAAGCCTGCTTCTTCGCGCCGGTTTTACCACAGAACCCGAAACATATTCCGTGGGTTTTGGATACCTCGGTGAACGGTGGCTGATTAATTTCGGATTGCAGCAGCATAACCCTCTGGGCCTGAGTCCGGCACTCGATTTTGGAATACAATTCTGATGTCATGATTTATCTCCAATCAGATCATGGTATGGTTGACCAAATGGCGGATCAGCGGCCACCCAGCCGTACATCAGCCACGGCCAATGTGAACTATCTGCTTCTCTGTCTGCACTCTCTGACGACATGCGGCTGGTGCTTCCGGGCAAACCACAGGCAATCCCTGACGACAGCAGCAACCGTTCTCAAAAAACAGCTGCCATTTCTGGCAATACCTTCGGCGCCAATAAAAAGATTCCTGCAGTCTCTGTCCGTTCTGTTTCTTCTCACCCTGGTCATGGGTCAGGCGGGAATCGCAAAGCAGCAGGATACCCTCCGGGTTCAGGTAGAGCAGGATCTTGAACGAGCCCTGCAGGAGTCTGATCCCGAAGATCCGGAATCGGGCGTGGAAGAGATTGTGGATTTTGTGGAAAGCCTGGCGAACAACCCCCTCAATGTAAACCGTGCATCCCTGGACGAGCTAATGCTTATCCCCGGTCTCAACCTGAGGCTGGCACAGGCCATTGCCGATCACCGGGCCTCCAATGCTCCATTTACGGATGTTGACGATCTTTTAAAGGTGCGCGGAATCGGACCCGCCACCCTGAGGAACATCCGCCCTTATGTATCAGTGGGGAGCCGGCGTGAACAAGGCAGGGATCTCTATCTGAATCCCCGTTTCTGGACGGATAACAGCCGCTTCGAAATGTTCTCCAGATATCAGCGAACCCTGCAGGATCAGGAGGGATATACCCGGGATGACGGCTCAGGTTATCAGGGCAGCCCTGTTCGGTATTATCAGCGGATTCGCTACAGAAGCAATCACCTTTCATTAAACCTCACGCAGGAAAAAGATCCGGGGGAGCCGTTAAGCGGGCTAGCCGGGTTCGATTTTAATTCTCTCCATTTTGCCGTCGAGGATGCCGGTAATCTGCAGATGCTCGTTGTCGGGGATTACAGCCTGGCTTTCGGGCAGGGCCTCATCCTGTGGAATGGCGGATCATTTGGAAAAGGCCAGGAAGTCATTCGCTCCATCTCCAAAAACGACCGTGGAGTACGCCCCTTTACCTCCGCTCAGGAAGCCATCGGGTTCCGCGGGGTTGCGGCAACCTACGGGAATCGTTTTCAGGTTACCGGTTTTTATTCCAACCGGAAGCGAACCGCAGTGGTAGTTGATGAGGGAGTGGTGAACTTCCCGATACAAACGGGCTATCACCGAACGGCCAACGAAATTGCACGAAAAAATAATCTGGGACAGGAGACCTTTGGCGGGCGGCTTCGGGCAGAACTTCCTTTCGGATTTATTGGATTTTCCGGGTATATAAACCGTTTTGACCAGACCATTGCACAGGGAACACAACCCTATCAGCGGTATCGGTTCACAGGCAGGGATCTAACTGCCCTCTCGGCGGATTTTCGGATTTTACTCGGCTCTGTCATTCTATTTAGTGAAGCTGGATATACCGACAATGGCGGATATGGGTTGTTAACCGGCGCTGAGATAGAAATTGGAGAGAACACCGATGTAGCACTGGCTTACCGCTATTACGATCAGGCATTCCATTCCATTTTTGGTTCGGCCTTCGGAGAACAGACAGGCATCACCGGGAATGAAGAGGGGTTTTATATTGGCCTACGTCATCGCTTGAGCTCTTCTTTACGATTGAGTGGTTACCTGGATCAGTTCCGTTTTCCAGCACCACGATTTCAAACACATCAGCCCACATCGGGGTTTGATTGGCTTGCACTCCTCGAATATCAACCACGACGGGATCTCTCCCTCTACTTTCTGGCACGTTATAAAGTCCGTGGGGAGGAGTACAATTCAGAGGATATGTATGGAAGAGAGATCCGCCTGTTGAGTGATGCCACCCGCAGCAGTTATCGCCTGCATGCGGATTATCAGGTGCACCCTAAAATAAGATTACGCTCTCGTGTGGACATCATCCGATCTTTGACAGCAACCGGGAAGAAAGAGTGGGGTCTTCTGATCTTTCAGGATATCCGGTTTCATCCCTGGTCCAGGCTTCAGGTGGATGCCAGAGCAACCCTGTTTGACACAGATGGGTATAATTCAAGGGTATTTCAGTTCGAGAACGATCTGCTCTATGTATTATCCAACGCCATGCTGTTCGATCAGGGGCAGCGGATCTACATACTCTTGAAAATAGAAGCTTCTTCCTGGCTGGATATCTGGTTTAAAGCAGCCACAACCGTCTATCAGAACCGCACTACCGTCGGGAGCGGATTGAACCGGATCGATGGCAATCGAAGAAGTGATATCGGGGTGCAGGCAAGGGTACGTTTTTAGGGGGTTAGGAGTTTATAGAACCAACCAGCAATGATACACCAGGATTTCAGAATTTTCGCCAACCTGTTTGGCCAGTGAATATATCTATCTGTTAATTTTTTTCAATTTTTAATTCGGGAACTATTACTTTTATTGAAAGTGTATTTTATTTTCAACACCAAAAACTCCCTTACTAATATGAAACGTCAAAGATTATCAGGATTACTAATTATTCTTCTTACAGCAGGAATGGGTTTGGCCGGATGCAGCGATAGCAGCACTGACACTTCTGATCCGGACGGTGATTCAATTACAGGCACCTGGCAGCTCTCTTCTTTGGTTTTTTCCATGGGGGGCGGTATCGAACTGGATGTAACCGACATGGATAGCTGTTTACTGGAAACCACTCTGACATTCGAAGAGGATGGCGATTTTCACTA
>CALKWT010000197.1 GCA_938003885.1 uncultured Balneolaceae bacterium | reverse complement strand
AGGGTAGCCATCAGCCAGAGGAAATTTAAGCTATGACCCGGGATGGCGACATTGGGATGGTATCCCCGTTTAATAACCACAGCATCATTTTCGAAAACCGGGCCCAGATATTCTGGCTCTTTGAGATCTTCATAAACCAGCTGTATACCAAAAGCTGGTGGTGGCATCTCGATATAGAGATAGATCTCCTCCTTGGTATCTGTATGTTCATGGGGCGCCCAGCTGGTCCAGTTTCCCGGTTCACTGAATATGAGGCCGCCCAACAGCCGGCTTGCAGGGACATTATTATCAATCAATCTGTGGATCTTACGGGTATAACCGGTGCCGCCCAGCATCTCGGTCAGTTCAGGATCCTCGTTCACCTCTTTAAAAGGCACAAAGTGGGCAGGGCCCTGCTCTTCGGAAGGCGCAGTGAATTCGACGATATCGAGTGTACTCTCCGTCCTAACGGTGCCTCTTTGGCCCGGAGGCAGAAAAAGTGTATCGTACGGTTTCATCAGATACTCATGTCCGCTGATCGTTATCGTCCCTTCTCCGCTGAGACAGATCAGGCCAGCTTCCACCCCCTGATTTTCATAATCAATTGCGGAGAGTTCTTTGTCCAGAATGATCCGAAAATAGGATAGGGCAGACAATTCGGAGTTCTCCGGTGAGATGATCCGGTTTCTCCCTTTTTTACTGGCGGTGTTTTTAAAAAGATTTTTATTTTTCATCGGGTAGTCAGGGTTTTTTTTCTGTTTCAATTTCTGTTTCCGATTTTACATGATAACTCATACTGCTGTTCTGAATCACAACCGGCATGTTTGCATGCAGGGAGCGGGTGGCTGCGTGGCCTGTTAAAAGAGCACGTTCCCCATCTTCAATAGTGACAGAGGGCTCTTCTTGTTTCACTGCCCTCTCTATAAAATCCTTGAGCTGCGTGATATAGGCTTGCTCGAATCTCTCCATAAAGTAGGGAACTGTATCATGAATGACCCCCTCTTTCTTCAGGACAGTGATGGGGGTCTCCCGAAGGTATCCGATCTGAATCGTTCCTTTCGTTCCCAAAATCTCTGTTCGGATGTCATATCCATAGATACCGCTACGGCTCATATCCGCCGTTCCGATTCCCCCCTGTTCGAAGGAGAGACTCACCATTGCATTATCTATATCATCAATGGTTTTCATTTCAGGATATGCCAGCACCCCTCCGACAGTATACACTTCGGCAACATCTCCCATAAACCAGCGGGCCAGGTCAAAATCGTGGATTCCCATATCGAGTAGCAGGCCTCCGCTCATCTTCGGGTCAGCGTAGGCCAGATCGGGCCGGAACGGATCCCGTGATGAAGCCTTAAAAACGATCGGCTCTCCGATCTCACCCGCTTCTATCCGCTGCTTGGCCGCTGCATACCCACGGTCAAAACGACGCATAAATCCCATATGGAAGAAAATGCCGGACTTTAGTACAGCCTCTTTCATCTCCGAAGTCTCTTTAAGGGAGAGGGATAGCGGCTTTTCACAAAAGATCATCTTCCCTTTCGACGCCGCTGCAAGAACCATTTCAAAGTGGGTTGCAGTGGGGCTCACAATGACCACTGCGTCCAGTTCCTTCAGTTCCAGCATCTCCCGGTAATCGGTAAATGGATAGTTAATTCCGTGATCCCCAGCGACCGTTGCCGCCAATCCGGGTCGGGCATCTGCAACGGACAGGACGTTGGCTCCCGGAATCTGATATTTGAGATATTCTGTATACAAGCTCCCAAGCCTGCCCAGCCCGATGACTCCGACATTGATTTTTGTCTTCATAGATTTTCTTACTCCAGATATTCAGGGTTTAATGATTCAACTACTCTTGAGTTACCAATCCTATATCGATGGTGATCTCCTCAGAGACCTCTTCTCCGTTCAATAGTTTAGAGGCGGCCTCCACTCCCGCCTGTCCGATCTCGCGGGGATTTTGAGCAATGGTGGCATGCATGCTTCCATTCCGGACCGCTTCTACCGCCTCCTGGTGCGCATCGAAACCCACTACAACAATCTCCCCTTGCTGACGCCCGCTGGAAGCGATCGCTTCAACAGCACCGAGCGCCATCAGATCACTGGCAGCAAAAACCGCATCAAGATCGGGATAGGATTGAAGTATGTTTTCAAAAACATTATAGCCCAGACTCCGTTCCCAGTTGGCTGTCTGAGAGGTCACGACGGTCACTCCTTCAAATTTCGAAATCCCATCCAGAAAACCCCGCTGGCGGGAATCGGCTGTCTCATGTCCCGGTATCCCTTCCAAGATTGCTACTTTTCCGCTGCCGTTTAACACCTCCCCCACATAAGTTGCCGCAATCACCCCTCCTTCATAGTTATCCGATCCAATAAAGGCGGCGACCTCAGCCTGATCTCTTCTCAACAACTCCTCATCCACCCTGGTATCGAGGATGATCACAGGGATCCCCGCTTGATTGGCTTTAGAAATAACAGGAATGACCTCCCGAGACCCGCTGGGAGCAAGTAAGATGGCATCTACCCGGCGCTGAATTAAATTTTCCACAATCTGCACTTGTTGTTCCACGTCGATCTCGCGTTCGGCAGCCTGAACAATCAGGTTTAGTTCCAGTTTGCGGGCCATCTCTTCAGCCCCATCCTGCATATCATTAAAGAAGGGGTTATTAAGAGTTTTAACAACCAGGGCCACAGTAGGGTTTCCGGGAAACTCTTCTTTGTAACATCCCTGTACGGCAAAGGAGAGAAGTAAAGTCAGCAGCATGAAGGTGGCTGCATTACATTGAAATCGGTTATTTTCCATTGGGTATATTTTATTACGATAAAGCTGGAGATAAACGGCTTTTCACCTCTAGCTGTTTTTTATCTGTTTCAATTTGGTATCCAGTAAAATTGCGCCAATAATGACCGCACCAATCACTATCTGTTGAATAAAGGAAGAGACCCCCAGCAGGTTTAGTCCGTTCCGGAGGACACCGATAATAAGTGCCCCGATCAGCGTTCCGATCACACTGCCTTTGCCACCAAACAGGCTGGTACCGCCAATAACTGTTGCGGCAATTGCATCCAGTTCGTACATCATTCCTGCAACAGGCTGTGCAGAATTAAGCCGGGCGGTAAGCATCACTGCCCCCAGGGCGCTTAACAGTCCGGCGGTTCCGTAGATAATATTGAGATAGAATTTGATATTGACCCCCGACAGCCTCGCCGCCTTTTCATTGCCCCCGATGGCATAGGTGTACCGGCCCATCTTCGTTCTTCTCAGCACAAAATGGGCAAGAGCATAGACAACAATCATGATCAGGACGGGCACAGGAATGTAAAAGATATCTCCGTGAGCCAGAAATCTGAAACTGTCCTCAAAACCTGAAATTGGCCGTCCGTCGGTGTACCAGAGAGCCGCTCCGCGGGCGATACTCATCATGCCCAGGGTGGCAATAAAAGGGGGGATATTCCCATATGTGACCAGCAGGCCATTTATCAGACCACATGCGAAACCGACAGCCAGTCCGGTTAGAATTCCGACGGGCAGAGGCAGCCCAGCATGAAGAACACTGGCCATGACGACTCCCGAAAATGCCAGGACCGACCCGACGGAAAGGTCAATTCCTGCCGTAATAATCACAAATGTCATACCCACTGAAATCACAGCAATAATGGCCGACTGCTGTGCGACATTCATCAGGTTGGAGGCGGTCAGAAAGTAGGGTGACAGAAGCGTGAAGAGAGCACAGAGCAGGATCAATCCGATGAACGTTCCAAATTGCCGGATCTGGTCAAAACTGATGTTTTCAGGCAGTAGCTTCATAAGGCTCCCCCAGTGCGTAGTTCATAATTTTTTCCTGTGTGGCCTCTCCACCCTGTAGCTCCCCGGCGATCCGGCCATCCCGCATCACAAGAATGCGGTCACTCATCCCTAAAATCTCCGGCATCTCGGAAGAGATCATGATAATAGCTGCACCCCGGGCTGTGAGCTGATTCATCAGCTGATAGATTTCGGTTTTAGCACCTACATCTATACCCCGGGTTGGTTCATCGAAAATAAAGATGCGAACATCAGAGCAGAGCCATTTACTCAGGACAACTTTCTGCTGATTGCCTCCGCTCAGGTAGATAACCGGCTGATTTCCCGTCGGAGTCTTGATGTTCAGTTTCCGGATATATTCATCTGCGACACGGCTCTCCTTCTTGAGATTGAGAATCCCAAAGTTCACAAACTTGTCAATACCCGGCATCGATATATTCTGTTTTACGGAGAGCTCCAGAATCAGCCCCTCTGTTTTACGATCTTCCGTCACCAAGCCGATCCCGGCAAGGATGGCATCTTTGGGGCTTTTCAGCTCGACCTCTTCGCCATTTATGTAGACGTGGCCATGTTCAATTTTTTCAGCTCCGAACAGGGTTCTTGCAAGCCGCGTCCTGCCTGCCCCCATCAAACCGGCGATTCCGAGGACCTCTCCCTTCCTAAGCTCAAAAGAGATCTCCTTCAGACGGTTGGAAACAGAGACACCCACCGCTTTCAACACCACCTCACCGGGATCGGCCTTTACTTTGGGAATCTGATCATCCAGATCACGATCCACCATCATTCGAATCATCGTGTGACGGGTCAGCTCGTGAACCGCTTTTGTACCCACATATCGTCCATCGCGCAGTACTGTGACACGGTCCCCGATCTCAAAGATCTCCTCAAGTCGGTGGGATATATAGATAATGCCCACTCCTTTACTTTTCAGATGACGGATCGTCGTAAAAAGCGCTTCGATCTCTTTGCTGGCAAGAGCTGCGGTAGGCTCATCCATGATCAGGATTTTTGCATTGAGGGAAAGGGCGCGGGCCACCTCCACCATCTGCTGCATCGCTACTCCAAGAGTTCCTGCCAGTTGTCCGGGATCAATGCTTACATTCAGGCTGTTGAGTATCTCCCTGGCATCCCTGTTCAGTTTCTTTTGATTGATCACGCCAGGCCACAAAACCGGTTCCCTGCCCAGGAAAATATTTTCTGCCACCGTGAGGTGCGGGTTCAGAATAAACTCCTGGTAGATGATGCCAATACCCAGTTCCTGTGCGTGGCCCGGACTTGTAATTTCAACGTTCTCTTCTTCAATTCGGATTTCACCTTCATCCTTTTCATAGGCCCCGCTCACGATCTTCATCAGTGTGGATTTTCCAGCACCATTTTCACCCAGAAGTACGTGCACTTCCCCTCTCTTCAGATTAAAGTCCACATCCTCCAGTGCCACTACACCCGGGAACTCCTTACGGATATGTTTCATTTCCAATACCACTTCCGGAATCATCTATGCCCTGCCATCTACCTTCTGTTTACCCTATCTTTTCATTTCTTGTTACCACTAAATCCCATCTCCGGCTGTTCAGAATGCCCTCAGCCTGCCCGCTGCCTCGCAATTTGTCCGCCTCATCAGAATAAAGGTTCACCCGTAAGGGGAATGCTTTATTACAAAAATAATCCCTTTCATTCAACAATAAATTGATTTTTGCATGTAGGGGGTGCCGTCACGGGGTTACAGCGCCCCGGCCCTTTTGCATCGGGCAGTCGTACAATGTATCCTGAACCAAACGGACTCATCTCCGGATAATCGGTACTTATATAGTGTGCTCCGCTGTTCAGTGCCGCTTCTCGCCGGGTCGTATCTCCGCTCTTCGCCTCACGGACAGGAATATCTGCACGAGTCCGGATCAGATAGCCTGCTTTTGAGCGTTCCCGGATCTGATCAATCCCCCCAATTGAGTCATTCATTTTTATAAATCCGGCATCCGCCTCGCCCGGATCGAAACTGGTAAATAAGATCCTTCCCTCATCCATCTTTAATGCCTCCTGATAGATTTCCCGTAACTCGTTTGTGTTGTCGAGTGCAAACAGAATTCTACCGCGGCTTTCGGAAAGTGTCGGCCATCCTTTGGTCAATATCGCCTCTTCGAGCGACCTGGAATCACCCTGAACTTCGGCAGGAGTAAGCAGATGTTCCTCTTCAAAGACCATACGGATCTCCCTGTCGATATCCAGGATCAGCTCCCGATCGAAATTTACCGGTGTAGTGAAACTAACCGGTCCCCGACCCTCACGCTCTCCCCCACCCTTGAGCTCAACCAGAACCATGATCGGGAGATGAGTACGGTTCTGAAGGGACCAATCCCGGATCTCTGTCAAACAGGAGATGAACGTGAGACAGGTGGTCCTGTAGTCTACATCGGTACCATGGATCACTTTCAGGCCCGGTTTCATCAGTTCGGGATGGCCAGGATAGTCGGAGTCCTCAGAGAGTATGGCTCCCGATGGCTGGGCATAATGTCCACCTTCCGGGTCCGGAAAAATATCGATCTCGAACTGTCGGATTCCAAGTTCCTCAAGCTGTTCCTGCAGCGGCCGGTGGGAATAATCGATATTTTCGGCCCACCCCTTTTCGTATTCGTCCAGCAGACTTACAAGCCTGGCAGGGGGCTTTACATGGTAACTGTTATGGGTCCCCAGCAGTTGAATATGGTTCATACGAAGGCAATCGTCGGCATTATCGGCACGGATTTCCTCACAATTCTCTAAATTCTCTTTGACCGGCAAGCGCTTTTCATGGCCCAATGGCAAAGAGAGCAACTGAATAAGTAGGAAAAGTAGCGGAACCAGAAGTGAGGATTTCATGATAGATTCAGACGCCGAGTTTGTAAGGATAATGTTAACACCATGGTGTGCCTGTACTCCTTATTGACGAGGCACGGACTCCTGTCGCCAGAAGTATGAAAACGTTTTCATCTGATGATATATATTTCCGGTAAGAGTGTCAACATTCTCTAAAACTATTTCAAATGAGATGGATCTCACTTCACTTTTCATCCCCTGATTTTGTATCATTGAGGAAGCATCGACCCTAGCTTTGTCATGATGAATCGTCTCGCCACTGAAAAATCACCCTATCTGCTTCAGCACGCTACCAATCCTGTAGAGTGGTACCCGTGGGAGGAGGAAGCATTTAAAAGAGCGAAGTCAGAAGACAAGCCAATTTTCTTGTCGATCGGATACTCCACGTGCCACTGGTGTCACGTCATGTCACGCGAAAGCTTCGAGGATAACGAGGTTGCCAGGCTGATGAACGAGACGTTTATCAATATTAAGGTAGACCGGGAAGAGCGGCCCGATATAGATAACACATACATGACTGTCTGCCAGATGGTAACCGGGCAGGGTGGCTGGCCGCTCACCTTGATTCTGACTCCTGAAAAATTGCCTTTTTATGCAGCAACCTATCTTCCAAAACACTCATTCGGCGGACGAATGGGTA